>NZ_JBITHZ010000018.1:0-4376 GCF_044458585.1 Nonomuraea sp. NPDC050451
CCAGCCGTTCCTGCCGTTGCTGCTGCCGGTGGGCGCGCAGCACCCGGGCCGTGTCGGTGTCCAGGGCGATGGTCCGCACCGAGGCGTCGGTCTTCCATGAACGTCCCAGGCCAGCTGCACGATCTGCCAGTTCACGGTCAAGGTCTGGTCGCGGCATAGACGGCTGCCGGGGTGGCGCGGTGCGGCAGGGACCGATGCGGGCGGTGGTGATTGTAGGCGTCGCAGAAGCGGTCGAGAAGCGCCTGCAGGTCAGCCAGGGTGGCCGGCTGGTGGGGCTGGGCGCGCAGCCAGTTCTTCATCGTCTGCTGGAAACGTTCGACCTTGCCGCAGGTGGTGGGGTGGTTGGGGGTGGAGTTCTTCTGCCTCACGTGCAGGCGGTGCAGCTCGTGTTCGAAGGCGTTGCGGCCGCCGCGGCCGCCGGCCAGCCGGGTGGTGAAGACCATCCCGTTATCGGTCAGCGTGGAGGCGGGCACGCCGTGACCGGCGACCGCGGCGCGGAAGGTGGCCCGCACAATCGGCCCGGTGACGCGGGCGTGCGCGGTCACCGACAGCGCGTAGCGGGAATGGTCGTCCAGCCAGGACAGGATCTCGGCGTCGGTGCCGTCGGCGAGCCGGTAATGGGTGAAGTCGGCCTGCCAGGTCTCGTTCGGCAGCTCTGCTTGGAAGCGGATGTAGGACGAGCGGGGCCGCTTCTTGGGCTCGAGTGTCACCAGCCCGCGACGAGTGAGGTAGCGGCTGATCGTGGCCCGTGACACCGTCCGCCCGTGGTGCTGCCGCAGGTGCCAGGCGATCGTGTCCGGGCCGGCGTCCAGCCCCTGCTCGGCGAGTTCCTTGCGGAGCCGGATGATCAGCTCAACCGTGTTGGCGTCGACCGCGTTCGGCGAGGTATGCGGCCGACGCGACCGCGGCTCGAACGCCGCCTCACCATCGACTCGATAGCGGGCCACCAGCTTGGACACCCAGCCCTTGGACACCCAGCCCTTGGACACCCTGTTGGCGCGGGCGACCTCTGCCTGGGACCGGCCCTCGACGACAACGGCGGTGATGACAACTCTGGCCTTGGACACACTGCCCAGGCTCTTGATCGCGGCAGTTGCCTATGTCTCGAGACACACTCCGCTGAAGTTTCCTATGTCTTGCGACATGGATTTCCTATGTCCTGAACCAGCACACTGCAGGGCGCGCTCTGATCATGTTCTGACCTGCGGTTATGCGGGATCGGATGCGTTCCGGAATTTTCGTCTAGCGCTTGCGTGCTCCGTGCGTGCTCGCGCGCACCAACCCCGCACGCACCATGATCAACATCAGCGTCCTGGAGACTTCCTTGGCAAAGGAAACGGCCGATCACCGAAGGCGTTCCGCGTGCCCGTCCCTCGTGCTTGCCAGATCGCCTTGACCGCCTCCGAGCGACGGCGGTTGAAGACGCTGGCCCATTCTCACACGGCCCCCTTCTCGGCCGGCAGTTGGCAGGCCAGCGCCGTGACCTCGGCCCGCTGGACGGGGGTGAAGCGGAGAACACCCGCCGGGCCGAGGCATACGGCTCTTGCGTCATGACCTGCTCGACCAGGTCCATGAACGGGACGATGCCCGTCTTGGGCGAGCAGCGCCCGAACACGCGGGCCTGGTGGATGTCGTAGGCGGCCAAGTAGGCCAGCGCACCGCCATTGATGGCCCGGATCGAGCGACACGACCAGAAGGAGCGCCACTTCCAGCAGCCCCGCTGGCTGCGGCCACCAGCCTGTCGCACTACCAGCGGCCGTGTGAACCCTCGAATGACTTACGAACCGGACCACTTAAGTCCCAGGTCACACCACCACCCGAGCGCGGCCGCGCGGAGTATCCACCTCTTGTTCGGTCACCCTGTACTTGTGGAAGCCGGTGGTCACGGATCCATCCCCGTCTAGCTCGTAGTCGCCGACGCGTCCATCTGAGTTGCCAAACTGGCACTTGATCAGCACGTCGCGAACCATAGGCCAAGTAACCGGCTTACGTCTCGCGGTGCAAACGCAGTAGTCGCGCCAGTGCAGCCAGCAGCACCCGGTCGGCCCAGTCTGGTCGCGGACGGGAGACCTGACGACGCAGGACGGCGGCTTCATGACGCACCAAGATCTCCACCTCCTTGGAGGTGTCGCCCCGCGCGAGAAGCGTGAACCAGCCGAACAACCGGACTATCAACAGATACAGCAGGCGTAGGAACACGTGTGCCGAGGATAGACAGCCAGGTCAGATGCCATGGACGAGTTTTGGCACCGCACAGAGTGGAGATCACGTACGCCAGGAGAGATCCGGCAACACGACCGTCAACCCGTTCGTCACGATCACGGCGCTGGCGGAGCAAATCATAGAGCACATCGTCGCCGCCGATCTGAGTGCTTCGCCCATGGCGATCAGGGCAACGGCCTCTTGGCGAGCTGATCGAGAGGAGGCTCGGGAGTGTTCACGGGCCAGAACTGGAATTGCCACTCCTCCACACCTTCCGGCAGCATGTCGACGGGAGAGCTCGGGTTCTCGCCAGGGCGAACCTGTGCCCTGACCCACCACTCCCTGCTCTCAAGACGTAGGTCGAGGAACGTGTACCGCACGCGACCGTACACCTCGTCGAGGCAGGCGAAGCCGGAGCTGGAGTAGAACCTGGCTGTGCGGCTGCGAGCCCACCGCTCCTCACCGCCGGGAGGCTCACGGTCCCAAAGCTCCATCGAGGCCTGCGCCTTGTGGAAGCCCGCGCCGCTGATGACGATCGCCCGGTTCGCCGTCGCGACGAACCAGTTGTCCGCGTCGGCCCGCTGGGCCGTGTCGTCCCACGACGGCCATCCCGGCGGGGTGGCGTAGCCGCCCATCCACGAGGCGAGCAGGAACTGGGAATGGTCGACATCGACGGTGTCGCGAACGAGGTCGAGGGGTTGCAGCATCGTCGTGCTCCGGTAAGAGGGCCGGTGCCCGGCTCCAGCACCCCGTCGCGGGGCGTTGGAACCGGGCACCTGCGAGCCAGTCAGCTGATCACTCGGGAGTGGAATCGGGATTCATGCGGTCGCCCTTCTCATTGTAGAGACGGATGAAGAAGGCGTCTTCTGCAATGATCCGGTCGTTGGCGTAGAAGTGCCCGAGCCCGCCGCGAGCGGTTCCACCCCATCTTCCGTTCTCGTCCTTGGGGATCGGCAGGACACTGAAATTGACGCCGGCCTGGTATGACCGCACGTCTCTCGGCCGGTGCTCCTGCCACCAGATCCAGGCACCCTCGTACGTGGACTGGAAGGGGAATTCATCGCACTCCAGGCCGTCCGCCACCCACGGGTACGGGTGGTTCCCGGTGAAGGTGGACGGATAGTAGTGCCAGCCGCAGGTCATGGCCGAGCGGTAGTAGTTATTCGCCTTCCGTGCGCTGTTCGGCAGGATGCGGTGGAGCGGATCAGCCTTGTAGAAGCCATTGATCTTTTTCGGGACGTTGCGTCTGAGCCAGTCGGGCCACGCCTTTGCCGGGCTGGAGGCATTGGGCACCGTGTCGTTCGGCGTGGCGAACGCCTTGTAGATGTGGCTATAGGCTTTGGGGTTTTGGCTCTCCTTGAGCGCGATCGACGGCGTCACGTGGTCGAAGATGCAGCCTGTGGCGCCGTTGAAAATATAACTCGCGGAATCGCACCGGATGGTCTGGACGGGGTGCGGCGCCTCGGTGGAGTACAGGCCCGGCGAGGAGAGGGTGAGCCGTGTATTGCAGACGGCCACGTTCTCCAGGTTGTCGGCGCCGGGACTGAGCTCCGGCAGGGACTCGAATTTGAAGGACACCTTCTTGTCCCACCAGAACTCGCCAGGGCCGCCCTTACCTGTGTAGGAACCCTGGGTTCCAGGGGCGATCCGGCAGGAATGTGCCTGCGGATATCCGGTCCCCTTCATACCGATGGTGAATTGGCGGCCGGTGAAAAGCGTGCCCTCCTCTACCTTCACGGTCTGGACGAGGACGTCGAATTCGATGAAGCGGTTTCCGTTGAAGGTCCGGCCGATCATCGTGGTGGGGAAGGATGCCTTGTCGATGATCGTCCTCTTCCCGTTGGCGCCGATTCTCTCCCGGACGAGGACGCCGTCATAGGTGGTGCACCAGGAGAAGCGATTTCTGGTGTAACCCCTGGGGTTGATCCTCTTTCCGTTCTCGTAGCGGTAATTGGCTCTGCCAGGATGCTCCCAGCACTCCCACTCGTCCTTGATTCTGTCGTAGGGGTCGTCGTCGGGCGCGGCGGCCCTGGCCACGGCGGATCCGGACTGGGTGTCGACGGTGAGGGCGTTCCAGTTCGTCCAGGCGCCGTTGACGCCGGCGGCGGTGGCGCGTACTCGCCAGCGCAATTTCCATCCGTCGCTCAGTTTTCCGCTGGGAACCGTTACGGAAC
>NZ_JBITHZ010000018.1:4472-225607 GCF_044458585.1 Nonomuraea sp. NPDC050451
CCGGTAGCAGTGGGATCGTGCTCTATCTCTACCGTGTATGTGGCGGGTCGGCCTTCGGGGTCGGAGTGCCGGATGTAGAAGGCCGGTGTCAGCTTGCTCGTGACCTGGCCTTCGTCGTCGCTGGTCGGGCTCACATAAGCCATGCTCACCTGCGGAGATCCAGGCGGTGGCTCTTCGGCCTTGGTGGTGAAGGACCATGAGTGGCTAACCATCACGTTGCCTGCGGCGTCCTTGGCACCGCTCGCCTCGGCCATATACCGCTTCTCTGCAGCCAGCGACTGCGCAGGGATGAAGCGGACGGCGGTCGGCGAGATCACCTCGAGTGTTCCGTCGACCGGCGTCGCGGCGCTGTCCTTCAAGGTGAGCTGCGCGTCGGAGACGGGTTCACTGAAGGTCACTTGGAGCGGAGCACCCGGCTCGACGTCGGTGGCGTTGCCGAGAGGGTCGGTCAGGGTGACTGTCGGCGCGGTCGTGTCGGGTTGCGCCGTGGTGAAGCTCCACGAGTACGGCGCCATCTGGTTACCGGTGTCATCCTTCGCGGCGCTCACGTCGACGGTGATGACGGTCTCGGCCGGCAAGAGAGTTGCGGGCTTGAACGTCCAAGTCTTGCGCGCCGTGTCGGGGGTGAGGGTTCCCCCTGCAGGGGCGCCTGCTGGATCTGAGACCTTGATCTCGGTGCCGGATACGGGCTCCCCGAAAGTAACGCTGATCGTGCTGTTGACGGGCACGTTCGTCGCGTCCGGCGAGGGGTTTGTCGCGGTCACCGCGGGCGGGGTCGTGTCAGGTCCTGCGGTCGTGAAGGACCAGGTGTAGGGCGACATGACGTTGTCGGAGGCGTCGGTCGCGTTGCTGACGGTCGCGGTGTAGACGGTGTTCACGGCCAGGGATTGAGCCGGGGTGAACATGAGGCGCTGGTCGCCGGGCTCCATGTCCAGGACGCCTGGAACGTCGTTGCCCTGTGGGTCCTTGAGCGTCACGTTCGCGGCCCGGACCGGCTCGCTGAAGGACGCCTTGATCGGGGAGTTGACGACCACGTCGGTCTGCGAGCGGGCGGGCTCCGTCTGGGTGATGGCTGCTGGTGTCGTGTCACCGGGTGGCAGCCCGGGAGCCGCGTCCGGGTCGAGTGCTGTTTCGAGCTCTTCAGGAGTCATCCCGTCTGGGATGAACATCTTCTCCGAGACGGTCTCGGTGTATCCCTCCGTGACCTCGGTGGCGGCTCTCGCCTGAGCTGGCGTCATCGTCTCAGGGGGCGCTTCCTGGGTGCCCGTTGCCTGGTCGATCGCCGCGAAGATCTGGTCGTCGGACGCGTCCGGTTCAAGTCCCCACAGGGTGGCGATCCGTGTCTGAGCCGGTTCGTAGCCGATGATGAGCTTGGGGCCGTGGGAGCCGTAACCGTCCTCGCCGTACTCGTTCGAGCGGTACGCGCGCCAGTTGGTGTAGTCGGACTCGTTGCCCGCTGTGAGCTGGAAGCCGTAGTTAGGCTCGCCGTTGGCCCACTCCTGCGCGATGCCGTTGACGTAGTGGTAGAGGTCCCACTCGTAGTCCATGTAGCCGCGGGCGCAGCCGGGGAGGTAGGCGCCGTATTCGGTGTCGGCACCTGAGCTCGTCACCGTCGGCTGGTTGTTCCACGTGAGTGTCGACACGTCCCAGTGCTGGGTGATCCTGCGGGCGGTGATGCCGGAGCCGACCGATTCGCCGCAGTCGTTGGACGCGATGTTCCAGAGCTTGAGGTCGGCGTTGGTCACGCGTCCGCCGCGGAGCGGCGAATCCTCCGGGATGGCCTCGAAACGGATGTACGTGCGCCAGCGCACGGCGCCTTCGTTGGTCTTGCCTGCCTGCAGGTGGTAGGCGCCGCTGTTGGCGTAGCCGTTCTGGTAGGAGGAGTTGTTGATAAAGGTGTCGTTGCCGACCGGCAGTTCGGTCCAGTCGGAGGCGGCCACGACGAACGTGACCGGGTAGGTGACCTCGGGATCGGCGAGGAACTCCGCGTCGGGCCGATAGACGAGCACCTGGCCCGCCGCGCTCTTCTCGACCGAGGGCGTCACCTTGCCAACGCGCCCTTCCTCACCGACGCTGAGGTTTGCACTGGCGTCCACCAGCAGCGGAGTCGGGATCTCCGTGGTGCGGCGCTCAGCCTGCGCGGAGGCGTCGTGCAGGGCCAGATTCCCCGAAGAGGTCTTCCCGAAGGAGGCTCCTGCGGGCAGTTGGACGGGGACCTGGAGCTTCAGCGGGCTCACCGGCCGCTGCCGTACGATCACCTCTTGTCGGAACCCGGTCGGCGTCGCGATGACGGCGAGATCAACGCCCTGGCCGTAGGCGTCCGGGTATTCGGCCCTGTTGTCGGCGATCTTCGGCGCGGGCAGTTTCCCGGGAGCGGAGATTTTGATTGTCAACCCGTCGCGCTGCCTGATCGCTGTGAGCAGGTCGGTGCCGCCACCGCTGGAGAGCGTAAGACCGGCCTTGGTGGCACGCGGCTTGATGGCGCCGTTGTCGTTCACCAGCGTCGTGTCGACCGGCCGCCAGGTGTCGCCCTGCTTGACGCGGACAGGGACGGTGAAGAACTCGGTGGTGAGAGTCTTGCCGTCGCTGTTGGCGTAGGTGGTCGAGCTCTCGGTGTGGAGGCTGGGGACCTCGGTCTGGCGACCGATCTTCTTCGCCTCCGCCTTGGCCGAGTCGAGCGGGGAAAGCGGCGTGGTGACCGAGGCGGAAGGGCTCGCCGGGGGAGACGGTTCGGCGGCGGCCTGCTCGGTGGCCATGAGTGACGCAGTAAGCGTCAGCGATACGGCCACTATGAGTAATCGAGGTTGATCCCATCGTGATCGCTGTGATGCGTTCAAATTCGCCTCGGTGGTGTGGAGGAAAAGGGTCGAGTGGATCTTTACATTCACCTTATCCGAACGCAAGATCGAAAAGGGAAATGTCGAGTTCCTGATCAGTTGACGGCTTCGAGCCACGGCCACTCCCCACGCCCGTCCGGTACGCCAGCCCGCCGCTCTTGATCCTCAAGGGTGCTTCGGAGATGGTGGGAAGCGCGGGATCAGGTCGAACCTGTGCCGCTCGAATATTGAGTTACGTGGCCTGGGTTGCGGTCATGTGGCCTGGGTGTTCGTTGATAGTGTCTGTGGCGACGGGGCCTCGGCGGATGGAGCGTAGGTCATCGAGGTCGGTCACCCGTCGGGCGGGATGCGTTGCGATGTTCAGGGGACGCTGTTGCCGCGACTGGTGTGGCCGGTGTTTGTAGTGGATCGGATGCTCCTGGAGCACGCGGGCGTCAGGGGGCCAAGATTCGGGATTCGGGGTCTGGCACGAATTCCGTGAACGGGCATGCTCAGTCGGCGAGTAGGACGCGTTTGCGCAGTAGGTCGGGGTTGGCTCGTCCATACATCTGTCGCTTGAGCATCTTGATGCGGTTGACGTGTCCTTCGACCGGGCCAGAGCTGTAGGGCATGGTCAGACCCGCGCGGGCTGCGTCGAGATCGCGGCGCAGGCCCGTGATGAAGGAGCGCAGTTCGGGCAGTTCGTCGGCGTCGGCTGTGGCCATCCAGCGCTCAAGATGATGGCCGTGCCGGTTGACCATCATGTCGGCGAAGGCGCGGACTTGGTCGTAGAGCCTGGCCAGAGGCGGGCAGGCGGTGGTGAGGGCGTCCAGGTGTCTTTGCTCGTCAGTGGTGAGGGTGGCGGGTTGCGCAGCAGCCATCCGGTGGCTTGCCGCACCGTGGGCGCGGACGGGACCGGAGGTCGCCTGATGGTGTCCGAGCGCCAGGACTGCAGGTATTGGCGGACGGTGGTGGGAGCGCCGCGGTAACCGCGTTCGTGCAGTTCCTGGTAGAGCTGTTCGGCGTTGGTGCAGCCCTCGTTCCAGCGCTGGCGCAGGTAGGGCTCGAAGGCGTCCAAGGCTCGCGGGCGGCGTCCGGTGCCGTCCTTGACCAGCAGTTCTTCTGGAGTGGCGGCGCGGGCGAAGCGGCGCACGGTGTTGCGGGCCAGGCCGAGCTCGGTGGCGATCGCGCGCGGGTCCTGCCCTTGGGCGAGCAGCTGGTGGATGGAGGCATGCCGCTGTCGCGTCCGCTCGGCCAGTGGTCCTGTTCGAGCCGGTGGTTGGCGTTTGGCCTGGCTGGCGGGGTGTGGGCTTCGACGGTTTCGGTCGGTGGGGTGAGTGGCGGGAGATCACGTAGGACGGTGCGGTGTTTGGCCAGGGTGCGTTCGACGGCTTCGCTGAGGTTTCTCCACATGTGCCAGCGATCGGCGACCTGGGTTGCCTCAGGTGCGCCGCGGGCGGCGCCTTCCAACGTAGCTGCCGGCGCGGTCGCGGCAGATGATCTCAACGCCCGGGTGGTCGGCCAGCCAGTTGGCCAGCGCGTCGGCGGAGCGCTCGTCGAGCACGTCGATGGGCCGCCGGGTGGTGATGTCGATCAGGATGGTGCCGTAGCGGTGGCCCCGGCGTAGCGCGAAGTCATCCACTCCGAGCACCTGCGGCCCAGCTTGCAGAGCGGGCTCGGGCAGGGCGCGGATGATCCGGATCAAGGTCATCCGGCTCACCGCCGTGGCCAGTCGGCCGGTGAGCCGGGCGCCGGCCCGGCCGCCGAGCGCCAGCGCGATCGCCCGTAACGTTTGCAGCAGGGCAGTGCTGTGGCGGCCGTAGCGCACGGTCAGCCCGGGCACCTGTTCGGCGAAGGTCTGCTTGCCGCAAGCTGGGTTGCGGCAGAAGAAGCGTGTCACCAGTAGATGGATCAAGGTTTCCTGGCCGCCGATGGCGGCGTCGCACAGCCGCCGTTCGTAGCGGCTGTGCACCTTCTCCGACACCCCTCCACGTGCAGGACATGCCGCCTGCGACGTGTCTGTTCTGGCTTGGATACGTACCGACTTGCCGGTGCGGGACACGCGCTCGATACAGATGCCGGCCAGGTGAGGGAGGAAGACTTCCAGCAGCTCCGAGACGATCACCAAACATGATCAACAAGTCGTGGGCCGAGCCCACCGGGAGATCACGGAATGTGTGCCAGACCCGGGATTCGGCCGTCGTTGACGGGGGCGTTGGAGCATGAGCCGAGCACGGCGGCCGTTGCCACCTGTAGGGCTGGCGTGTTCTTGGGCACGGGAAACGTTGCGGAGTTATGATGTGATGATCAGATGGAGGGTCCGTCGTGCTCGGTTCGTGCTCGCCCGCCCCGACACGCCCCGTCAGGGCTCGGCACTGCCGGGCACGCAAAGCGCGCGCAGGCGGCACGAACCATCACTCAACGGCACGACGCGACACTAAAAGATCTTGCTTCTAATCCGTAGGTCGTAGGTTCGAATCCTACAGGGCGCGCTTTGATCATGGTCTGACCTGCGGTTATGCGGGATCGGATGCGTTCTGGAATATTCGTCTGGCGGTTGCGTCCTCCGTGCGTGCTCGCGCGCACCAACCCCGCACACACCATGATCCATTCACCGCCTCCGGCTGCTGCGGGAAGAGCAGCGGCCCCGCCTCGCCGCGAGGCGGGGCCGCGCGGGGCCGGAGGGACTGAGAACAACGGTAGAACAACGGTGTAACTCCTGATCATGGAGGACACACCTAATGAGTACTGTGATCCAGGCATCGACGGAGATCGACCTGGAGGGCGCCGCGGTGGCGCGCAAGAAGCCGGAGGACTCGACGGATCGGGAGCTGGTGGCCCGGCTGGTCGATCAAGCTCGTGTCGAGGGCGTGGAGCTGGCGGGTGAGAACGGGCTGCTGGGCCAGCTGACCAAGCTGGTCCTGGAGTCCGCATTGGAAGGGGAGATCACCGACCATCTCGGCCACGGCAAGCACGAGCGCTCCGGCAACGAGACCGGCAACACCCGTAACGGCAGCCGGTCCAAGACCGTGCTCGCCGACGTCGGTCCGGTCGAGATCAGCGTGCCGCGCAATCGGGACGGCAGCTTCGAGCCGAAGATCGTGCGCAAGCGGCAGCGGCGTCTGTCCGGTGTCGATGAGATGGTCATTTCGCTGGCCGCCAGGGGCCTGACCACCGGGGAGATCTCCGCGCACCTGGCCGAGGTCTATGGCGCTGAGGTGTCCAAGCAGACCATCTCCACCATCATCGACAAGGTGCTGGACGGCATGGCCGAGTGGCAGAACCGGCCACTCGATCCTGTCTACCCGGTGATCTTCATTGACGCTATCCACGTGAAGCTGCGGGAGGGCCAGGTCGCCAATCGGCCCATCTACATCGCCCTGGCCGTCACCGTCGACGGTGAGCGCGACATCCTCGGGTTGTGGGCCGGTGACGGCGGAGAGGGCGCCAAATTCTGGCTGCACGTGCTGACCGAGATCAAGAACCGTGGCGTCACAGATGCGCTGATGGTGGTCTGCGACGGCCTGAAAGGGCTGCCGCAGGCCATCGAGACCGTCTGGCCGCAAGCCGTCGTCCAGACGTGCGTCGTTCACTTGCTGCGGGCCTCGTTCCGGTATGCCGCCCGCCAGCACTGGGACGCCATCGCCAAGGCGCTTAAGCCGGTCTACACCGCCCCGACCGAGGCTGCTGCGCTCGAGCGCTTCTATGAGTTCACTGAGACGTGGGGCGGCAAGTACCCGCTGTGGGAGGACGCCTGGGCCGAGTTCGTGCCCTTCCTCAACTTCGACACCGAGATCCGCCGGGTGATCTGCTCGACCAACGCCATCGAGTCGGTCAACGCCCGCATCCGGCGGGTGGTCAAGGCTCGTGGTCACTTTCCGAACGAGCAGGCCGCGCTCAAGTGCGTCTACATGGCGATCATGAGCCTCGACCCGACCGGCAAGGGCCGCAAACGCTGGATCACCCGCTGGAAGGCCGCCTTGAACGCCTTCGCCATCACATTCGACGGCCGCCTGACCCCGACCACCCGATAACTAATCAAGATCGAGAAACACCGTTATCTAGGCTCTGGCCCGTAATCGGTGGTGGCGCTGGGTGATCAGCTGCCAGGCTGGGCCATGTCGAAGATCGACGATCTTACGGGTGTGGTGTTTGCGGGTTTGTCTGCCCTGATCATCGAGGGTGTGGAGGGCGAGGACGACCTCATTCGGGTCATGGCCCGGACGCGCGGTGAGCCGGTACCGTGCCCGGTGTGCGGGACGCTGACCGGGCGAGTGCACGGCTACTACAGCCGGACGGTGGCCGATCTCCCCGTCGACGGTCGGCGGGTGGTGGTGTCGGTACAGGGACGGCGTCTGCTCTGCCCGGCATGGGAATGTGGTCGGCAGACGTTTCGTGAGCAGGTGCCCGGGCTGCTCGACCGCTACCAGCGTCGAACTCGTCGGCTCACGGGCCAACTGGGCGCCGTGGTCACAGAACTGGCCGGCCGGGCAGAGGCTCGGCTCTCGGCGGTCCTGGCCGTCGCGGTCTCCAGGTCCACGGCACTGCGCCTGCTCATGCGGCTGCCGCTGCCACCGCTGCGGATCCCGCGCGTGCTGGGTGTCGATGACTTCGCTCTCAAACGCCGCCACCGTTACGCCACCATCCTCACCGACGCCGAGACCGGCGAGCGGATCGACGTGCTGCCCGGCCGTGGTGCCGACGCCCTGGAGGCCTGGCTGCGATCCCACCCCGGGGTCGAAATCGTCTGCCGCGACGGATCGGGCACCGTTGGAGGCGATTCGACGCGCTTTGCCGGATGCGGTGCAGGTCAGCGACCGGTGGCACCTGTGGGCGAATCTGTGCGACAAGACTCTTGCCGAGGTTCGTTCCCACAGCGCCTGCTGGGCTACGGTCAACCCGGCCCGGCTCGCCGGAGTGCGCGAACAGACCACCCGCGAGCGTTGGCAGCAGATCCATGACCTACTGGACAAGGGCGTCGGCCTGCTGGAGTGCGCCCGCCGCCTGAACCTGTCCCTCAACACCGTCAAGCGCTATGCCCGCACCCGCGAACCGGACGCCCTGCGCCGTGCTCCGCGCTACCGGCCCACCCTCGTCGATCCTTACCGCGATCACCTGCGAGAGCGGCGCGCCACCGACCCCGCCGTGCCAGTCCAGCAGTTGTTTCGTGAGATAAGAGAACTCGGCTACACCGGCAGCCTCAATCTCCTCTACCGCTACATCACCCAAGGCCGAGCCGAAGGAGAACGGCCCCGTCACCACCCCGCGCCGCCTGGCACGCCTCCTGCTCACCCACCCCAACCGGCTACGCGAAAGCGACACCCAACTGGTGCAGGAACTCACCGCAGCCTGCCCCGAACTGACCGCCCTCGCCCGCCATGTCCGCGACTTCGCCGCCCTGCTCACCCCCGCCGACAGCAACGACGCCAAGCTCACCGCCTGGATCACCACCCTCCGAGCCACTGACCTGCCCCACCTGCACGGCTTCGCCAACGGCCTCGAACTCGACCGCAACGCCGTGAACGCCGCCCTCACCCTCCCGCACCACAACGGCCGAACCGAAGGCGTCAACACCCGCACGAAAAGAATCATGCGACAGATGCACGGCCGAGCCGGTTTCGACCTTCTGCGCCACCGCATCCTGCTGCAGTGAAGATCACTTAACGCCACCACCGATTACGAGACAGAGCCGTTATCTAGACAGACCCCGTCGTACTCGGCCAGCAGCCGATCATGAATGCGCTTGGCGGTGTGCCGCTGCTTACGCGGAGCGCCCAGATCCTCGCGGAGCATGCCACGATGGCGCCCTTGAACGGATCCAGCAACGACGGCCGCGCTGGCAACACCTTGCGTGGCGCGGGCCAGGCCGACATCAACGCCTCACCCACCAACCGGCGGTGCACCCCATACTTACGGGCCAGCGCACGTATCGACAGCTTGCCCACCCGCGAGTCCCGGCGAATCGCCGCGAACAACTCCACCTTCGACTTCGGCACCATACGTGCCTCCTCGCTCACGGAGCACACTGATGCTCCCACCGCAAGAAGGCATGCGGGGCCAAAACAGAGCTACACGAAGTCCCGGATCATGAGGGTGGAGCCACCGCCCAGCTCCAACTGGAGCCGGGACTCAGCTCCGTAGCCGCAATGGCCGTACTTCTGGCCAGAGTGGTCGGGAAGCGTCACCCGCGCCACCCCCGCGGTCACCACGGCGCCACACCCTGCACAAGCGAAAACGACCAAGCAGCCTCCTCCGTTGGGACGATGCGATCATGGTGGCGCAAATCCCGCCTTGTGTGGGAGCGTTCATGACTCGCACGGATGGCGCCTCATGATTCTTCCGGACCCGTTTGAGGTTTTTACGGGCGGTTGATTGTGCGTGCTGCTGCGGCGGCGATCGTGGTGGCGAGCACCCATCCCGCGACCGTGAGCGCCAGGGCGACGGCTTTTGCCGAGCCGACAGGGTCCCAAGCGGTGTCGTGGCCCAGAGTCACCAGCGGGATGAGCAGGTCGAGTGTGTACAGGAAGGGATCCCATGCGGGATGTTCATCGGGCTTGACCGGGCAGAGGCCTTCGGTCCCGGACGGGGTGGCGTTGCAGTGGACGGTGGAGAAGTACAGCGTGCCGAGTGTGAGCAGGACGGTGACGCCGATGGCTGCACGCCATGGCTGGTAGCCGTACCCGAGGACGAGGTCCTGTACTCGGCCCCACATCCGCTGGGCGAGGCCTCGTCCGGCTGCGGCTCGGCGGAGTTTCTCGCGCATCACCTGGCCTGCTTCCCGATCCAGGCCGCAGGCGCGATAGGCGAAGGCGAGTTGCTCGTACGGCTGCGGCGTGTAGCTGTCGTTGCCGCGCCGCAGCCAGGCCAGCCGTTGGCGGGCCGAATGCGGGGGGAGCGGTTGCAGCCGTTCGTAGACGGCGCCGTCGAGCTCCGTTCTCGGCCCGTCCTGCGACAGGTCCTGCAGCGTTCCGAACTTGGCGTTGCGCAGTGACACCACGCCCACGCTGCCGGTTGCGGGGGTGAGGACGGTCTTGCCCGCCTGGGCATCGGAGAGGTCGATCATCACCTCGTCCGGAGATCCGGCCCGCACCAGCGCTCCCGCCAGATCTAGTTCGCCGGTGACGGTGCTGCCTTGCAGGCTGATCCGGCCGTTCACCGTGCAGGAGGCGGCGCACAGATAGCCGACGGTGGCCCGCTGCAGCCAGATGCCCTCACCGGCCTGCGCGGCGAACAGGTCGATCCCGTTCACCTGGGCGCCGGCGAAGTTGAGCGAACCTCCGACGATGAGCCCCCGGCCCGGTCGTTCTTGGTGCCGGTGCCAGTTGCGGCCGTTGAAGTCACCTCCGACGATCACCAGGTTGGCGTTGAGCAGTCCGCCGACCCGAGTCCGATCCAGATCGATGTCAAGGTCGATTCGGCTGCCCTGGATCCACACGTTGCCTTCGACAAAGGCGTCGCGCATCATGAACGTCCGCGCGCGCAGCACTTCGGCCGACAGCTCCGGCAGCCGACAGCCGTTCAGGCACACGCTCTCCACCGAGGCCAGCGTGAGGTCGAGCGCGCTGTCCATGAAGCACCCGGTCAGATCCAGGCCGCAGTCGATGACCGCGCCGCGCAGGTCGAGCCCGCCGGTGACGCGGGCGCCAGTGAGCCGCAGCGAACGCACCCGTCCTGAGGCAGGCGGGGGTCCGTTCAGCAGCAGGGCCGCGATGACCTGTGCCCGTATCCGCCGTTCGGCAGGCCAGGCGGGACCGGTCGCGGGGTCGTCCTCGTCCGGGACGCCGGTACGGAGATCCAGCTCCTGTCCCTCCTGGAAGGCCCGCCATAACCGCCGCTCGGCCGGGTTCCAGTCCCGGGGAGGGCGGCGTGCGCTGAATCCCAGCACGATCACTCCTTTTTCCGCCTGTGTTGCCGTCGAAAGGGGACCCGGTCCGTCAGCGTGGAAGCGCCGAGGGTGGCCTGCCGATCCCAGTACGCCAGCGCCTCGCAGGCGATGAGAGTGTCGGGGTGGTCGGGCCCCTGCACACGCTGTCGAACCGGCAGCAGCGCGGCGAACTGGTCGCGCGCCGATGCCGCGTCCCCAGCCTCGCCCGTCCAGCGGGCCAGCTCGTGCCGTGCGTTCAAAGT
This sequence comes from Nonomuraea sp. NPDC050451, assembly GCF_044458585.1. Classification (NCBI taxonomy): domain Bacteria; kingdom Bacillati; phylum Actinomycetota; class Actinomycetes; order Streptosporangiales; family Streptosporangiaceae; genus Nonomuraea; species Nonomuraea sp. NPDC050451. The sequence continues at coordinate 15,416 of NZ_JBITHZ010000018.1, forward strand.
GACCGGATGGTCGGGCCCCTGCACGCGCTCACGGACCCGGATCAGGGCGAGGAACTGCTCGCGAGCCGCCGGCGCGTCTCCCAGCCTGCCGAGCAGAACAGCGAGCACGTGCCTGCTTCCAAGCGTCTGAGGGTGCTCGGGCCCGAGGACACGCTCGCTGATGAGCAGCAGTGCCAGGAACTGGTCGCGCGCTGCTTCCGGATCGCCTGCCTGGCCGGTCCAGTAGGCGAGGTCGTGCCGGGTACCCAGGGTGTCGGGGTGTTCGGCTCCCAGCACGCGTTCGCGGATCGGCAGGAGCGCCGCAGCACCGTCACGGGCCGCCGCGGGGTCACCGGCCTGCCCCGTCCACAGGGCGAGGGCATGCCGGGTGGCCAGCACGCGGGGATGGTCCGGGCCGTGGATGCGTTCCTGGAGAGGCAGGAGCGCGGCGAACTCGTCACGCGCGGCTCCGGCATCGCCTGCTCTGCCCCGGTAGCGGGCGAGGTCGTGCCGGGCGGCGAGGGTGCCGGGATGCTTGGGGCCAAGGGCGGCGTGCAGAGCGGCGTGCCGGTCGCGTTGCCAGGCATGTGCGGTACGCAGGTCGCCGCTGGCGGCTAGGTACCGGATCGCCTGGAGCGTCCCGGCCGAGTCGGGGGCCAGGACGGTGCGGACATGGGGCAGGAATCGGGCGTACAGCGGCCAGGAGTCGATGTTCTCCGGGTCGGCCGGCAGCCCGGCAGTGAGCAGCCAGGCTGCCCGTTCGCGTAGCGTATGGCGGTGCTCGTCAGTGAGTTCGGCCCGGATGACGGCATGGACCAGCCGGTGCATGCCGATCAGCGAATGCTCGGGCGGGCCGCCGGGGCGGGCCCGTTCCGGCCGGGTGACAGTGATCATGCTGTACGAGGCGAGCAGGGCGACGGACTCGGCCACCTCCACCGAGGTGCCAAGCGCGTTCATGGGCAGGTCGGCGGGGGCGTAGCAGGCCAGCAGGCCCAGCAGTTCGACGGTCAGCGGGTCGCGGGCGGCCAGGGCGTGCCACGTGACCTGCCACACGCGGGCGATCACGTGTCGATCGGCCTCGCTCTGCCCGGGGGGCGCGGCGGCGTGCATCCGGCCGGGCACCGCGGCCAGCAGACGCCGGTAGCCGGCCACCGTCATGCCGGGAGTCTCGGCGATGTAGCCGCCGGCCTGCACCAGGGCCAACGGCAGGAAACCCAGCTCGTCGGCCAGGCTCTCCAGGTGCGCCGTCTCTGAGTTCGGGGAGCCGATCCGGTCGGCGAGCAGCGCCACGGCCTCCTGAGGGGACAGTTCGGGCAGCGGAATCTGGCCGCTGATCGTGTCCCAGCCGGTCGCCCGCCGGGAAGTGATGAGCACGTGTCCCTTTTCCAGCCGACCCAGATGGGGGTCCAGTGCGTGGGGGTCCTCGACGTTGTCGAATACCAGCAGCCACCTTCGGCGTCCTGTCAGCCAGGCCAGCGTGTACGCGAGCGCGTCTTGCTCCGCCAGCGGTGCAAGCGAAGCCGGCCCGTCCAGGCCGCGACAAGCCGCGGCCAGTGCCCGCCCCAGCTCGACCAGCCCACTCCTGACCTGGCTGGTGTTCTCCGCAGCGATCCACCAGATCAGCTCATAGTCGTCACGGTGCGCGTGAGCGTACTGCAGAGCGAGTTCGCTCTTGCCGATGCCACCCAGGCCGCAGATCGCCAGAGTCATCACTCCCGCCTCGCCTTGCAGGGCGGCCATGAGCTGCCGCAGGGCGTGGTCGCGGCCGACGAAGTGCCGGGCGGGCGGCCGGGGCAACTGCACCACCCGCAGGGGCGGCTCCGGCGCGCGGCCGGGCGGGCGAACCTGCACGATTAGGCCGATGAGCCCGACGACCATGCTGATCACGCTGGCGCGCTGATCCAGCAACGCCAGCACGTCATCGGGCAGTCCCAACGCGTCGGCGAGAAACCCGGCCAGCCCCAGCGTCAGCAGGCCCGCCGCGAGCACTAGCAAGATCCGCCGAGTCCGGCCCGTTGACCGGAGAGCGCGCCATAACCGCACGCTTCAAGCCTGCCCGGCGGGAGCCGCCCCAGCACCTGCCCGGCCGTACCTTCTGGGTCAGGGCCGGGTCAGAGCCCGGGCGGCCGCGGCCGCCACCGTGGTCACCAGCACCCAGCCCGCCACGATCAGCACCAAGGAGACGGCCTTGGACCAGCCGGTCGGGTCCCAGGCGGTGTCGTGGCCCAGGCTGATCAGCGGTATCAGCAGGTCCAGGCAGTACATGAAGGAATCCCATACCGGATGCTCGTCGGCCTTGATCGGGCACAGTCCCGTTGCGGGCCCGCAGGTCGCGCGGGAGAAGAACAGGGTGCCGGCCAGCAGCAGGCCCAGCACACCGGCGACGGCCCGTCCCGGCTGGTATCCGTAGCAGACGGTGATGTCCTGCAGCCCCCACACCTGCCAGATTCGCCCGCGCGTGCGCGCGGTGCGGCGGAGCTTCTCGCGCAACACCTGGCTGGCCTCGCGCTCCAGACCGGCCGCTCGCAGGCAGATGGCGAGCTGGTTGTACGGGCCGGGCTCGGCATGCGGGGTTCCAGCGACCAGCCAGGCCAGACGTTCACGCACGGTCATGTCACTCACCAGCGACTGGTAAGTGAACTGGTCGAGCGCGACCTGCCCGCTGCTCGCTGGCCATGACCCCTGCCGGTCGGCCAGGACGGCGACGGCAGCGTGGTCAAACTCGACCCGGCCGGGCGGGCGTGCCGGAGAGAATTCCAGGCGACGCGCGCTCATCCCGGAAGCACGCAGGGAGATCCCGTCCGCCTGACCGAACGCGGCACCGCCGAGTCGAAGATCTCCATGAAGTACGGCTGAGCTGACGTCCAGCCGGCCGGACAGCGTAGTGTTGCGCAGGTCCAAGTCGCCCGCGATGCTCGCGCCCACGGCGATGAGCGAGCCATGATCGTGAAGCTCGGCGTCGGTCAGATCGACCCCGCCGGTGATACGCGCCATCGTCAGATCCACCGGACCGGACAGCCGTGCTGAGCGCATGACCATGCCGCCTTGCACCGTCGTGCGGGACAGACGTACCGCACATTCAGCTCCGGGGGAGGTCAGGTGACCTCCACTCAGATTGACGGTGCCGGAAATCTCCGCTCCCGCCAAGTCGATGCTGCCCTCGAAGACGCTGCCGGGCGATGCTTGTAGATCACCTGTCAGGCGGATCCCTATCCCGATGAATGCTTTGTCCCCGGCGTTGGCCAGCGTCGCGTTGCCGAACGCGATCGGGCCGCCGGCGGTGGAGTAGGCGAGGTTGATTGGGCCTTCGCAGCGGAAGCCGTTGCGGGCGTAGAAGCCGCCGTTGCCGATGGTCATCTGAGGCGCCTGGATGAAGGCATGTTCGCCGAGGATCTGTGCCTCGTCGAGGAAGACTCCTCCGGTGGTGGTGGAGTTGAGATACCAGCAGCCCTCACAGCGCAGGCCTCGTGCTTCGATTCCTCCGATGTCGGCGTTCTCGGCGTCGATCGCGATCCGACCTGCCGGGGTGATCTGCGTGAATCGCAGGTTGAGCACGCCGCCGATCTTGGCGCTCGCCAGATTCAGCTCTCCTGCAAGGTGGCACGAGATCAGTCCCATGTCGCCGTCGATGGCCAAGCCCTCGGCGGATAGACCTGGTAGGGCACAGCCGACGAGTTGAATACGGGAAAGCCTGGCGTGCTCCAGCGTGGGCGTGGTGTCGAGAACGCAGTCCTGCAATCGCACGGGTACTGTGATGTCGGCGCAGGAGAGATCCAGCACGCCGGAGATTCGGACGCCTCGCGCCCGCAGCTGCGGCATCTGCCCGTCAGCGGGCGGTGGCGGGCTGAGCAGCATGTGGCGGATCACGCGGCCGCGCACTGTCGCGTCGTCCTCGAAGCACTCGCCGTCGCGCATCGCGCGCCACAGGCGCCGCTCGGCAAGCGTCCAATCCCGCGGGGCCGCCAGCCGATCGATGGCGCTCGCGACGCTCGGGGTGACCTGTTTCCGCCTGCCGGACGGGATCACGTGATGGCTCCGCCTGGCAAGCTTCCGGCCCGTGCGAAGTACTCGGCCAGGGGCGCGAGGGCTACGCGAGCACCGTCTTGCTTCGCGCTGATCAGGCTCGCATCGGCGCTCGACGATGTCCTGTGGTCAACCCGTTCCTCCATGCCGAGCGGCGTGCCCTCCATGTCCATAGATCCACCACAGGCCGTTCGGTATTACATGCGGGCCGGCCGTCGGGGGCCCGCATGCTGGTCGGCGACCCGTGTCGGGCGTGCAAACCACTGACAACTGCAACACTCCGTGCGCCAATAGGGCGTCGTCCCTTGCGGTGCCCCTTGGGCAGCTCGCCGTTGCGGCGATCGGCACAACGTTCACCTCCTGCTGCCCGTGGGCATTTGGCACGATCAGCAGCTGTGGTGCCCGGGCGGTCGTAGCGGGTTGCCGGATGCGTCGATGGTTCAGAATATCGGTTTGACCTGGGGAAACATATGCAAGATCATCCCGTGTATATCCCTGATCACGGTCTTACGGCTGCACGCGGACACCGTCGGCTGCCTATCAAGGTCACAAAACAAAGGCCTGCAGCTGAGAAACCGCAGGTCAGGGGCTGAAATTGCCTATCTAGGTGAGTGCCCCCGGAAGGATTCGAACCTGCGGCACCCGCTTTAGGAGAGCTCGAGTCGACCGGTGTCCGGTTTTTGAACTAATGGGCTATATGTGATTATTGCTCGGCCTGCATTGGCGCCTCAGCAAGGACCTCCCCGTCTCTAGCGCTGGGCGGGTGTTTGCGCTGGTGAAAGCGATATTTCCAGCGGGAGCCTTGCAAGGCGGTCCCGCTCTTCGGATGCGGGTGCCTGTTTATATCCGGCCGTGACCGAGGCCGATCACTGCAGCCGTTCAGTCGTGGTGATTCGGCAGGCGGATTCATATCGGGTGGGCCGGTGACGGCTGCTCATGGCGAGTCCCGACACTCTACCTCAGCGCCACACATTACTGTCCGTGCTTGAAGAGGGTTCCTGTCGATCTGAACCGCGCCGGGTTTGTTGGAGTCTCCACCGAATCCGGGGGCGGTTCAGCAGCCCGTCCCGCTTGCCCTTGCGCAGCGCCTGACCGAGCTTGGGCGAGCGGGCCGACAGGAGCGCGGCCGTCTCCTCCACGTACCGCCACGCGGTCGCCGGCGACACCGCGAACCCCGGCCCGAGCTCGGTGAACGTTTCGCCCTGCGTAGGTAGACCAGCACCAGCAGCGCCTGCCGGCCGGGGTTCAGTCGCCGCCAGGCCGACCCGATCGCCTTACGATGGCGCCGGATCCTCCCGGCCACGTACTTCAGCGTCTGGGGCGACAAATCGACGGCGGCACGATACCTGAAGTTCTGGTTGCGACGGTGTGGGTTGTAGTGGTCAACCCGTCTATCAGGAGCTTCTTCATGTCACCGGCCGAACACTGGCGTTACGATCATGCTGTGACCAGGACAGCCGCCACGGAGCTTGAAAGCTTCAGCGGTCCTCAGACAGGTGCATTGCTCGTGAGAGTGCTTCCGACTGCTCGGCTGTGCCCAAGGTGTTGATAGCAGTAGAAAAAACTTTTAGCAAATCTTTGCGCCCGCTCTCGGTGAGGCTATTGACGAAGTCGGTCAGGACCTGAGCAATGACCACCCAGCGAGATTCTGGGTTCCATTCATTGACCCGCCGGACCATCTCGTCAATGTTCACGTCCTTCACCGGCCCGCCGGCACGTTGCGGAACGTCGAGCAACGTGTACACATAGGCGGACGCAGGATCGGCGAAAATCACCTCGCGCAGGAAGTCCGCTCGCGCCTTGACCTGCCTGCGCGCGAGCTTATCTAGTTCTTGCTCATGCAGCAGTCTCTCTATCTGCTTGGCAGCGTTTATGGTTTCTTCATCAGCCTTCAAGGTCACACTAGCCCGAAGGACTTCGAATCCTTCGCCCTGCACGGGCAATATGCTGCGCAACATCGCATCGGTTTTCTCTTCGGCGTCCTGCGTGCGCAAGACGCTCGTCTCTTTGACTGTTGCTGCCACGATTTCGCGAACTGTGCGTGCGATCATACGTGGAGTGGCGAGCGCACCTGGCGCGAAGAGATCGCGCCGCCATTCGATGCGGATGCGGACATCGAAGGCTAGCCCGGCGTTCGCGGTATCCAGCCGGTCCATGAAGACACCGACCAACGTCGGCGCAGCTTCGGCCGTGCGTGCGCGCCGATGCAGGAACTCCATATCGGCTTATGGTTCCTCGTCGACGGTGTACTGGTGCAATTGTTGTTGCACTGATGCGCTCAAGTCGTTATCAAGCAGCTGGGAAAGCCGAGCGTACATCGTTTCTCGCTGCTCTCGTAGTGTCGGTTCACCCTCTTGTGACCACGCCACCACGTAGGTGCGTAGGCGATCACGTCGCCGCTGGGATCCTTCCGGGCCGCCCGGCGCGACCGCCTGCCGCAAGGAGCCCAATATGGGTTCTCCTAGCCTCTCGTCGTGGAGTGCGGCTGACATCCACAGCCGTACCGCGTCCTTGGCTTCTGCCGACTGCGCGGAGCCTGGCTCCTGATCAAGCAGCGTTGTCCAGCCGGTAGGCAGCATGCCCACGGTGCGATCCCGCTCTTGCTCATCGCTGCTGTCCAGCAGGAGCGGCAGGGAAGGGTCGGTGGGGCTGGGGGCGCTGGCGAGGGCGGCGAACGCCTGATGCCCGCCGGCACCCTCCTCGCCTGGCTCACGGCACCAGTTCGTGATGAACTCCAGAAGCGCTTGACGCAGGTGAGCTTCGGCCCACAGCTTACGAACCGTCACTCGCAACGTAGCGGTTACCTGTGTGTCAGGGGGCGTGGCGGCCTTCTTCAGCCGTCGGAACGCCTTGACCGTGTGCACCTGACCGAAGTCGCTAGCGCATACGGCGATGACGGCCGTCTGTAGTGCCGGACGATCGCTCTTGGACCAGTTCAAGAGCATCTCGTGCAGGTAGGAGGACGTTTCTTGCGCTGCTGCGCTGGATAGCAACTCGATCAGGACGTTCCACATGCGCCTGGTTCGGCTCTCGGCCTGCGAGGTGTGCCAGGCGGCGGCCAGGGCGCTGAGGGGCTCCTGCCGCCGGTGGCGTACGGCCCAGCGAAGGGCGAAGGAGACGATGCGTTGTGCCAGCGCCTCGCGCTCCTGCTGGGTGAGGCCTTCCAGCGCCTCCTGGCGGTCTTTGATGGGAGCTTCGGCAAGCCATGTGAGGAATGGTCGCCTAGCCAGGGGGCGGTCGGTCCAGAAGTACTCCAGGACCGCGTCATCCCACCCGGGCCTGACGAAAGTGATCGTCCCCTTCTCAGTTACTTCGCCTTCTACCGTGTCGAGCAGTTCGATGACCCCGGGTGAGGACTGTCCGCTGGTCGAGAGCTCTGCCTTCTCCTTGAACGTGGTGCTGAGGGCTGCGGCGCTGGCGTACACGTTCGCGACGGGAGCGCCGCGGAGCACGGACGCGGCGAGAAGGAAGTTACGTTCGACGCTTGTCCGTCCTTCTGCCCTGTGCCATTCGAGGAGCTTGCCTCTCCAGTTGCGGCGAGCCTCGGTCACCTCGGTCACCAGCTTATGGAATTCGGCACGTCCTTCATCGGTGTCAGCCTGATAGTTGGGCTGCTCCAACGAATAACCGAGCGTTTTCCTGTGCGCCGACATGATGAGGTCGACGATCTGCAGAGTGTCCGTGGGAGTCCCGCCGCGCAGGAGCTTCTGAATCTCTGCGTTATTGAGCCAAAGCTGGCGGGGGAGGTTTGGCTCTTCGGCGGCCAGCCAACTCGCTGCGATCCCGGACGGAGCCACGATGCTGACTGCGGGTGCGACCCCCTCGGGAGCACCCATGCTGATACGACGCCATTGCTGCGGGTAAGTGAGAACAATGAGCCGATTATCCAGGCTTCTCAGCTCATTCGTAAGAGTGTGGATTCGGCTTCCAAACTGCGGTGAAACCTGGTACTCCGACTCCTCCTCATCGGCTGGCAGCACCAGCAGAAAACCTTGGTTCTTCTCGTGCGGTAGCCGCCGGATAGGAAAGTCGCTCGCTCCACCGTATCGGAGCGTCCGCACCTGCCTAGTCAGCCCTTCGTCTTGGAGACGGGCCAGCAGAGCATAGGCGAGAGTGGTACGGCCCGCATTCGGGGGCAGGTTCAGCACAAGTACGGAGCCCGGGGCGCGCAGATGATTGAACAGATCGTCAAAGTTATCCGGTTCGGCGAATACCGCCGTTACCGCCGTGAGAAGGGGTTGCTCGATCTCATCATGATCCACCGGGTGCTCGACGACCTGCTTCACGGCGATCATTTCGCCGTAGTTGTACAAGGCATGCTGGCGAAATCCGGTAAGGAGATCACGGATGTCTGGGTCCAGGCGAAGTCCTTCGAGATGTGGCGAATCGACCATGTGACCTTCCCCCCACGAAATCTTGATGTCACCATACGACGCAGATCATGAAGTGGGTAGACCGTTCCAGGAATCTGTGCCGTCCTCGCTGGCGGGTTAGCATCGCGGTAGTCAGGAAGTCTCAGGAGGCGACGTGAGTAGTCGGTGGAGGCCTGGACTGATCGCGGGCGGCTCTGTCCTGTGTGGTGTCACCGCGGGTGTCCTGACGAATCTGGTGACAAGCGCATGGAGCTGGGCGCTGGCGGCGGCCCTGGCGGTGACGGTGGTCTGCTGGATCGTGCTGGAGATCGTCAGAGCCGGTCAGGAAAGCGCAACGAGTCCGGTGACTGTGACGCAGAAGGTGCGGCGAGTCGCGGGCCGCCTCCTCGGCATACGAGGCGATGCCAGCGGCGTTGTGCGGCAGCGCATCGGCACGGTGACCGAAAACGGGGAAGTCATCGGATACGAAGGTAACCACAACGGCGGAGCCGGGGAAAGAGAGACGCGGTGAGGCTAGGCGATCTACCGTCGGAGACTTTGATGCGCGGCGGCCAGGACCTTAGTACCTTCGCCTTGGAAGTTCTTCGGGCCGAGGGCCAAGAAGAGATCGAGGTGCTGCTTCCTGAGACCGCAGTCGTTGCCGGGGCACCACGCCGTGTCCTGCTGCTGAGTGCTCACGTTGAGATCGCTCGCGCCACGCTCCGGAGCCTACGTAGCGCTGTACGCGATGCGCTTGACATCCACGAGCGGCACCAGCTCTCCTCGGCCGAGGAGGCCGACTTCGCCGTGCTTGTTGATTCTTTGCGCCGGATTCTGGAGGGATTGTTCAAGCAGCCGCTCACCTTGCTTGGGGAGGAGCGGGAGGAGGCCACGACGCTGACCGTCAAGCAGACCGTCAACCACGTACGAGGAACTCTCACAGGCATTCGGGCGCCTTGGGCTCGAGGGCTCGCCGGGGGAGTCGAACAGAAGATCAAGGTCATCGAGCATGGTGGGAGTGTCGTCGGGATCGACCTCACTCCTTGAGTCCTGCTCTTGAGAGAGTCCACGACTGATCACAGTCGACATCGGCGCTGCCGCAGGCAGGGCCTGCTCCTTTAGGACAGGGCGGTATTGCCGGACCTCCGAATAGGTTGCCGCCGGTAGGCTGCCGATTACGGTAGCTGCTGGAGAGTCGTCGCGGCGCGGTTTCAGAAGTCAACGCAGGAAAGAAGCGGTACCGCCTGGCCGGGTGCGGCGCCGGGAGATCTGGCACTGCTTCCCACCGCGGGTGTGCCCGGCGGTGAAGTCCCGCGTCGATCCCGTTAGTCCGTCGCCCGTTCTTCATCTATACGTTGCAATACACCTCGAAACCGGCATTCGCGATCTCGCGGAGATAGACCTCGGTACTGGCCAGGAGTTCCATCTGCTTACGGCTGGCTCTGGTCTGGCTCATGCCAGGCTGCGCGATGGCGATGGTGAGGTGCGGCTTACGAGTCCTGGCTGTGTCCCGCAAGCGGACGAGTCTTTCGGAGGTGCCGGCCTCGATGCCGCTATGACCGTATTTCCTCTGCCTGTTCCGGGCGCGGTTGATCAGGGTGTTCAGCATGGCGGTAATGTCGCGGCGATAGGCGGCTGACTTGTTGGCCTGGCCGCACACTTCGTAGAGATCTTCTACCCGTGCGCCTGCCTGCGGCTCCGATGAGTACTTGCAGTGCACGAGCAGGATGTGCAGCTCGCGCTCCGTCTCGCGGAGAGCGACGATGTCGGCGACCTCGCCGGAGCCGTCGTCATCGACGACCACGTCCCAGGGGCCACGCGCCAGGACCACTTGGATCATCCGTGCTTGGATGGAGTCGGCGTCGCGGGTGCGTCCCTGCGACTCCTTGGTGATGTCGATGCCCGTCCAGTCCGGTACTTGAAGCCGGGCGGAATCGAAGGGTGGGATGTCGCGTACGGGATGCAGGAGGCGGGCGGGCGCGCAGACAAGGGCGTCGTTCTCGAAGAGGACCTGGAGCACATTGTCGCGGCGTGCGAAGAACTCGGTGGCGGAGAGGTCACGGCGGGACGTGGAGATCATCACTTCACCGTCGCCCGCGGCTCTGACCCGCATCAGGCCGTCTTCGATGAAGATGGCGTAGGGCACCTGCCAAGCAGGCGTGCCGATGACGAAGTGGACGGCTTCGTCTGGGATGTGGGGTGTCACCTCTAGCTCGGCTTCCAGGAAGGAATAGGAGACGCCGCCGTAGGAGAGCTGGACGGAGTCCTCATTACGGGCCAGGAGGGCCAGCGGCCACTCCACAGCCAGGACGGTCAGCTCCGGCCAGTCCTCGAGGTCTTCGGGCTGGATGAAGTTGTCCATGACATGGGCGATGTTGATGCTGTCGTCGAGCAGCTTGAGCCCCATCTCATCGCACCAGTCGACCCAGTGCTTGAGCGACTCGGCGGTTCGGCGGCTCCAGATCCGGCCCTTGAGCGAGGCTCCGACGCTGGTGCGGACGCCAGCGGCGAACCCTGTCGCGAAGATATTGGTCTGAGCCTTGGTGTGCTTCTCGGCATCGGCGAAGCCCTCCGCGACGTCGGCTCCGACGTGCATGGAGAAGCGCCGGTTACGGTTCCTGACGTCCAGGACGCCGACGTTCGTGGGCACGAGCCGGTCAATGCCGCCCATGACGCGGTAGATCCGCTTGCCGGTGATGCGGTCCGCGGTCTGCCCGCACACGGCCGTGGCCAGGTCCTCGTGGAGGCTGTCGTTGTTGGTGCTGTTGATGTACAGCAGGTCGTGGGCCTCGTCCCAATACATGACGTAAAGGTGGTGGACGACTTCCTCCACAGCGGGAAGCTGGCCCCACTGGACGGGAGCCTGCTCCTGGGTCACGAACCAGAGCACCCGATCTCGTCTGTTGACGGCGATGGGGTAGGTGAGCAGATTCTCCTCGGGGAAGACCTGGTAGACGTTCGTCGGGGTCCAGTCCTGGCAGCCAGTCCTGTATGCCACCGCGCTCATCTTCGGCAGCACCGACTTGATGGACACCTCTTCCGGCCCGGAGCCGAAGGCGGCCTCGAAGTCGCTGACGTCCTCCTGTTCGCCGACGGCCTGCTGGGACAGGTCGCGGACGATGAGATTCCAATCGGCATCCTCCGCATAAAGCTGACGAAGCTGCTCGTCGAACGGTGCGTCGGATCGCGAGGACACCACGGTAGCGTTGCCCACCGTCGCTGAGGACACGCGGGCGAAACGGCCGATGAACTGCAGCGTGATGCCTAGGCTTTTGTGCGTGTCGTGGAGTGCCGCCACCTTGAGCTGCGGCAGGTCGAAACCCTCCCCCAGCATCCCCACGCAGATGATCAAACGGGAGTGGCGTTGATCGAGCGCGTCGAGGGCGGCCTTGGCCTTTCTGCCACTGAGCTTGCTGTGGATGACCATGGGGTTGAGGTCCGGCGCGAGCTCTTCGTACAGGTTCAGCAGCTCGTTGGCCCGATTGATCGAGCTGGTCCGCGCCATGAGGAGGTGATCGCGGCCGTTGTCGAGGTCGGTGCGCAGGCACGACAGGGCGCGTTCGGCGATGTCCCTGTCCGGGTCGTCGAAGCTCAGCACGGAGATGTAGTCGATGCCGGCGAAATATCCCTGAGCCTGCGCTTCGCGCAGCGGGAAGGCGTAGACAACTCGTCCGCCAAGGGGGCGCCCGTCAGACCGGAAGGGGGTGGCGGTGAACTGGACGACGGGCCGGCCGTCGAAGGCGTCGCGGATCTCGCTCCAGGTTCTGGCCGCCACGTGGTGTGCCTCGTCGATGAACAGGTGGCTGAACTCGGCCAGGAAGATGGTCCGGACGTCCTCGGGGAAGCCCGAAAGGGCGGCGGGGGTAGTGACCACCACGTTGCACGCCTGCGCGAAGGAGCGGGCGCTGTCGCCCGACTCGAAGTGGTGCTCCACGCGGCCTACCACAGGGCGTTCGAACGGGCCGGCGACGATGCCCAGTTCAGGCAGGATGCCAAGGGTCTCGAACTTGCCCGCGGTCTGACCGCGCAGCACGTCGGAGGGTACGAGGACCAGCAGGCGCTCCGGGCGCGCGGCTGCGTAGATCGCCACCATCGTGTCAGTCTTGCCCGTGCCGGTGGGCATCACGACCGTTGCCGGGTGCTGGCTTCCGGTGGTCCAGTGGGCGAAGACGGCCAGGAGAGCGCCGGTCTGGGGTGCACGCAACCCTCGCGGGCTCTGCGCGTCGAGGCCGGGCAGACGAAAGGCTCCCTCGAGAGATGCCCTTACTCCGGCCGGAGCGTGCGCCTCGGAGGGGCCGCCCCAAGCGAACCGCTCCTTTTTCCGGACGAGGTGCACGTATTCCGGGGCGGGGCTTTTGATGACAGGCCAGCGCTGGTCCTCTGCGGCCGCCCATACTGACTGGTTCTCATTGACAAGACGGGCCTTGCGTGGTGGACAAAGGAGCTGGCGTGCGATGTTCTTGTCAACTTTGATCGAATCGGACCATCGAGAAGGCAACTCGATCGATAGCCCCTCGACGTCAACGTCATGTTCCATCTGTCTCCCGCGAGACGCACCAACGGGCGCATCCCCCTCAGGAGCACCACTTGTTGACCCAGATGATAAGCCCGCACGTGCATGATCACGATTTGGGGGACATTTCCAGCTAAATGATCAATGCAGGTTGAGGTTGCATTTGGGGACATATTCCGCGTTAGGGCTCAAATGGGCGTCAAGCTAAGTTCGGCGTAGGACGGCCCAGCTACCCCAGCCCGCCTCTGCCTGCACATCCCCAAGTGCTCAGCCGCCGAGGCCAGCGTCCGTCCCGGACCGGACAGATACAACGCGAGGGCGTCCGCCTTGAACTCCGGCGGGTACGACTTCATCGCCACGTGGAACTCCTTGTCTCCGGATCTCCATCATCCGGCGCTCAAGGTGTCCCCACCTCGCGGTAGGGCCGAGTTTGTCATCGAGCACAGTAGTGCTCAACTGAAGTTATGCAGGTTGTCTTCGCTGCGCTCATCGCTATCGCAGGAACCCTTCTAGGTTCACTCACGACCTTCCTCTTCCAGAGATGGACGGTCGCCCGTACCGAGAGCTTCACGCGGACAGAGCGGCTCCGTCAGGAGCGCATGAAAGCTTATAGCGCCTTTGCCGGCGCTGTTCTAGATCTTCGTGTAAAGCAGGGGGCACGTTGGGGAGCGAAGAGACGGGCAGACGCGAGTCCGGAGGCGTACGCGGAGGCCAAGGCGATTCAGAACCAGAGTCGAGCAGCTGCTTGGCAAGCGCTTTGCCTGGTACGCCTGCTCACGGACGATGATGAGGCTCTACGGCTCGCCGGCGCGGCGATGGAACTCGCTGCTGACATCCACACGCTGGTAACCCTCGAGGAAGTGGATAAGTGCATGGGCGAGGTCGGCAGGCTGTCGACAGGTTCATTGACAGGGCCGCATCGCTGGTGCGTTAGGCGGTGGTCCAGTCTGGCGCCGTTCAGCCTGAGGCTGACACCTATGTGAGCGTTCATCAGGCGCATGCCGCCGTCGGCTCGCAGCCGGTCAGCGACCCCGCAGGGCTGATTGAGGAGGTCATCGGAAATGTCCTGTCTGAGGTCTCTCCCGACGCCAACAAGTGTCGCGCCGGTGCGGCGTCGAGTGGTGGCGGGATGGCTGTGAACGGCGGCGTCTGGTGTATGGAAGGGTTCGCGGCCACGGGTGAGATCCGCTTGGTCGGCGCTCGGCTGGATGGAGCCTGCGACTGGCGGGCGCGGACTTGCGTAATGAGGATGGGCCTTGCCTGACACTCGACCGCGCGTCCATCGGCTCTCTCGATGCTTCGGGCGTGACCGTGGCGGCCGATCGGATCACTCTCGTCGGCGCCACGGTCGGCGGTGGCCTTCTCCTGGAGGGCGCGCATCTGGACAACGGCCGCGACGTCTGTCTTCTGGTCGAGAGGTCTCCAAGGGCCACTGCGGCTGCGCTACCTGCGAACCTGCGGTGAGGTGCGCATCCGCAACAGCCGTACCGACGTCCAGGTCCTGCTCGGCGGCGTCATACTCGACAAGCCGGGCGCCGTTGCGCTGCGCTTCACCCGTAACGAGGTCGGCTCGGACGTGGTGTGTGGCGGCATGTCGGCCTACAGTGAGGTCCGTTTCGTCGACAGCCAGATCACGCTCGATTTGGCCTTTGAGGGGCGGTGCTTGCTAATCCCGGTGGCGCCGCACTCGACGCGCGTGGGCTGTAGACGGGCTGACGTACACGGTGCTGGAGCCGCGGTGTTCCGTGCGTGAGCGTGTGCGCTGGCTGTCCGGCGAGGAGTTCCACCCGCAGCCGTACGAACAGCTCGCCGTCTCCTGCATTGCCGAGGGTCAGCACGATGAGGCCCGTGCCGTCCTGTACGCCAAGGAACGACGTCAGCTGTCAGCAGCGTGATCGGCCGCTGCTCGGTCGGGTGTGAGGCCTTCTGCGGGACGTCACGGTCGGTGTCGGCTACAAGCTGTGGCGGGCAGCCACCTGCCCCGTTGCCCTGTTGGCCATCGGCAGTGTCGTCTACTCGGTGTCGCCTCCGCTGAAGCTGGGCGAGTCTCCGCACTCAAGCGCCGTAATCCATGCTTTTGATCTGCTGCTTCCCATTGTCGATGCGGACCAGCAGTCGGCGTTCAACCCAGGGGGAGCGACGCAGTGGCTCTTTTACGGCTGATCGCGGCTGGCTGGGTGCCGGCGACCACCGTTGTCGCCGGTGCGGCCCGCGTACTGGCCCGGTGATGTGAACTTCAAACGAAGGTTATGCACGTATTCGGCATGATCAGGCTGGCTGTGTTCCCCCGTGCCGTGCGGCCGGAAGCGGGTACCGGCGAACGTGGCGGCCTAAAATGTGGTCCGACCTGGGGAAACGCCATCAAGATCATCCCGCGCATGTCCCCTGATCATGGTCTTACGGTTGCATGCGGGCACCGCCTGCTGCCTACCAAGGACACAAAACAAAAGACCTGCGGCTGAGAAACCGCAGGTCAGGGGCCTGAAATGCCGATCTAGGTGAGTGCCCCCGGCAGGATTCGAACCTGCGGCACCCGCTTTAGGAGAGCTCGAGTCGTTTCGAGTCCAGCATGTCTACTAATGGGCGATATATGGTGGCTGCTCGACTTGCATTGGCTCCTTGACAAGGACCTCGCATCGCCTATCGCTTGATGGGTGTTTGACCTGGTCAGCACGATATTCGCAGCGGGAGCCTTGCAAGGCGTGCCCGCTCTTCAGATGCGGGTGCCAACGCTGAGCGCAGAATTGGACATCTCTTTACGGGCGCCGCTTCACGCCGTCATGGGCAGGCTGCGGTCCAGGCCGGTGATGTGCAGCAGCCGGGACGTGTACGGCTGGGGGGCGGTAAGGGCCAGACTGATGCCTCGCGCGCTGGCGCGGCGCTGGATGCCCACCAGTACAGCCAGACCGCTGGCGTCACAGAAGCTCACTTGCGACAGGTCGATGACGAGCGGGCCGATGCTGTGACGCAGCGCGTTCAGCAACTGCTGGCGCAGGGCCTTGCTGGTGAAGATGTCGATCTCGCCGCTGAGGCGAACGGTGGTGGGCTGCCGATTGCGGGGCCCCGCCGAGGGGGTGGTGTTGAGGACTGACATGGGAGTCTCCGATCGGAGAAGCGAAGGGATGAGACGCCTGCCGGCCGGAGAGCGGTCGGCCGCCGAGAGGGCGGCGTCAGGGACCAGCTCGATCCAGCCGGCAGGCTGCGCGTGGGCCGGACCGCACCGGCTGGTTAGTTATTGGGCAGGCGGCCCGGGTTGGTAATCCGGTATGTGCCCGCCTTCGTTCTCCCAGCGGGTCAAGCCGTCGGCGTCGGTCGTACGCGTGGACTGGGCGGGGGAAATTTGTGCGATGGCGAGGATGTCGGCGGGGGCGACGCCGGTCGTGTCCTGAGCGGTGAGTCTGATGGCGGCCTTGGCGGCGCCAGTGGCGGTGTCCGGTGGGATGACCAGCAGGAGGATCGCCTCGGCGTCGGCGAAGGTCAAGGTGATCACGTGAGGATCGGCGTGGCGGAACCAGCCGACGCTGACCTGGCGGCCGCGTCCCGGAATGCGGCGCGGAACCCGATTCCACGCGCTCCTGTGCAGGCTCACGCGTGATGTCGCCTGGCCGAGCCGCCGATCGATGGCGGCGATGAGGCCGGGCAGTTCGGCGGCGGCGTCCCGGGAACGTGGCCACCACGCGCCGTCTAGAGGTGCCCGCCGGTTCGACCTTGGATGCAGGGAAAGCCGAACCTTGGATGCAAGGGCGCTCATCGGCGTTAGGTGAGAAAGAATGGTCGGCGTCATGGCTGCCTGTCCGGTCCCCGCGAAGGGGCCAAAGCGGTCTACCGCCGTGGGCGACGCCGACGTGAATGCCAACGCACGAAATGTCCGCGGTGCCACCACCATACCCCGCTCAAGGTCCGATTCCAGAATTGCAGCGATAACTTGCCGGAGCGATTCCGGAATTACGGCGCCGTTGATCGCATAATCCTCCGGACGGGGTTCCTTAGTTCCATATGGTCACCTGCGGCCCCACTCCTGGTCGGCGGCGCCGCCGCGCCTGGAGCGCGCGCCGCATCTGGAGCATGGCCGCGATGCCCGGCCCATCGACAGCTACCTGTCGGCGACACACTTCTGTATCCGGCGGCCGGAGAGCGGCAGGCCCGGCGCGCAGGCAGGGCCTGGACCATATGCGTAATTGCCGTGCGGCGTCCGGGCCCTCTGCCTGACGGAGATTCGAGGCCACGCCACAGCAGGGCTCAACTGACAAGCCCTCGCTCAGGACACTGGTGGTCAACAAAACTGGCTGGACCTCGTCGTTATGTACGGCAGGGCCGAGTAGTGTGACCGGTCTGGATGGATGAGCGGGAAATCGGACCCGCTGCGTCCCTCGGGCGATGTGCCGGGAAGGGCGTGCGTCGCCAGGCCGCACAGAGAAACGCCTCTCGCAGGCGGCCTAGACACCGACGACCAGGGTGCTGCAGGTGCCGAGCGTGGCACGGGCGGCCAACGCTCGAAAAGTCCTCGGTGTCCTCACCCTCCCTCATGGCTTCCGGGATCCCCTGCTGCCCTACCTCGCGGGCTTGTATCTCCCAAGTCGTGGGCCACGATGCGTCCGACATACGCCTGGCAGCCCGCGAGGCGAACCATGCATCCGTGGCAAAGGCCGCGACGGCGGCAATATCCGCCGGCTGCCCGTCACCCGGATCTGCGCCAGGCCCTGACCGACTGGCTGGAGGCCCGCCCTGCCTGAATGGGAGTCGACGTTCACGCCGTGGTGGTCCTCAACTACCGTGGCGGCCAATGGAATTGTGCGTCAGACGTGGACGGCGTGGACCTCCGTGACGGTGAAGCCATCGATGGTGTGCCGGTTCCGCAGAAGGAACCCGACCACGCCCGCCACCGCTTCCACTCCCTGGTCGGCTCGGGCCTGGCCGGTCAGGACGAAGACCAAGGGAGTGGACGGCTGGTCGAGCGCGAAGTCGCGGCCGTGGCGATGCACGTCGTGCAGGACTTTGATCGGGATCGGTCGTGGGGAGGTGAACCATACGGCGACCTTCCACAACGGCAAGGCCGGGTCGGCTTCGGCCGCGGATTGGTAGCACGTCACACAGCCCTGACCGACATGTTGCCCGTGGATGCACGTCCATCGGGTGATCTCGGCCTGGGATTGATGGCGAGTGCCGATGGCTGCGGTCTCGATGACACGACGAGGGGCAGGGCAGGCTTTGCCGTCGATCACGGAGTGCTCGCTGATAATGGATCCTTCCGGTCATTGCAGGCTTTGCCTGGGCGCGGGCTGGGTCAGCCGGTCCCTGGGCTTGCCGGGCGTGGGACACGAGATGGTCGATCTCGGTGCAGCCGGCCGCGTCGAGGAGCGCCTGGCTCGGCTCTGGGCCGTCGGCGGCGTACAGGACGGGGCGGAGCCGTGACGCCGATCGCCTCGATCGGCGGGTGTGCGGTGCCGCCGTCGGCGAGCGTTCCGTCTCGGGCCAAGGTCGGCCTCCAGGAACACCTGGGCCGGTTGGGGAGCAACGGGCGCGACGAGACGATGTTGGTTCGGCATCTGGCGCGCCGCCTGTCTCCGGCGTGAAGGACCGGCTACGACCGAGGCGATGTCAACGCGGCTGCCGACATGCGGAAAGTCTCAGGCCAGACCAGCCTACGCCTAGCTGTGCCGGAAAGGATGCCGCACCGTGCCGGAGGCGTGAGTGATCGCGTCGGGGAAGTCCGGGAGGGCAGCGGCGGTGGAGCTGGCAGATCTGGACATGCTCCATGCCTCGCGGGGCGCGGTCGAGGAGCGGTTGCCACGCTCGACGGTCCTGTTGGGCGCTGAAGGGCTGAACGAGCGCCGGCCGAAGAGCGCGACCTTGTCACAGCTTCACGAGCTTGGCGTACGGCGCGGCTATGCGGTACGTCTCAGTGCCGAAATCGACGAGAACGGCAACATCCTGCTCAACCGCGATGACCCGACCGAGGCCGTATTTGTCGTGGCTCGCCCGATCTCCTGCCACAAATTGCTCGACAGGGGGCAGGGGAACGTCCGGAACGTTGAAGGGACTGTTAGGCAAGGGTCGCCGGGGCACGGCTTTGGGCCTCATGGTCTCAGTATGCGCCCAGTCAGTGACTAAATGGACATGCATTGTGTGAAATATGGGCGGTCCGCGAACGCCTCCCCGGCTCGGCCCTTGCACGCTGGTTGCTAGGAGGACATTCCGTACCGTGTTCTCGCCCCGGGGCCGGAGGCCGGAGCGGAGTGCTCGCGCTCATCCTGACCTTCGCAGAGATCGAAGCCATCACACTGCAGGTCGCGCCGCCAGGCGCTGGACCCGGCCAGCCGGCGCGATCGGGGTTCTTGCTGGTCAGCCGGCCGAGACGTTCGGACACGCCGCCACGCCCTGACGCAGGTCGCCGGGCGCGCTGTCTGTGGTGAAGACGAGCCCGGTGCCGTCCACCGTCACCTTGACGACGTGCCCCGGCCGGAGCTCGCCGTACAGGATCTTCTCCGACAGCGAGTCCTCGAGCTCGCGCTGGATCGTACGGCGGAGCGGACGGGCGCCCATGACCGGGTCGTAGCCCCGGTCGGCCAGCAGCTGCTTGGCCTCGGGCGAGACGTCGAGCCCCATGTCGCGGTCCTTGAGCCGAGCGTCCACCTGGGTGAGCATCAGATCCACGATCTTGATGATCTCGGCCGGCGTGAGCTGGTGGAAGACCACGATGTCGTCGACACGGTTGAGGAACTCGGGCCGGAAGTGCTGCTTGAGCTCCTCCTGCACCTTGGCCTTCATCCGGTCGTAGTTGGAGTCGGCGTCATTCGACTTCGCGAACCCGACCCCGATGCCCTTGGAGATGTCGCGGGTGCCGAGGTTGGTGGTCATGATGATGACCGTGTTCTTGAAGTCGACCACGCGGCCCTGGGCGTCGGTCAGGCGACCGTCTTCCAGGATCTGCAGCAGCGAGTTGAAGATGTCGGGGTGGGCCTTCTCGATCTCGTCGAACAGGACCACGGAGAATGGCTTGCGCCGCACCTTCTCCGTCAGCTGACCGCCCTCCTCGTACCCGACGTAGCCGGGAGGCGAGCCGAACAGCCGCGAGACGGTGTGCTTCTCCATGAACTCCGACATGTCCAGGCTGATCAGAGCGTCTTCGTCGCCGAAGAGGAACTCCGCCAGAGCCTTGGACAGCTCGGTCTTACCGACACCGGAGGGACCCGCGAAGATGAACGAGCCACCGGGACGGCGCGGGTCCTTCAGGCCGGCGCGGGTGCGCCGGATGGAGCGCGACAGGCCCTTGATCGCGTCGTCCTGGCCGATGATCCGCTTGTGGAGCTCGTCCTCCATGCGGAGCAGGCGCTGCGACTCCTCCTCGGTCAGCTTGAAGACCGGGATGCCGGTGGCGGTCGCCAGGACCTCGGCGATCAGCTCCTCGGTGACGATGTCTTCGGCCGAAGCGGTCATCCGGTGGATGCGCAGCCGGGCCCCGGCCTCGTCGATGAGGTCGATCGCCTTGTCGGGAAGGTAGCGGTCGCTGACGTAGCGGTCGGCCAGCCGCGCGGCGGCCACCAGCGCGTCGTCGGTGATCGAGACGGCGTGGTGCGCCTCATAGTACTTCCGCAGACCTTTGAGCATCTCGATCGTGTGGCTGAGCGAGGGCTCGGCCACCTGGATCGGCTGGAAGCGGCGCTCCAGCGCGGCGTCCTTCTCGAGGTACTTGCGGTACTCGTCGAGCGTGGTCGCGCCGATCGTCTGCAGCTCGCCGCGCGCCAGCATGGGCTTGAGGATGCTGGCCGCGTCGATCGCGCCCTCCGCGGCGCCCGCGCCGACGAGCGTGTGCAGCTCGTCGATGAACAGGATGATGTCGCCGCGCGTGCGGATCTCCTTGAGCACCTTCTTCAGGCGCTCCTCGAAGTCACCGCGGTAGCGGGAGCCGGCGACCAGCGCGCCGAGGTCAAGCGTGTAGAGCTGCTTGTCCTTCAGCGTCTCGGGCACCTCGCCCCTGACGATCTTCTGCGACAGGCCCTCGACGACGGCGGTCTTGCCGACGCCGGGCTCGCCGATCAGCACCGGGTTGTTCTTGGTCCTCCTGGAGAGGACCTGCATGACCCGCTCGATCTCCTTCTCGCGGCCGATGACCGGATCCAGCTTGCCCTCGCGGGCCGCCAGGGTCAGGTTACAGCCGAACTGATCGAGCATCCCTGAGATCGGCCGGACCGACTCCTGGAAAAGGTGGGTCGCCGCTGTCTCGTCGCTGCCCCGGCCGGACAGCGACTGGAGAACCCAATGTCGGACACGTACAGGATCGGCCTCAAGCTTGACCAGCACCTGGGCGGCCACACCCTCACCCTCGCGGATGAGCCCGAGCAGGATGTGCTCGGTGCCGATGTAGTTGTGACCCAGCTGCAAAGCCTCACGGACCGCCAGCTCAAGGACTCTCTTTGCCCGCAAGGTGAACGGAATGTGCTCAGACTCAGCCGGCAAGCCCTGGCCGATGATCTCCTTGACCTGCAGGCGCACACCCTCAAGGCTGACGCCCAGACTTTCCAGAGCCTTGGCGGCCACGCCCTCACCTTCGTGGATCAAACCTAGAAGAATGTGCTCAGTACCAATGAAGTTGTGGTTGAGTGTCCTGGCCTCTTCCTGAGCCAGGACGACAACATGCCTCGCTTGCTCGGTGAACTTCTCGAACATGTCAAGCCTCCTGGCGGAGCGGGATATGCCGGATGAGCGTGACCAGATCGTCCGAATCGGCAATGACCCGCATCGGATTGCCGTTAGGAGTTCCTGGGACGTGGCCATCGTCGGCCGCTGTCAGAGAGCACTTTGTCGGCGGTGCGCACGGGCTCGTCCGAGCCGCGCTCGATCAGCGGGTGTACGGCCGTCGGCCATGATGCCCCCAGGTAGACCCCACGCGTTCCACGGAACGGGCGGTGTGATCACCGCGCGACATCGTCCGGCGTACTGAGTCGGCGACTGCCGGCCGTGGCATGGATTTGCGTGGGCGACCTCGTCGGGCTCCGGCGGTTGCTCCGCCTTGTTACCACCTTAGTACTCATTGCGGTGATTGCCCTGGATTCAGCCAGCAGCCGAACGAGCCGAGGCACTCGCCGACACGGGCCGCCCCCAAAGACTCCATGGGCGCGGACGATCGCAAGGCCGGCGGGAAGCGGGGAGGGGTTATGTGCATCACGGTGGATCGTGAGGCCGGGATAGCCTCGCGCTGAGGCCGTCCGTTGAGACCACCGACACAAGCGGCCGGGAAATCGTTACGGGCGCCCCTACGGGCTTGAACACGGCAAGGTCAGACGTCGTTTCCGCCGCTCGACGATCCCAGCAGGCCGTCGTCCACCCTCGGTCATCAGTCAGGCGGCGCTGATGGTAGCTCAGCGCGCGCTGAGCTGGTTTCCCCGCATCACAGGGGGGCGGAATCGCATCTGCGCGAGCATGCGCCTGGATGCGCACGACCTGCTGACCGGCCACTGCCCGCCCAAACACTACTGCAGCGCTTACTGAATCAAGGCCTCACAACGCCGAAGATCATTTCAGCGGTGACCGCACAGCGTTTACAATATCAATTGACGTAAGGAGGTTTTTGCTGAAAATCCGCACGCCGACTCGATCAGGTCAGCTCATTGTTCCAGTCAGAGAGGTGTTGGCGTTAGACCTACGCCCTTCTCACGCCAGAGGCGTAGGAGCTGATCGTGACCGGTTATTGGATAATCCTACGGAGGACTGATGGCGGACGTAGACGTATGGACGTATGTGCTGTCGAGCGTGGAAGGCAACCAACAGCGGGTGACGGTTCACCTGCGTGGAGGTCAGTCACTCAAAGGGGCCGTCGTCGAACTGGATCGTTCCCGCAATACTGTTGTGCTCGATGAGTACGCGCATGGATCCGCTGCTACACGACACGAATCCCCCGTGCACACGATTCTGTTGACCGCGATCCAAGCTGTCACGATCCACAAGGAGGAGTAGCAGGGTGACATCGACGGCGCCGACCACTTGCCTTCACGAGCTGCTCGGATGGCTCCTTCGGCTGCCCCACGGGCCTTGCTCCGACCGCTATGAGTCACAGCGACGAAACCTCTGATGGGCGGTAGGCGGCAGCCGGAGTGGCTCCCCACTGTCGCCCTGCACTGGGAGGCTCTCCCAGAACGTGTGCTAGATCGAATAGAGTTGCAGTTGTGGTACCCATAGAGACTTGTGCGCGCCCGACAGAGTGTGATCTTCGGGCGCGTTTTGTTTTGCCGGTCATTCCGGATGGGCTCATTGCGGCGAGACGGGATTCCGCACGGTGCGGATTCCGTTTGTTCTGCACTTATCTGAAGGAGATCGGCATGGCAACCGGAACCGTGAAGTGGTTCAACTCGGAAAAGGGCTTCGGCTTCATCGCGCAGGACGGCGGCGGCGCCGACGTCTTCGCGCACTACTCCAACATCGTCGCCAACGGCGGCTACCGCGAGCTGAGCGAGGGGCAGAAGGTGGCGTTCGACGTCGTCCAGGGCCAGAAGGGCCCGCAGGCGGAGAACATCGTCCCCGCCTGACCTGACACGTGCGCGTCATGCGTCCTGGCCTGCTCCGTACCTATGGGGCGGGCCAGGGCCATGTTCTCCAGCCCGTCGGTGTTCGGCTTATGCCGTCTGCGCCGTATGGAGCTCCGATCAACCCGGCGGCCCTCAGGGGCCGCGCTGGCAGCGCCGGTCCGCAGCTACTCGCCCGGAACCTGCACGGCCAGCAGCGCGATGTCGTCCTCGTTGGCCTTGTCGTTGGTGGCGAGCAGTTCATCGCAGATCGTCTGCACGTCGGCGCCAGCCAGGGTACCGGCCTGTCTGCGCAGCCTGGTCATGCCCCGGTCCAGCGGCTCGGTACGGCGTTCGATCAGCCCGTCGGTGTAGAACAGGACGGTCGATCGAGGCGACAGCGTCTCGATCGCGTCAGTGCGGGACAGGCTGGGGTCCAGGCCGAGCAGCGGCGCACGTCCCGCTTCCAGGAACCGGGTGCCACCGTCCCGGGTGATCAGCAAGGGCGCCGGGTGCCCGGCATTGGCCCAGCGCAGTTGCCAAGGGCCGGTAGGCGGGCCTTCCAAACGGGCCAGCACCATGGTGGTGAGCAGGCTCCCGTCCAACCCATTACGGACCCAGTCGAGGCGGGCCATCACCTGGCTCGGCTCCTCACGGCCATCGAAGGCCAGGGCCCGCAGCATGTTGCGAACCTCACTCATTTGCGTGGCGGCGGTGATGTCATGCCCCTCGACATCGCCGATCACCAGGGTGGGAGTCCCGTCGGAGAGCCGGAACGCGTCGTACCAATCACCGCCCACCTGCGACGACTCCCGGGCGGGCAGATAGCCGGCCGCCAGGCGGAGCGGGCAGATGTCGGGAAGCCGGGGCAGCAGGGAGTGCTGGAGCCGGGTGGCCATCTCGTGTTGCAGGCCGTACAGGCGGGTGTTGTCCACGGCCAGAGCGGCGCGATGGGCCAGATCCTCCACGAATGGCAGATCCACGTCGGTCAGGGGCTCACCCGGATCGAGGCGGGCCAGCGTCAGCGCACCGAGCGCGTTTCCGCGCACCCGTAGCGGCGCCACGATCGCGGAGTCGGCGGCAAGCAGCCGATGCAGGCGCAGGCGAGCCTCTGCCAACTCTCCCTCGGTCTTCGCGGCTGCAGGGATCAGCAGCGCACCCGACGTACGCAAGATTCGCAGGAGGAGGCCCTCCATCTCCAGCGACAGCGGCCCGATCTTGCCTGGCATGCGGGCGAAGCGCGCCTCCGAGCCGCCCATCGCCACACTCACCCGTCGGACGGTCTCCCCCTCGACCAGATCGACCGCGCACCAGTCAGCCAGCCTGGGCACAAGAATCCTGCACAACCTTCGCAGTGCGGTGTCGGCATCCAGACTGCTGGTCATGGCCGCAGACGCCTCCGACAGCATGCTCAGATAATCGCGGACCTCCAGCCCCATCACCGTCCTCCTCCCCACGCACCCGACCACGATCCTTTCACGAGCCGTACGGTGCCCGACGTGCAAGAGGACCCGGCGGTGTAGCAATTTCACCGCCCACCGATGCTTGTGAAAGTAGCCACCCGCAGAGGTCGATCTTGTCGCACTCAACGCGCAGGCCGCCCACGCCGCGTCGAGTTGGCGGCTCGAGTGCGGCCCGCGGTCCTGTCCCGCCCGACGCCCTGTCTCGGATGGACCGTACGGTCTGCTCGCGCACATCGCACCTAGTCGGCACTGTGGCCTTGCCCGGCGTCGGGGGAGGGCGAGAATCGGCTCCCCGGTGAAAGCCGCATTCTCTTGGCGACAACCCGTGGCTAACACGCGAGCCTCAGCCGAACACGTCATGGCGGCCATCGCCGTCGACAGCCCTGCGGGAGCGCATGTTTCCGCTCCCGAGTTCGGCTCGAATCCCTCAGGCTGAAATCCTGCGTCTCATCGGCTACCTGGCTTGAACGGGAGTCGGCCGTAGGCAGGCTGCCTGACCTAGCCTGCCACGCCATGGTCACCCGTGCGTGGCTGACACCGTCGGGTGCGGGTACGGCTGAGCACATGGTGCGGGGGCATCGTGCGGTCCTGCGGGTGGCCGACGTCGCGGTGGAGGCGTGGGCGGACGGCAGGGAGGAGTGCCTGGCCGAGGCAGTACAGGCGCTGGTGGAGTGCTGCGTCCGGGTGGGCGACGCGGTGCCCGATGCCTGCGTGATGTTCGCCCTGGTGGAGGAGAGCGACGAGGCGCTGCTGGTGGCCGTGTTGGACGAGGTGATCCGCCAGATCGAGGCGAATGGCCGGGTGACGGTGGACGTGTCGGTAGATGAGCGAACCGTCGCGACCAGGGGCCAGGTCGAGGTGCGGCTCGCCACTGTGCTGTCGAGGCCGTCGAGCGCGTGGCCACGGCGCCTGCGGCGGTCGCGGTGCACGGCGTGCGGTTCGGATGCATGGACGGTGTGTGGCGCGCCCGCCTGCAACTGGACCTCTAACGTGCGGTGTTTCAGCAGTCGCACCATGTACAGGGAGGTTCGAAGCATCTGTGGTCCCTTTGGTCCCGGTGGTCCCTCTGGGGCGTGGACCCGAGGTCGGCCGTCTTGTAGTTGACCAGGGGGACCGTGATGGCCACCGGTGTGGCCAGGTCATGGTGGACGAGGTCGGCGATGACCTGCTCGATGCGCTTGTAGGCCGTCGGCGCCTCCTCGAAGAGCAGCTGACGGTCGCCGCACACCACCAGCGACCCCATCGGTGCGCGGCGCAGCTCCTCGACCGTGTGCTTGGCCCGCCCCCGGCGCAGAGCGTCCGCACGCGACATCTTGCGGCCCGCGCCGTGCGCCACGAAATGGCCGGCGTCCGGCCCGGCGTGGGCGGCCACGAGGTAGGACGGGGTGCCGCGCGTACCGGCGATGAGCACGTCGCGGCCGTCACCCGGCGCTGCCCCCTTGCGGTGCAGGTAGATCCCGTCGCGGACCTCGACGAGGTTGTGGCACTGGTCGACGATCGGCTCGGTGGGCTCGAACCCCAGGGCATGGGCGACCCGGGCGGCCAGCAGCCGCCGGTTGAGCGATCCCCAGCGTACGGCGTCGTCGTGCATCGCCAGGTAGGCGTCGGGATCAGGAGTAGGGCCCGCGCAGTGGACCTCGGTGTGCGCTCGCAGGAGCTGTTCGCCCAGCCCTCGGGAACCGCTGTGGACGACGAGAACCTCAGCACCAACTTGGCGGCGTTGTTCCTGGCGGCGAGAAAGCGGAGAACGGCGCCGGTGAGGTGGCTGCGGGAGAGTCGCGCATCCAGTTCAATGCGAACATACTGAGACCGCCGTGTCGCCAGCATCCACGCCTAGCCTGGTCATGGGCAAGCGGCGCGCCGACGACCTCAACGGTGGCCGGGCTGACCTGATCGTTGACGGGATCTGCCCCGTACGAGCCTGAACTACCTCGCCACCGTCCTACGGCTGTGGTGGCTCACGACGAACTCATCGGCAAGGACGCTCGGATTTACGCACGTATTTGGCACGATCAACGGCCGTGTTCGTCCCATGCCCGGGCGGTCGTAGCGGGTTGCCGGAGGCCCAGATAGGCCAGAATTAGGGTCTGACCTGGGGAAACGCCTTCAAGATCATCCCGCATATGTCCCCTGATCATGGTCTTATGGCTGCATGCGGGCACCGTCGGCTGCCTATCAAGGTCCGCAAAGCAAAGACCTGCGGCTATGAAACCGCAGGTCAGGGGCCAAAAATGCCGATCTAGGTGAGTGCCCCCGGCAGGATTCGAACCTGCGGCACCCGCTTTAGGAGGGCGGAGGCTGTACAGCTGGGATGCACCCTCTGAGCTCGGCAGATGCCTCGCGCGGCGTGCGCCACCCCAAAGATCATCCCGTGCATGTCCCCACAAGCGGCATGCGCCCGGACGGTCTCGCGGCGGGCTGACAACCAGGCTGCACTTGCTCATCGAAGCTTTCAGGCTGCCGCTGACGCCGCACCTGACCGCCGACAACATTGGACTGCACCGCGCGCCTTCAGGCGGTGCTTGCCAAGCTCCGGCTGAGCGCCGCCGAGGCCCCTTCTGCTAAGCCATTTCCAGGGTGGCGGGGCGGTTCGATTCTCTGGCGGCGACTCACTCTTCGTCACCCTTCCCTGGTGGCGCACCGCCTACCTCTACCGCGACCAAGTGGAGTTGCACCTCACTGATGGCACCCTCCGTGCTGGGCTCCAGACGGAGATGGCCGACGACAATGCCGCCGCGGCAGTCGTCGCTGCCGGCCCGTACGCAGGACCTGACGAGGTTTACGCGTTGCTGAACGGCAGGGTCACTGTGACGGCCGCCTGATCGCAGGTAGGCACGCTCCACCCACCTCCTGGGAGGGGAGATGGGCGGGTTCGCGGTTCGGCCAGTGGAGACGCCAGTTTTATATCTGCGCACGGGTGCTGCCCTGATCTGTCCTAATCTGTCAGCAATGATCGCTACAGTACGGCTCGCACCACCCTTCGCCCCCCGTCCGTCTGCTGACCGTGCGTCGGCCGTCGTTCCCAAGGAGCGCTCTCGTGGCGTTGCGTTGTCTGTATCAGGGCAGTGCCGATGAACTCGCCGAGATCATCGTCCAAGGTCATCTGGTCGAGGAACTGCGCCGACGCTTCGTCGCGATGCACGGCGCGAAGCCGAGAGAGAGCGAGAGCGCCTCGTGGGGCGGCAGCATCCCCACCGTCGTCGACCTGCTAATCAGCGCCGGCCTGCAAGACGTGCAGGTGCTGGTCGAGCTGACCGCGCCGATCTGCGACGTACGCATGGACATCGTCCTGGTCGGAAGCGAGCGCGAGACCGGCGAGATCTGCGTCGTGGTGGTGGAGAACAAACAGTGGTCGCAGGTCCGGCCGGTGCGCGGCACGCAGATGGTGCACGTGCCGAACGCGCCTGGCCGCAACCCGCGCCTGCACCCGGCCGTCCAGGCTGACGGGTACCGGCAGGTTCTGCGCGACTTCGTGCCGATGCTCCGGACCGCCAAGGTGATGAGCCTGGTCAACCTGCACAACATGCCCGCCGCGGTCCTCGAGACGATCCAGGGCGACAGCCAGGAGCTGGAGGGCGGCGCGAAGCGCACGCAGATGTACGGCCAGGAACTGGAGGAACGTGAACGGTTCGCGGCCATGCTCACGAAGACCCTCTCGGGCGAAATGGCACTCGAGCATGCCCACGACCTACTGTCCGCCCGCGTGTCACCGACCGACAGCCTGATGACCGCGGTCAACAAGAGCGTGCGCGGACGCTCCGTCTTCCCCCTGCTGGACGAGCAGCGCATAGCCGTCGAGTACGTCAAGGCCCAGTTGGCGGCGAGCCGCCGGGGCAACAAGCGGGTCGTGCTGATCGTGGGCGGCCCTGGCACCGGCAAGAGCGTGATCGCCTTGGAGCTGCTGGCCGCGTGCAGCAAGGACGGGCTGAAGGTCGTGCACGCCACCGGCAGCCGCTCCTTCACCCGCACGTTGTGGGAGTACGCCGGCGAGGACACGCGCGCCAGGCGCATTTTCCGGTACTTCAACAGCTTCGAAACCCTCCGCTCGAAGCTGGACGTGCTCATCGCCGACGAGGCGCACCGGCTCAGGCGCCAGGCATCCGGCACGGGCCCGTCCCAGGTCAAGCAGCTCATCGAGGCGGCGGACGTGCCCGTCTTCCTGCTGGACGAGCATCAGGTGGTGCGCCCTGGCGAAGACGGCACCATCCAGCTGATTGAGAATGCGGCCAAGGAGATGAAGCACGAGGTCCTGCGGATCGACCTGCGCAGCCAGTTCCGCTGCGGCGGCGACCCGGAATACATCCGCTGGGTCGAGCAGCTACTCGGCCTGGTGGCCGGAGAGCCGCCGCGGCGGTGGCGGCCGCTGGAGAACTACGAGCTGTACGTCGCCCCCACCCCAGAGGCTATGGAGAAGTTCCTCAACAAGCGCGCCGCCGAGACCAACAGCAGTGCCCGTATCGCGGCCGGCTTCTGCTGGCCCTGGTCGTTCCCTCGAAACGGCACGCTCGCCGACAACGTCCGCATTAACGGCTGGAACCGGCCGTGGAACGCCAAGGGGGACGAGTGGGTCGGCGACAAGCCGCCGCACACGCTCTGGGCGACACACCCAGGCGGCCGCGGCCAGATCGGCTGCATCTATACTGCGCAGGGCTTCGAGTACGCCTGGGCAGGCGTAATTTTCGGCCCAGACCTGGTCTGGCGCGACGGAGGCTGGCAGGCCGACATCAGCCAGAACCGCGACAGGGCGGTCGAGAACGCGCTGGACTTCGACTTCCTGGTCCGCAACACCTACCGGGTGCTTGCTACCCGCGGTATGCGAGGCACCGTGTTGTACTCCGTCGACCGCACCACCAACGTGATGCTGGCCAAGCTTGGTGCTCGTCTGCTCGACTATGACGGCGTGCCCATGAACGCTCCGCGGTAGGAGTGTGGGGGCTGTACGGCTGCTGTATGTGACGTGAGCTGCACTAACGTCCCGCAATGCCTGCACCACATAGAAGATCATCCCGCCCATGTCCCATCTTCACCGAAGTCGACTACCCGGGCGACTTCGGTGAGACCGGGACGGCCGCCCGATTAGCCATCCACGTCTCCTGGGAGATGGCACATCGACGGTTCGCCGTGTGGAGTGCTCTTCGGTGCGTCGGAATGGACCCTGTAAGACAAGCTCGCACCGCTCCTGCTCAGGACCTCATCGATTCGATCTCCGCCGGACGATGATGGCGCCTGAAGGTCAAACTGCATGGCCGACAGGTCGGCGGTAGCCCCGGCTGCCGGAGTCGGGCGGGCAGAGCAGCTCTCAGCACCGAGCCCAACTGGCCACGTCGTTGACAACGAGAGCTTAGAAGCTCTGAATTTGCCGCGACAGAGCTCCAATCTTGGTGCACAATATGCCTAAGCGGAGGACTACTTCGATATTAGACTAGAGGATCAGTCATGGATCGCCAGGGTTTGCTTGCAGATGCGGGAAATATGGGAGTTATTCGCGAGCAGCTGTTAGCTCTGCATTCGAGCACAGGTGAGGTGATCCAGGCATCTGCAGCCAATATGTCGGCGTCAATAGGCCGACTGGTTAGGCTCGAGCTTGATGTACAGGTTTATGAGGAAATGATCTCTTCCAGACCTGAATCCTCTCTATTGAGGGACGCCCGCAAAGAGTTTGGTTATGCAACATACGCCGCATCGTCAGGGCTTTATCGTCTAGCCTATGATGGTGTTCGTCTATTTCTCGAACTAAGCTTCGCATCAGTATATTTCTCTGCCAACGAGCTCCAGAGAAGGAAGTGGTTGTCGGATCGGTATGACTTTTCGTGGTCCAAGGCCTTGAGTGCCGATGAAGGAATGCTATCTAAATCGTTTGTGCGAGAATTTAAAGAAGATGCTATAGAACAGGCGCACGTCTATTCAGATATGGCTGCTTCCTGCTTTCGTCACTGCTCTCAATTTGTTCACGGGAAGGCGTCAGTTACTAGTAGACTACCGCAAACTGTCGCATATGCAGAGCCTGTGCTCAGCGATTGGGCAGAGACGGCAAAGAAGGCCGCAACTGCGGTTCTTTACCTGCTTTACTGTCGTTATGCAGAAGAGCTGCTTCCGGGCGACGATAAAGGAGCGCTCCATTCGGTAATTGAGCATTCATTCAGTCACATCCCATCTGTTCGGACAACCATTGGACTTCCCGCTTAGAAGGTAGGTTTGCGCCGTGGCAGGCGATCTTTTCTTTCGCACGGAAGACATCAGGCAAGAGGACGTTCTATCTTATCTGGTAGAATCGGATACAGATAGGCAGCTTATTAACGCTCTGAAAGGTCGAGCGCCGATCATCCTCAAGGGGAGTCGGGGTGTTGGTAAGTCATTTCTCATGAGAGCCGCTCAAGCCGAATTGGTGGATTCGTTCGAAGAAAACCGAATCCTTCCGGTGTATATCACGTTCGCGCGAGCCAGCCTTGTCCGGGCCAATACTCCAGAGCGATTTCTGCTTTGGATGATGTCAAAGATTTGTAACACCATAGTTCGTGCGTCAACAGAATTCGGCCTTACCCTACCCTCCACGTCCGCCATAGTCGCCATCCAAGGAGAGAAGCCCGCCGGTGGCAAATCAGAGATGGAGCGAGTCGAGAAGGCGCTAGAAAACTCCTACCAAGGTTCTACAGGCTCGGCTCAGGTTGAGGATGTGCCTGACTCGGATACTCTCAGAGACGCAATCGAAGATCTGTGTCGGTATGCAAACCTCAAACGAATATGCCTATTTGTTGACGAGGCGGCGCATGTCTTCATGCCTGAGCAGCAGCGTCAGTTCTTCACGTTGATGCGGGACTTGAGAAGTCCTTTTGTGGCCGTCAAAGCGGCTGTATATCCAGGGGCAACGGCGTATGGTGACTCCTTTCAGCCTGTTCACGATGCGACTACCCTCAGCGTCGATCGTGTGATTTCGGAGCCAGAGTACGCTCTCAACATGCGGAAGCTTGTTTATAAGCAAGACGCGTCCCTTCGAGCGATCATTACCAAAAATGGAGAGCTGTTTGACGCGCTAGCCTATTGTGCAACCGGCAATCCACGTACCTTGCTCAAAACGATGGACCGTACGCCGAGCTTTAACCGCAGGAACGTACAAGATGTAATCAAGGAGTATTATCGAGAAGAGATCTGGGCAGAGCACTCAGCCCTATCTGAGAGATACCCTGGCCATCTGCCGCTAATTGACTGGGGGAGGCGTTTCATCGAAAACAGTGTCCTCCCTACTCTTCACGCGAGAAATAGGTCCGCTGCGGCGGGTACGAGTTCCTACGTGTGGGTGCATCGTGATGCGCCTCATGCGGTGCGGGAGGCACTTCGCCTGTTGTCTTATAGTGGCATCCTTCAAGAAGGGGTATCTGGCGTCAAAGGGACCCGTAGCGAGATAGGGACTCGATATATGGTCAATTTGGGTTGCCTCTCTTCGCTTGATGCGGATCCCATCTCATTTGGTGCAGAGATTCGCTCTAGTCTATCCATTAAACGGTTTGCCGAATATGGGGCCAATCACCCCGAATTCCGCGAACTCAAGTCCTTTTCGGTAGATGGGCTGACGGAAGGGAATCAAGCGCTCTATGCGCAACTCAAGGCGTCAATTAAGTATCTGGATCTAACTGACTTCCAGCAAAAAAGTCTTCGAAGCTTGGGCTTTGAGACGATCGGGGAGGTGCTCGCTGCTGACGAAGAGGACTTTATGCAGGCTTATTATGTTGGCCCGAAGAGGTCTCGGCAGATGCGAAACTCTGCAGAAGCGGCTGTTCTGGAGTATCTTTCCGGCTGAACAGCGTTCTCATGATATATATGCCGGCTGCCCTCATGTTGCGGGTGTGCGGGTTGCGTCGAAGTAGCTGATCAAAGTCCTGGAAGGTTTCGATCGATGTCTCGGTCCGGCGCGCCCGGAGAGAAGGTTTATTGAGGGCAGGCTGACCATTGTCACGGCTGCTTCGGGCTGTCGGTAATCGATAGCGGTCATTGAAGAATAGTGAGGCTTGGGAGCTTGAAGCAGCGTAGAAATTCTACGGAGCACGTACGGAAGGTCTCCAATCCGTATTGATTATCTAGGTCATTCGGACCTAACTCTATCGGGAAGCTCTGGCGATGACCCCAACCCAGCGTGCGGGACAGGTAAGCTTTCGTAAGCCGTTTTCCAAACTGGAGGACTCAGATAGATCAGTTGGCGATCTGGGCTCCCCCTGTGTTTCCGGGGGCTACGCGGACATGTTCACCGCCTCACAGAGCCGATCGGAAAAGGCGCGCTGAGTGCCCCACCATTGGTGGTCATGCCTCCAGACGACGGCGATCTTATGGGCGTCGAGGAGTCCGACACTGAGGCCGCCAACGGTTTCGTTGAAAACCGCGACAAGTTGAACAGCTTGATTGTTGTTGTGGTGTAGATATCGGTACGCGAGTAGCTGTCCCAGGGCTTCTCGAGCCGCGTCCATGCCTTTGCCGCCTCTAACAATCTTGATCTCGATGAGCCAAGTGATGTCGTCCCTGAGGGCGAGCATGTCTCGAGGATGCACGTTCGTCGCTGGGATGAAGCCACAGCGGTCCAAGTAGTGGCCGTATTGCTCGAGGAGCGTTTCGTGTGTCCGGCCCTTTTGGATCAACCCGCCATGGATGAACTGCTCGTAGTCGGCGTTGTTCTTCGGCTTAAACGCAGGTTGGAAGTCGACCTGTCGAGTGGGTGTTGTTGGCGCATTGGGCGTGATTGGCATCTCACGGCCGGCGGCGGACAAGTGGCGTTTGGCGTCTAGCGCGAGGTCGTACAGCGTGAGAAAATGGTCGAGATCGGATTTCATGACTTCGACGGAAGGTAGGCCGTCGGCCTTGTAGGTGTGAGCGAGGATATTGCCATACTGGTAGCGCTTCGGTCGTTGCGCGCTGTCTGGAAGCAGGATCGTCTCCTCTAGGCCCTCCCAGGCCTTAGCGGGTAGTGCATCTCGGATGTTCTTGGAGAAGGTCTCCATCTTGGCTCGGCCGGCGCGTGTGCCAAGCCGCTTCACAAGGCGTTCAGACCCTTGATTTAGGCTCAAAATAACGGTGCCGTACTCGATGACGAACAGGTAGACGACGTAGACGCCATTCTGGGCACTTGTGGTCTCCTTTTCGTTGAAGATCGCGATCCATGGGACGAAGGCGGTGCTGCCCTGGCCACCGCTGCCCTTGACGACATAGTCGGGACGAGAGTCCGGCAGCCATGCGGCCATCTTTCGATGGGCACCCCTCAGGAGTCTCTGGGCCTCGCTCTGCGTATCGAGTTCGGCGTCGTACGTTGAGGCAATCCGGGCGATCAGTTGACGAAGATCCACTACTGGCTCCTTCGACTGGATGTCTCCAGCGAAGATAGCAGCTCAAATGCGACAT
The DNA here is from genome assembly GCF_044458585.1 of Nonomuraea sp. NPDC050451. Taxonomy (NCBI): domain Bacteria; kingdom Bacillati; phylum Actinomycetota; class Actinomycetes; order Streptosporangiales; family Streptosporangiaceae; genus Nonomuraea; species Nonomuraea sp. NPDC050451. The sequence goes on from NZ_JBITHZ010000018.1 coordinate 49,626, forward strand.
TTTGATCACCCGCAGTCGGCTACAGCGCGGGTCGCATTGGCACGGGCAGCCGGTGTGCCCCGTGACGGCCCGACATCCAAGATGACATGGCGATCGCGGAATCCACGCGCTATGGGCGCACTGGTGGCGCGATCGGGTCCCACTGGAGCTCGCAGTGTGACAGTTGTGGCTCGAACGGGCCCTGGAACCGGAATTTCTGCGTGAGCTGTGGGAATCACAGTGTGCCCGACTGGTGAATTTGTCTCTTGAACACGGCAGATACGCACGGTGCATAGTGGATTTTAAGGCGCCTTGGGTATGGGACTCGACCCCGCCGCGTCTAACCTCCAACTGTCTGGTTGGCTGCCCAACTCGGTACCCCCTCGCGAGGGTACAGCGCGGTGCGCGGCCAGACTCCTGCGGTTCTCACTGCCGGGGGAGAACCGCAGAAATGGGCGGGACTCGGTCATTCTTCGGTGTCCGCCAGCGAGAGGATCACGTCCGGCAACTCGCGCATGGCCCTGACCATTTGGGCAAGTTGCACCACCATCTCGTCAGCCCGTGTCCGGGTGAGCGGCCGCGCGATGCCTGCACCGCGGGCTCGCTCGCGGATCTCTTCGGCGACCTCCGGAACGCTGCGGATGCTCTCCCTGATGCTGTCCAGCAGAGCGCTTAATTCCCCTCGCAGGCGCTCCACCGCGGCGGAGTCGGTCTCTTCAGGAGCCGCCGCGATCTCCATCCGGACGCTGGACGGACGGCCCACACTCCGTACCGCTTTGGGAAAGGTTCGGTCGAACCAGGCCTGGCTCGCGGGGGTGCTCTCCGATTCCGGCCGTCCGTCCGGGTCTACGGGCTGAGGAGCCCGGCCTTCGTCCATAGCCGCAGCCAGCTCGCGAAGCAGGCCGACAGTCCGCGCGCGGTCGGCGCGCATCGCGGCGATCGCGTTGGTGACGCTGCGCCGGATCCGCCGCTCAGACTCGGCCGAGTCGTCATGTGGGTCGGCGGCATCCATACGCAGTTGCTGTGCCCCCATCGACCCTCGATCGGCGTCAATGATGTCGAATGCGGCCAGCCAGTGGGGCGCCCTGAGCACAACAAGCTCTTCGAATGCCTGGTGGTCGGTCTCAGCAGCGTTCAGCAGATCGGGAAGCGACCTTCCGGACAGCCTGACTCCGTCCTTGGCGGCCGAGGGCCGCAACACATCGGCTACCCGCGGGTTCCATGGGTTGGGATAACTGACCGAGGTGAGCGCCGACCACGCCCTTAGCCGCTGCCGCATATGGACCGCGCTGAGCTGGGACGGGGCAGGCTCGCTGAGCACCGACCTGATCTTCTCCCGGCGTTCCGCCTGTTCGATCGATGGGAAGAGTGCCTCGAGCAGCCGCATGGAACGAACATCGCGCTGGACGGAGATCGACGCATGGCCTGGCATGTCCGGCAGTGCAGTCACCGGCCGGTCGCCGATGAGCACTTCGGCCTCGATGTCACTGATCAGTCCACCGTCCGCGTAAGCAGCGATGACGGAACGGCCCACAGCCCGGGCCCTGTCGTTGGGACGGAAGTCTAGGGGCGGGTGCACGTGATCCCGCCGGTTGGTGCTCTGCACGATCTGGTAAAGCCTGCTGGGGGTGTCGCTTCCGATCACCAACTCGGCCTCGACAACTGCGACTTTGCGCGCCCGGTAAGCTATAGCCTCGCTGGACCCGGCGGCTTCGGCCTCGCGCAGCTCCCGATTCAGCCTGTCGGCTAGCCTGCTGATCCAGAATGACGGGTTGACCAGCACATTTGCGTTGTCCGGCAGGCCCAGTTTGGCTGCGGGGACGCCTGTGACCACCTCCGCCGAGGTGAGGCCAAGAAGCTCCTGCCGAGCTAATGTGCGGTTGTTGCCGCGGACCGCAGCCCACGTCCAGAATGAGGCCCGCTCGTCGTTGCCAGTTGGTGGCTCGCGCAGCACGTACTGCTGCGCTACCAAGAGGCACGGCTCCAGTTGACCATTGAGGGCGAGGTCTTCGGTAAGGTCGTACGGTCGACTTCCGGTGCTGACTTCCAGCTCGTTCCCGGCCCTCTCGATCACTGAGACGAGGTATTTGAGGGAGTCCACCTCGGCGCGAAGAGCGGCGTACGCCTGCTCGACTTCCTTGCTTGTTATGCCGGTCCAGGTCCGCAGTGCTGGCAGCGCCGGCAGATCATGGTCGCCCTGTGGGTCGGCAGCTGACCGCCAAGCTGAGGAATGCCGCTCGTTTCTCTCCCAGACGCTGCCAGCCGCGCCGTGGACCTGCAGCTGAAGGATCGTGATCGTGCCGGCGCTGGTGGTGACAGTCTTGATCAGCTCCGGTCGCAACCGCCAGGGGCTGGCGGTGGTGGAGTGCTGAAGCAGGTTCTTGGGCTGAGGCACGAACGGCGCGATCGCCTCGACTGCGCCTCGCGGCAGGTTAGCGGATGGGAGTGCGAGGACTGCGTCAACGAAGCGGCCCTGCCATTCGGCAGGCGGGGCGCTTGGGAACACAGACGTTCTCTTCTCCGACATGGGAGTCCCTTGGCGTTGGCGTCCGGCCCACGATGAGACGGTGGCAGGGCGCACCCGACCAGCGGCTGTTGCGACCGCTGGGAGTGGGCTCCGCCCGAAAGTTTGGGCCGGCGCCGTCGAGGAATCACGATCCGCTGCCGCGGCATGTGTCGTTCGACCGCCAACTGCCGGGACCCCACATGGCCGGTGTCCCGCATGGTCGTGAGCCATGGACGAGCACGTGGGCTGCGCACTCCGGATGAGCTCCGGCACAACGCTGTGGGCGCCGAGTTCAGTACAGGCGCGCTCGAGGAATGTCTAGCATGTTCCGGTCCCATATGTAGCGGAAATTCGGAGGGTGGATAGACCTGAGTGCCAGAGGCGCCGGCAGCCACTACGTCCGCTGTAAGGAGAGCGCAGGATGGTGAACCTAAGGCACGTGGATTGGTTACCTGAAACATGGTGGTGGGCGCTGTAGGCGCCTTTGATCGAGCCGCAGATGTCCCCGGGCTTTGAAGTTCATGGGTTCCGCGTCGGCAGCTGATGTAGACCTGACGACCGAGGCTGCTTCTACCCAATCCGCCCTAAAGCTCACAAATAGCGTATTTCTCGCTTCGGCATACTCGGGAACTAATGGTGCGAAAAGTACAGCCTGGCCTTCTTGGTGTATAGCTTCCCATAAAATCTTCTAATAGCACTTAATGGACATCTGGTTATAATGCAGATCTGTGGAAGATCAATTTGAGAATTGGCTGACGCTGCCTATTTCTTCCCGTTACTCTTTAGCTCTTATCGGCGTCCACCAAGCATGTGGCTGATCGGATAGGAGCTTGTCATTAGCATCGATGTCGATCCTCTGCGTTTGTCGAAGCCGCAGGACTCCAGCACGTACTTGGCCATGAAGACTGTCCAGGGCGGGCGCGCGGTCTACTCCATCCGCGTTCCGCTCCTCGACCTCCCTACCATCCTCCCCGTCCCCGATCCGAACAACGTCGACAAGGACAACCGGAAGGTCGACCGCCTTCACGCGAAGCAGTTTGGCGAGTATCTCGACAGCAAGCAGGACTGGGTCGCCCCGGCGCTTCTGGCTCGTGACAGTGGTGGATGCTTCTTCGAGAAGGTCGACGAGCAGGGCGCTGTAGGCTATCTCACCGTCCCGTGGGCGCTCGGTGGTATCGGTTCCCTGCGCACCATCGATGGCCAGCACCGCGTGCTCGGCGTCTCCATTGAGAAGCAGCGCATCACGGACGCCATCGCTGCCGTAGACCGTGAGATGGCGCGCAGGGTGAGCCCCGAAAAGGAGGCCAAGCTCAAGGCTGAACGCGAGAAGCTCATCGGTCAGATGAACCGACTGAAGGCCGAGCACGTCGGACTCGACATCTACGTGGAGCTGGACCCCATCAAGGCGCAGCAGATGTTCGTCGACGTCGCCGACAACGCCAAGGGCATCAGCAGCGCCGTCCGTGCCCGCTTCGACAGCTACAAGGTCGCCAACCGCACTCTGTCTGACGTCATCGACCATCCGCTCCTTAAGGGCCGGGTGGACGCCGAGCAAGACCGCATGACTGCCAAGAACCCCAACCTGATGGGCGCCAAGCACGTGGCCGACATCACCCGCGCCGTCATCGCTGGCGCAGGCGGCCGCATCAGCAAGAAGGCAGAGCAGACTCTGACTGACGGGGAAGTGATCGAGCAGGTCAAGGACTTTCTGGATGTCATCTCCAACGCGTTTGCCGATCTCTCTGCCGTCACCGAGGAGGATCTCGAACAGGAACGTAAGGCCGACGAACTCACCATGGCTCAGCAGCTGCGCCGCACCTCACTGCTCGGTTCGGTGGGTATGCTGCGCGTCCTAGGTGGTGTGTTCCGCGAACTTCGGGCGGGCGACAATCCGGCGGAACTCGACGACATCACAGAGTTCTTCAAGCGCCTCGACCCGCACATGGCCGCACCGGTCGCAGAGACCAGCATCTGGCGCACCACCGAGGCGAGCGTCGACTTCGAGCCGAACGCCGCAGCACCCATCATGCGGACACAGAACATCGTCCATCTGGTGCGGACTATTACCAGCTGGTACAAAAAGGCGCCCACCACTCTGTAAATGATCGCAGGGCTATTGAGGGCGCCTCTCTTACCGGGAGTGGCGCCCTTTGTAGCGCCTCGGGGCGTCGCATACTTAACGACGTGATAGACGCGGTCAGTTGGTGTAGACGGTGCTGGTGCACTGCTCGGTCGCGGGCCGAATGGAAGATCGTCTGTCCGGATAGGACGGGGGCGTGCACACGCATGCTGCAGGGTCTCGGCGACCAGATCGGTATGCAGTGGTCGGCCGTTGCCCAGCCGACCACCCGACGCGAGGCGATGTCGCTGATGGTGGCCAGATATAGTCAACCCTCCTCAGCCGGCACGTACGCGATGAGCTCGTACCCGCGCTTGTCGAGCGCTTCCTGCTTCCGCCTCGGGAGCACAAAGTTACGGCCGATCGGGTCCGCCATCATGAGGCCGCCATCGCTCCCGACCTGCTCGACGCCGACAGCGGTCCCCTGCAGATTCTGGCCGATGCCGCCTACGCCAGTGCCGCATTCCGCGCCGCCCTGACCGCAGCCGGACACCAGCTGCTGATCAAATCACCCGCCCTCAAGCCCGCCGTGGCCGACGGGTTCACCCTGGACGGCTTCGTCATCGACAGCAGTGCCGGCACGGTGACCATGCCCCGTCGCCCATACCGTCGTCCTAGCCTCGCCCTCGGGCGCCACCGTCACCGGACTATGCCGACTGCCCTCTGCAGGATCGCTGCACCACTGCCAAGGCCGGCAGTGTCGTCACCATCCGACCGCACCATGATCTGCAGGCCGCAGCCCGCCACCAGGCCGCCACCGACCCGGCCTGGCACGCCGACTACCGGCACTGGCGGCCCATGGTCGAAAGCGCCATGGCCTGGCTGGTCGCCCGAGGCAACCGCAGCCTACCTACCGCGGTACCCACGCCAACGACCGCTGGCTCCACCACCGCGCCGCCGCACTCAACCTTCGTTGCCCAATCAACCACTGGAACTCACCAACACCAAAGTCGCTGGGCTCTCGTCCCGATCACTCCAAAGCCTGATCGACCAGCCACTGGCAGGCGATCGCGGCGTTTGGGGGATTTATCTGCTCCGTGAAGCGGGTGTGGAGACGGTCGTGACGCAATGGACTACGTTAGCCCTGACATCGGCGGAAGTCATGGAGAGGGGATCTCCGGGTGAGCGACTTGGGCGAGCGCGTCAAGAACCGTCTGATCATGCTTGAGGGGCATTTCGCGCATCCGGTCCGGATCGAGCATGTGGAGCTGATCGGCTCGGATGTGTACCTGGTTCGAGTCCGCCACGCCGATGGCGTACCGGATGAGACGCAGGCGCTGGGGAGCGAGCTGGAGGAGGCGCTGGCCCGCTCAGCGCCCTCGACGGCATTGGTCGATCCGCAGGACTTGTTCTTGTGGGCGGAGGCGCAGCGCATCGGGCTGGCATTCGCCCACGATCCGTTGTTCGCGGTCTCCATGAGTGGGGTGCGGGGTCTTCCTCATCAGATCGAGGCGGTCTACCGGCATATGCTGCCCCAGCCCCGGCTGCGGTTTGTACTGGCTGATGATCCCGGAGCAGGCAAGACGATCATGGCTGGCCTGCTGCTGAAGGAGCTGCAGCTACGCAGCGCGGTGGAACGGGTGCTGATATTGGCGCCGGCGCCTTTGACCACCCAGTGGCAGGACGAGATGCTTGACAAGTTCGACGAGCAGTTTGAGATCGTGTCGGGGGAGCAGGTCCGCCATCAGCTCGGACGCAGCCCGTGGCAGCGGTTCCCTTTGGTGATCAGCAGCATCGACTTTGCTAAGCGGGACGATGTCCGCGACGACCTGCTGCGGGCGCGGTGGGACCTGGTGATTGTGGATGAAGCGCATAAGGCGTCGGCCTACACCAAACGCGGCAAGGACGAGCGTGTAGTGAAGACCAAGCGTTATTCCTTGATCGAGGGTGTCTCTCGACAAGCTGATCGAGTCCTGCTGCTCACCGCCACTCCGCATTCGGGGGATGTAGACCGGTTCACACATTTCCTGGGTTTACTTGACCCGGACCAGTTCGCATCGCCTGATCTGGTGAAGAAACAGATCTCTAGCCCAGACAACCCGTACTTCCTCCGGCGTCAGAAAGAGGATCTGATTGATGAGCGCAACGCCCCGTTGTTCGTTGAACGGCATGTCCGCACGCAGCCCTTCCAGCTGTCGAATGCCGAGTTCGGCCTCTACCGTGAGATCACCGACTATGTAAATACCTATCTGGGAGCGACCGGCGGAACGCGAGGCAACGCGGTAGCGCTTGCCCGCACGGTGCTGCAACGGCGCCTGGCCTCCAGCCTGGGTGCGATCCGTTCGTCGCTGGATAAGCGAGCCAACCGGCTGGCCATGCTGGCTGACGAGCTGAATGGGCTGAGCCCGACAGAACGTAGCCTCCGCCTAGCGATGCTCGGCCGAATGCCGGCGGACTCGGACTTCATCGACGACGGGGAGACTACTGACGACGACATCGATGAGCGGGCTGATGAGATCCTTGCCACCGAAGTGAGTGGCGCGTACCAGATCTCGCAGCTGCGCGCTGAGGTGGCCGAGCTGCGCAGGCTCGTCGCTAGCGCCGACCAGGTCCGGACGCTGGGTGAAGAACGCAAGCTGGTGGCGTTGAAGGATTGCCTAAAGCAGGCGGAGTTCGACGAATTGCGGGATGGCCGCGGCAAACTGCTGGTCTTTACCGAACACCGCGACACCCTGGAATACCTGGCCGCAGAACTGACCCGGTGCGGATATTCGGTGTGCACGATTCACGGCGGGCACGCTCCTGCGGAGCGCAAGCGTATCCAGCAAGAGTTCCGGCAAGACAAGCAGATCTGCATCGCCACTGAAGCCGCGGGCGAGGGCATTAACCTCCAATTCTGCCACCTGATGATTAACTACGACCTGCCATGGAATCCGGTGCGACTGGAGCAGCGGATGGGGCGGGTTCACCGGATCGGACAGAGCGCCGACTGCTGGATCTTCAACTTCTGTGCCACCAACACGGTGGAAGGCGAGCTGCTGGCGCGGTTGCATGCTCGGCTTGAGGCCATGCGCGCGGATCTGGGAGGCCGGGTGTATGACGTGCTGGGAGAGCTTCTCACCATCAACGGCGTGGACTTCGAGCGGCTGGTCAAGGAGACCCTGGCCAACCCCACCCGAGCGAACCGGGACGCGGCGATCGCCGCGATCAACCGGCTGGACGCCAGTAAGCTCGCACAGTACGAGCGAGACACCGGGATCGCCTTGGCCAAGAAGTACGTTGACATCGAATGGGTGCGCGGTCAGAACTTCATATCAGATGAACGTCGGCTGATGCCCGAGTACGTTGAGGCGTTCTTCCTGCGCGCCGCGGCCCGCCAGAAGCTACGGGTCGAGGGCCGCGCCGACCATCTGCTGCGGATCGAGCATGTGCCCGCCAGCCTGAGGACCGAGTCTCTTCGTGCGGTTGGCCGATACGGCCGGCCCGAACAGGAATATCGCAAGCTGACATTCCGCAAGTCTGATCGCGATCGCGCCGAGCACGAGGACGCAGCGCTGTGTTCTCCAGGGCATCCGCTGTTCGCGACGTTGGTCGAATCACTCGAGCGGGATTTGGCCGCAGCTGGAATACCGCAGGGTACAGCGGCATATGTCGACCCACGTGCGGCCGCGCGCTATTTCGCACACCTGTTCAGCTATGAGGTCGTCGGCGAAGACCTGCACGGTAGGCCTGAGCTGGTGTTCGCTGAAGTGGTGGCCGTGATCGAGGACGAGGACGGGCTACGGCGCGGACCCGCCGATGTGTTGCACATGCTGACGCCAGCACCTTCCTCAGCGGTGCACAAGGCTGATATGGCAGCATCCTCACCGGGGCGAATCAAGTCCGCGGCCGACTGGCTGCGCGTGCAGGTCCAACTAACGCGCACTACGGCCGAGCGAGCCAGTCGGCTGGAGCAGGCCAAACTCCGTTCGGCCTACCTATCTGAGGCGATGAACGCGCAGAAGCACGGCTTGCAGCGGCGCTGGGACATATACGACGGGAAGGTCGCTGCAGGGGATGAGTCCTACCGATTGTTGCGTGGTAACGCTGAGCGGGACCTGAAAGAACTCGAGCACCGGCGGGCGGCCAAGCTGGAGTCGCTGAGCCGACTCGGGGTTGTGCGGGCAGGCAAGGTCACCCACTTGGGCAGCGCCCTAGTGCTGCCGCCGCGGCGGCCTAATGACCCCGACATCGACGTGCTGCGTACCAGCAACAAGGAGGTTGAGCAGGCGGCTGTGGATGTTGCGATGGCGTTCGAGCGCGAACAGGGCTGGGATCCGGTGTATGTCGGGGCTGCCATGGACGGCAGCGGCTTTGACATCCGCTCCACCCGAACGCTGTCTGATGGGACCACCCAAGTCCGGCGGATCGAGGTCAAGGGCCGAGACAGCGCCACTGGAGACGTGGGCTTGTACCGCACTGAGTGGTACGCCGCCCAGCGATGGGCCGCTGGGTTTTGGTTGTACGTCGTCTACAGTGCCACGACGGCCCCTGTGCTGCTGCGTGTGCAGGACCCGTTCCACACGCTGCCGAACGTGACCGAGATCCGACAAGTGACCGGGTACCGCGTCCCAGGCCCGAGCATCCGGGCGTACGCGGTCGACGACGCACAGCAAGAGCAGCGAGAGGACTAGCGTGCAGGGACACGACAAGCGGCTGATCGAGGATGTCATCCCCATCGACGTGATCAGCCGTACCAGCGCCAGCGAGAAGGTCGGCGGCCGACTCGGGCACCCGGCATCCCTCCACCTGTGGTGGGCGCGCCGCCCGCTGGCCGCCTCCCGCGCTGCGGTCTATGCCGCCCTAGTCCCAGCTGCAGGCCGCACTCGCACCCCGCAGGAGGAGTCAGCGTTCTTCGAGGGCCTGTGCACCTGGGGCAAGGAAGACCACACAATCCGCAGCGCCCGAGACGAACTCATCGCAGCCAACGGCGGCACAAGCCCTGCGGTCGTTGACCTGTTCTCCGGGGGCGGCGCCATCCCGTTGGAGGCGCTGCGGCTGGGCTGCCGTGTCACCGCCAACGAGTTGAACCCGGTCGCGCATCTTATCGAACGAACGCTGCTGGAGTTCCCTCAAGTTCACCTCGGTCTGGCAGATGACGTGCGGCACTGGGGCGGCAAGTGGGTCGAGGCGGCTTGGAGGGAGCTTGCCGACCTGTACCCCTCAGTCGATGAGTTGGCTGGCCAGCAGAGGATCTTCCCCTCCGTTGACGGCGAATCCAAGGGCACACTTCCGCTGGCCTATCTGTGGACCCGCACCGTGCGTTGCCCCAACCCCGCGATGCCCGAGCACGAAGCCCACCTGGTCCGGCAGACCTGGCTGGGCCGCAAGAAGGGACGCTATGTCGCCTTGCGGCCTGTCGCCGATCGCGAAGCTCTCACGGTGACCTACCAGGTGGTGTCCGCAACGACAGAGAGCGCCCTAGGGTTTGATCCGGCTGAGGGCTCGCGGGGAGGCCAGGTTGGCTGTCGGATCTGCGGCGCCACGGTGACCGGCGACTACGTCAAGAGTGAGGCGCGTGCCGGGCGGATGGGTGTCGCGCCGCTGGCCGCCATTGTGACCACTCCTGGCCAACGCGGGCGCCGCTATCTGGAGGTCGGCCAGTACGAGCTGCCTGATGAGACCGGGATCCGCAAGCGGCTTGTTGAGGTGCCTATTAAGGCGCTGGATGAGCCGCTGCCCGCAACGATGCGCATCACCGGCGGCACATGCATGGTGTACGGGTTTTCCCGTTACCGGGACTTGTTTACCTCCCGCCAGCTCTTGGCCCTGAGCACTCTGTCTGCTGGGATCCGCACTGTTCACGACCAAGCCGTCGCTCAGGGCATGGAGCCCATGCGGGCCGCAGCGATGGCGACCGCCCTCGCGATGGCGCTCAACCGTGTTGCCGACCGCTGCTCCAGCCTGTGCCGGCTCGATACCAAGAATGAGGGTGGTACCAACACCTTTGCTCGCCAGGCGCTGCCCATGGTGTGGGACTTCTACGAGGCCAACCCGTTCGGTGGCGCCTCCGGCGATGTACGCAAATACCTTAAGGAAACCGCAGACCTCATCGAGCAGCTGTCCGCGCTGCCAGCATCCGTGACCTGCGTGCGTGGCTCGGCGACCTCCCTCCCGTTGCCGGACAACTCCCAGGACGCAGTCATCACCGACCCGCCCTACTACGACAACATTTCCTACGCCGACCTGTCGGACTTTTTCTACGTATGGCTCAAGCGGTCAGTTGGGTTCTTGTACCCGACCGATCTCGGCGGCGAACTCACACCCAAACGCCGCGAGGCGGTCGTGGCCGCCTACCGGCATGCTGGCGACAAGGACGCCGCCCGCCGACACTATGAAGACCTTATGCGTCGGTCCTTCACCGAAGCCCACCGCGTCCTGAAGCCAGGTGCGCCGCTGGTGTGCGTGTACGCCCACAAGACCACCTCCGGTTGGTCCAGCCTCGTGGAAGCATTGCGCGGCGCAGGCTTCACCATCACCGAGGCTTGGCCCCTGGACACCGAGATGCGCGAGCGGGCCGTGGGCCGCGGCACCGCCAGTCTCGCCTCTTCGATCTTCCTCGTCGCCCGCAAACGACCCACTGACGCTGGCGTGGGCAGTGAGGCCGACATCATGGTTGAACTCGGCGAGATCATCACTGAGCGTCTCAAGCGCCTGGAGGAACTCGGCATCACCGGCTCCGACCTCGTTATTGCCACCGTCGGCGCCGGACTGCGCGCCCTGACCCACTATGAGCGGGTCGAACAGGACAACGGAGAGCCGCTTCCGGCTGAGACGTTCCTGGAGATGGTCCAAAGCCGCGTCCTGGACGCTATTTTCGGCTCCCTGTCGGCCGCCGACCCGGCCACTCGCTACTACGTGGCTGCCCAATACTCCTACGGCTACGGCACCGTCCCCTTCGACGAGGCCAATAACCTCGCACGGATGACTGGCGCCGACCTAGATGGGCCCGGTGGGCTGACCAGCGGCAGTAACCCCTTGGTCGCCAAAGAGAAATCCAACATCCTGCTGCGCGACTTCGAAGAACGAGGCCACGATGCGCGGCTCGGCAAACCCGAGACCGATGCCAGCGGCTCATTGCCGCTGTATCACGTCGATTCCACAACCCCTCCTCCCCTCATCGATGTCGCCCACGCTTTGTTGTGGCAAGCCGAATACCGACCCGCCGACGTTCGCCCCTACCTCATGTCCGTCAATACCGATATCGTCACGCTTCGTCAGGTCATTCAGGCTCTAGCGGGACGCGCACTACGCTCGGCCTCCCAGCCGACTAAGAGCAGGGAGGCCAGCGCGGCCGAACGGCTGCTCGTCTCGTGGAGGACGATCGTCGGTGAACGCGGATTGCTCTGATCCGTCAAGCCACCGACCGTAGCGACAAAAGCGAATAAAAGGGAGCAAACTCGCCGTGAGCTCGAGCTACCGCCTGCCGCCATGGACGCAGCTAGTACGCCCGCACGACGACGTGGCCGCGGGCGTTCTCGATATGGGATCGTATGCGGCGAGCCTCGCCGGCGTCTTTCGCCATCGGCCGGGCATTGCTCCGGTTTACCGCGACGCCGGAAAGTTCTTCCAGGCCACCTACCTGACTGAGAAGATGGCCGGGTTGCTGTCGGACATCATGGACGTGCTGGCCGGAGGGACCGGCTCGCATGTGCTGCAGCTGCGCACACCTTTCGGCGGTGGCAAGACCCACAGTCTGGTCGCTCTGCTGCATCTGGTCCGTGACCGTGAGGCGTCGCTGGCCTCCTGCGCGAGCCTGCGTGACCTGCCTGACCCTGGCCCCGTTCAGATCGCAGTCCTCTCTGGTGAGGAACTCGATCCGCTCAGCCCCATGACGGCGACCGGCACTGCGACTCACACCCTGTGGGGCGAACTCGGCGCGCAGCTCGGCTGCTACGACCTCGTCGCTGAGCACGACCGTACCGGTGCCGCACCCGGCGGGGACGTGCTACGGCAGATGCTCGCGGGCCGTCCGACCCTGATCCTGCTCGATGAGGTTCTGGTCTACGTCGAAAAAGCGATGGCCGTCCAGCGCGCCGAGTCCACCGCAGGCCGCCAGGCCATGCTGTTCGTCCAGGCGCTGACCGAGGCCATCAGCTCACAGCCGAATGCGGCCATGGTCTATAGCCTCCAGGCTAGCGTCGGCGAAGCCGTCGGTTCTGAAGGACTACTCAGCGACCTCGACAAACTCGTCACTCGCGTTGACGCCAAACGCGAGCCGGTTGCTGATGACGAGGTTCTACGAGTCGTCCAACGCCGCCTGTTCGCCGAACTTGGCGATCCTGACATGCACCATCAGGTTGCTGCCGCCTACGCTCAGCTGCTGCGGCGCCAGCTGCTGGCCTCCGCCGAGACCGGAGACGCACGCCGCGAAGCCGATGTCGCTGCCAACACCCTCGAGCAGAGGGTCATCGCCGCCTATCCCTTCCACCCCGACCTGCTCGACCTGATGTACCACCGGTGGGGCTCGCTGGTGTCCTATCAAAGGACCCGCGGCGCACTGCAGTTCCTCGCCGCGGCCGTGCACGCGCAATGGACCTCCGGTGCCGACAGCCCGCTCATTGGACCGGGCGACATCGACTTCACTGATGAGGCCACCCGGAGTGCGTTCTTCTCTCAGGTTGGAGAACGTGAACGCTACACCTCAGTCGTATCCAGCGACATCACCGCGCACCGCTCCGGTGCCGCAACCGTAGACCGCCGGCTCGGTGCGGACAGCCCACTGATCGAGCAGCTCAAAGTCGGCACCCGCGTCGCCCGTGCGATCATGCTGTACAGCTTCGGTGCCCGGGAGGGTGAAGACCGCGGCGTCCTGGAAACCGACCTGGTCAAAAGCGTGCTGGTACCCGGCCTCGACCGTAACGTCGTGATCTCGGCACTGCACGACCTGCGGGAGGAAGCCCTCTACCTGCACAACACCGGCCGTCGCTACCGGTTCGAGCCCACTCCCAACCTCACCAAGCTCGTCAAGGATGAGGCCGACAAGCTTGAGGGAACCGAGGTGCTGGCTGGCGTCCGCGCGGAACTGGAACTGCAGCTGCGTGGCAGCACCGGAGTGGCCTTGTGGCCTGACTCACCGGCGGGTATCGCCGACGAACAGTCCCGCTTCACTGTGGCCTACCTTCATCCCGACTGGTCGGAAGAGCGCAAACCTCCGGCGACTTTCATTGAGCAGGCCAGTCGGGGCACTCCTCGTCGGTACCGCAATGGTCTGGCCCTCGTCCTCCCCGACAAAGCCCAGTTCGACCGTGCTCGCCATGCCATGCGCACACGCGCCGCAGCTGACTCCCTCCTGCGACAGGCCGACAAATACGGGTTTACCACTGCCCAAGCGGAGGAGCTTAAAGACAAGGCCGCAAGCGCCCGCCGAGACTGCGCGGCCGCGCTCAACGTCGCTTACAGCATGGTGATCGTCCCGACCAAGGCCAGGTCTGGGGACGGTCCCTACCAACTGGAGCGGATTGACCTGCGCACTACCCTGGTCGCCGGACGAGCCCTACACGAACGCGTCGTCGAAGCACTCAGCCAACGCGTCTTCAGTTCCCTCACCTCCTCCAAATTGATCGCGCTGGCAGGCCTTGGCCCCGACCGCCGGGCCGTACTCTGCTCCGACCTCGTCGACTGGTTTTACAGCTTCTTCGAATTCACCAAGTTGTGGGACAAGCAGGCCATCGCAGGGACGATCGCCAAAGCGATCTCTGAGGGGGAACTTGGTTACGTCGTTGGCTTGGTTAGACACGCAGACCAACTCGCTCCGCGCGACAAACGACAGGTCCGCTTTAAAGACCGCGTCACTCCCGACGAGATCGATCTGTCCTCCGACGCGGCACTGCTATGGGAGCCCTACGTCCGCGAATGCCTGGAAACCCCCCCTGATACGGCCCCCGTCTCGCAAGACGAACCGACCGACTCCCCATTCATCGCTGACCCTCTTGGGCCACCGAAGCCCGAGGAGAACACAGCTACTCCCAGGCAAAGCGACACTGGAGAGACTAGCCCCGGTACTCCGCGCAATATCATCCGCACAGCTGATATCACGGCCGTCATCGCTAAACCCGAACTGTTCAACCTCGGCAGGGCCCTGTCCTGGCTCCGCGAACAATCTGGTAACGTGCGGGTCGAAATCAAAATTGTTGCCGAGGGTGAGTTTGACGCCATCGAGTGCCGCAAGGGGCTAGTCGAACCGCTGGAAGAAGCAACAGAAGAAATCACAATCTTGCTCCAATAGCGGCCGGAGGGCTTTCTACGGCTGTGTGCACCTCGTCGCCCTTGCCATGTAGATGTAGCTGGTCCCGAGCCATGCACGGCATGCGTTTCCCCAGCGAAGACGTCTCCCTCCCACTCCCATTTGGGCAACGTTCTCATCCGGTGGCAAGGGCCGACGAAGTCGGGCCGCGGCAGCCGATCGCCCGAGCCACCGTCGCTGGGTAGCGAAGTGAGCGATCGTCACGGCCGTCGCTGTCGACGAGCCCTCTGAGTGACCTGTGAAACGGGAGATTTGTTACAGGGAAGCGATGCGGGCTGTGGGTGACTTCGCGCGTGGCGGCGCGGGCCGCGACCGGCCGAAGAGCCGCAGCGCGGCCAGCGACCGCCCGACGCGCGGCAGGCCGCCGCAGGCGGACTGCCCTTGAAGACGTAGAGAAAGTTCTCATCCATAGGGCCGTCGGGTCGGGCGGCAGGGTCGTGTTCGTCGGGTTGACCATCGTGTCGAAGGCATGCTTGTGAACCGCTGCTTGCCGCCTTGGGCTGTCGCTTCCATGGCGTTTGATGCCCTCCGCCCTGGTCGGGCCCGGCTCAGCCAATGTGTGGGCTGCCGCCCTGGAGGAAGTGGCTGACCCTCATGCGCATCGAGCGGTGCATATCGTAGCTGTCGAGCTCCTTCCGCGGCACCCAGCGCACTTCCGAAGACTCGACGCTCGGAGTCAACTGGCCGCTGATGGCGCAGGCGGTGAGCACGATGGAGAATTCTTGCCGGACCTCGCCGTTGCTGGTGTAGAGGATGACGTGCTTGGGATCGCTGTAGGTGCCCACGATGCCGGTGATCTCGCACGTGATCCCCGTCTCCTCTCTCGTCTCCCGTACGGCAGCTGCTGGGATGGACTCGCCCAGATCGATTGCCCCGCCGGGGAGGGCCCAGTTGCCGTTGTCGGTACGGCGGATCAGGAGAAGGTCGCCGGCCTCGTTGGTGACAACGACGTTGACGGACGGTACGAGGCTGTTCGGCTCGGGCGCGTTCGGGTCGTCGTGGTAGTCGATCCGCCTGCTCACGCTACGGAAGCCTATCGAGGGCGAGTTGCGGTGTTCAGTTTTCGGCAGGTTCGGCGTCGGTCGGTGGGCTGACGAAGCTGCCGAGGTTCGGCACGGTGTAGATCAGACCCTCGTCGCGCAGTTGGCGGATTGCCTTGCGGATGGTGTCGCGGGCTACGCCGAACTCCTGGACGAGGCGAACTTCCGAGACGAGGTACTTTGGCGGGTATTCGCCATCGCCGATGCGGGTGCGGAGCACGTCGGCGATCTGCTGCCAGCGAGGGCGATCCGGCTCGAAGTCAATCACAAACACCAAGGGTAGAAAGGGGACGCCACGGGTCTTCAGTCGCCTATATGGATCTATCGGTACCCCTAGCTATCCCGTGGGGCCTATAGGGGTAGACAGGCTGTCGGGCAACTTCTACGCTGCCCGTATGGCAACACCTAGTTACGACATCGATGCTCTTCGCGCCGAGTTCCCTGCCTGGTCAATCTTCTGCAGTGACGCAGGCGTGTTCTATGCGACCCGGCGCGGTGTCCAACTCCGCAACGTCGACATCTACGAGGGGTTGCGGCAGACGGTGAGCGCGGACGATGTGGACGCGCTCGTTTCACTGCTGGAGGATCAGGCCCGGATGGTGGTGAGGTCGTGAGCCGTCCGGCCTCGCACTTCGACTATCACGGCCTGCATGTGCCCGCCCCTCATGCGGAAGCCGTCCGGGTGGATTGGGTTCGGGCCCTGCGCCGTGCTGATCTGCTGCGGGTTCGCGAGCACACGTGCATGTGCACGTACCCGATGTTCGAGCTCTGCACGGCGGCCGGCTTGTGGTTCGTCCGGAAGTTCACCGGGGAGGACCCTGCGAAGGTCCAAGAGAGTACGTGGATGCAAGCGCGGGCTGCCCGGGAGCTGTGGTCGCAGATTCTGGCGGGTCAGGCCTGCTGACTCCCCGCCATGACCTGCTGCCCAAAGAACGCGTCCGCCGTCTGCTGGGCGATCTCCTCTGGCGTGACCTGGTCAGTACGGATCCGGTGGGCGAACAGGCCGTTGCCGCTGGCGCGCAAGTCGGCGAGGGCCTCGTCCCATGCCTGGAGCCGATGGGTGGTGTCGTGGTCCCCGCGCTCCCGGGAACGCTGCTCGCATACTTCGCGCGGAATCCAGAGCAGGACGACGAGCCACGGGGCGACCTGCACCAGCCGGCGGATACTGGGGATGTCGCCCAGATGGACGACCGGCACTCGACCAGTGCCGGTGAACTGGTCGACCTGGTCGCGGTCGATGGCATACGTGTTGCCGTAGCGCTGGGACTCGACCATCAGCCGTCCCTCGGCCCGTAGTTTGGCCAATTCCTCGGTGCTGACGAAGTCGTATTCGGTGCCGCGCCGGTTCCCCGTCTTGAGTTTGCGTACCAGCGTGAACCGTGGGTCGAGTTCGGCGAGGGCGATGGTGGTGGTGCTCTTGCCGCTGGCAGGCGGCCCGTACAGCACGACGCCCATCATGTGAGGATCCGTTTCAGGGTTTCACGGGTCTGGTCTGCCAGGCTGATCGCGGCGCCGAGCCGGTTGTCCACAGTGATGTGCGCCGTGGAGGGGCTGCTCTCGGTGTTGAGGCCGCTGACGTACGACTCCCAGTTGTCGAGCTTCCAGGCGTCGCGAGCGGCTCCGCGGAACTCGATGTACTCGCGCATGGATTCGGCGTCGCAGCGCACCCACACCACCGCCACGTCGATGCCCCTGGCCGCGCACCGGTTGGTCAGCCGGCACACCCAGTCAGGGTCGGCGAGTTCGGCGATGAACGGCGCCGACAGGATCGCCGAGGTTCCGGCCTTGAGGTTGTCGAACGCGGTTTCCATCAGGCACCGGTATTCCAGAGGGCGGACCTCGCTCAGGTAGAGCTCGGTGTGCCGGTCGTGGGGGTCGCCTCCGAGAGAGATGAGCAGGCGTTCGACCATGGCGCGAGTCAGGGAGTCCTTGTCCAGAAAGGCCCAGCCGGTGATGTCGGACAGAAAGCGGGAGAATTCGGTCTTGCCCGATCCGGCGTAGCCGCCGACGAGGGTGAGGATGGGCTTGGGGCTGCCCTGCCCGTGGCGGCGGCGCCAGGCGTCCACGACGCGGTTGAGAAGTGCGTTCTGTTCGGCGTTGGACGGGGCGCCTGCAACTTTGAGCAGTGTGTTCTCGATCACCTGGGCGGCGGCGTTGTCAGTGGCGGGGTCGGTGGGCTGAGGCAAATCCGAGATGGAATTTTCCACTTCGGATATTTCACCGGGGAGCGGTAGTCGGAAACCCAGCGTGGTTTCATTTGTCTGGTATAGGAGACAGTACGCTCTTCGGTAGTGAGGACCGGGATATACCGATCCTTGTTCGTGTGCCCAGAGTGTCTGGAAATTCGCGGCTGGGGCGCTCAGGCCGTGTCGGCGGGCGACCTGGCGAAGCTGGTCACCTGCAGCTTCGAGGGTGAGCCCGTGCGCTTCGCGGTGCTGGCGCAGGATTAGAGGTTGCCATCCGGGGCGGTGAAATGTCTTCATCGCATCCTTTTTGCGCACTTTGAGGGGAGCGCAATGTGTAAGCGCATGTGTAACCGCCGTGCAGGCAGCAATGAAGAAGCTTAGCTAACGCTCCGTGATACTCACCAGCGTCAAGACGCGATGAACTAACGGCATCCCGCCGGGATAGTGACCGATTAGAAAAGGGGTGCCGGGAGTGACCGAAAATCAGCAGATCATCAACGAACTTCAGGCTATTCGGTCGGAAATGGAGGAGTTGGCCTGCCGGGTTAGCGAGATCGCTTCGGTTCTTGGAACACGGCCTTCTCCAGATCCGCGATCCGCTCGCCGAGAGTCGCCAGAGTGCTCCGCATCTGAGCGAGCTGCTCCATGACCTCCGACGAGGCCGGCGCCTCGGCCGACGCTGCGGCGTCCTCGCGGACGAACACGCCCTTGCCCTGCTGTCCGACGATCAGGCCCTCGGTGCGAAGCACGCTGATGGCCGCTTTGACCACGCTGGCGGACACGTCGTAACGCTGGCACAGTTGGGCGGTCGAGGGCAGCGCAGCGCCGGGTGCGAGTGAGCCCGTCCTGATCTGCGTACGAAGGTCGTCGGCTATCTGGAGGTAGCCGGGGCGACCGGTCTTCTCGACCATCCGGTGCCTTCCGCGAGGGTTGCGTGCCCCTCCAGTTCAGCACAGCCCGCACGACATGCCAACCAAGTCTTCGTGGAAGCCCTTGACAACTTAGAATCCTAAGCGTTCTATGTATTCCAAGAGTCCGAACGAACGAAAGAAGCACACCATGCGCACCGTCCCCATTCCTGTGGACACCAGCAAGCTCACCATCACCTGCGTGAAGGCCCCGCGCCCTCGCGTGCTCAACCGCGACACCGGCGAGATCAAGACCGACAAGAACGGCAACACCGTCTACGAGGTCACTGTCTCCGTGGAAGACGAGTTCGGCCGGATCGAACTCGTCAAGATCGGCATCACCGGCGAACCGCCTATCACCGCCGGAGACCAGGTCAACGCCGTCGGCCTGCTCGGCTACGTCTGGGAGATCGCCGGTAAGTGGGGTATCTCCTACCGGGCGACCGCGCTGCTCCCGCAGCAGGAGGCCGCCAATGTCTGACCAGTTCCTCACGATGCTCGGAGTCCTGGCCGCTGCCGCGGCCGGGCTCTGGGCCTGGCGCCGCTGGCACTACCGCTCCTTCTGGCTCACCATCGGCTTCCCGCTGACGGCCATCAGCGTGCGAGCGAGTTGGCGCAAGGTCGCCCTCGGCTGCGGCCTGACCAAGAAGCGGCAGCGCTTCTGGTTCACCACCGTGCCGGGCCTGGTGGCCTCGACCGGTGTCGTCCGGGTCAGGCGCCGCTTTCAGCGCATCGCCGTGGACACCGCACCGTTTATGTGGCTGCCCATGCCCACCCGGCACGGGTGGCGCGTCACTCTGCACACCCTGGAAGGGCAAATCCCGGCCGACTACGCCGACGTCGCCGAACGACTGGCTCACTCCTGGGGCGTGCACGCCGTGCGCGTCTCGTCCGACAAGCCGGGACGGGTACGCCTGGCTGCCACCATGCGTGACCCGCTGGTCAGGGTCGACGAACTCCCACCTTCCACCGAACTGCTCAAGGTCACCGTGGGACGGCTAGAGACAGGCGGGCCGTGGGTCGTCGACTTCAAGACCGTCCCGCACTGGATCAACGCAGGGGCCACGCAGTCCGGCAAGTCCAACCTCGCCAACGCACTCATCGTCGGCCTGGCCCCGCAACCGGTCGCCCTGGTCGGCTTCGACCTCAAGGGCGGCGTGGAGTTCACTCCGTACGCACCCCGGCTGTCCGCACTGGCCACCACCCGAGCCGAGTGCGGTGGGCTGCTGGAAGACCTGGTGGCGCTCATGACGGACCGAATGGGCGTGTGCCGGATGGCCTCGGCACGCAATATCTGGCAGCTCCCGCCAGGCATGCGCCCAATACCAGTCGTGGTCCTGGTCGACGAGCTGGCCGAGCTCTACCTGATGGCCGACAAGGCGGAGAAGGACGAGATCGCCAAGACCTCGACCGCGCTGCTGCGGGTGGCGCAGCTCGGGCGGGCGTTCGGCATCTACCTGTTCTGCTGCGGGCAGCGCATCGGCTCCGACCTCGGCCCCGGGGTCACCGCGCTCCGGGCCCAGTGCTCCGGCCGGATCTGCCACCGGGTCAACGATCCCGAGACCGCCACCATGACCCTCGGCGACCTCGACCCCGCCGCCCTCGACTCGGCTCGCGCCATCGCCGCTGAGACACCTGGCGTCGCCATCGTCGCCTCACAAGACGGCCAGTGGTACCGCGCCCGCTCCTTCTACGTCAGTGAACTCGCCGCCGAACACGCCGCCCGCTCTCACGCCGGCCTCGCGCCGTCCTGGGACGAGGTCATGGCGGCACAGCCTCACCAAACGCCGGACTCGCAGACCGCCTGACCGATCGAGAGGAGGAACGAGATGCGCAGCTTCGCCGCCTGGCTGCTCGACACCGGACCCGTCCTCATCTTGGCCGCCATCGCGGGCGCCGGCTCCTTCACCCACATCCGCGATACCGCCACCGAGAACGGCCAGCAAGGCTGGATGGCCTGGGCCATCGCCATCTGCATCGACCTGACCTGCGTCATGGCAGCCCGTGAACGCCAGCACGACAGGAAGACCGGCAAAGTACGGCGTGGCTTGGTCTCCTGGCCCGTCCTCGTCCTGACCGGCGGCATCGTCCTCTCGCTGGCTGCCAACCTGCAACAGGCCGCCCCGACCGTCTGGGGCTGGATCACCGCCGCCACCCCGGCAGGCGCCTTCCTGGTCGCGGTCTCCATGCTCGAACGCCGCGCCACCGCCACCCGTACCGAACCTTTCCGGGGCGTCCCGCAGAAGTCCTCGTCCTGGGCGACGGCGTCCCCGTCCGTCCCGGACCGGACGCAAGCCGTCCCACCTGCGGACCGTCCTGCCCTCGTCCCCGCCGACGAGGACGGTCAGGACGACGGACCCACGCCCGACCCGCAACTGATCGACTACGCCCGCCGTGTCGCCACCGAACACCACGCCAAGCATGGCAAGCCCATTACTCGCGACCTACTCCGCACACGCCTGGGCGTGTCCAACCAACTCGCCTCCGACCTGCTCCGCACTCTGCGGAACACACCAGAAAACGCCTGAAGGAGACCCATGCAAGACCACCGCAGAGCCCTCATCAATGGCCTGCTCAACCTGGCCATCTTCCTGGAAGCTCACCCGGATGTGCCCGTCTCGTCCGGCCTCACCCTTCGTTACTTCCCGCACAGCGGCAAGGACGAGGACCTATGCGCTGAGATCGACCGGATCGCCGCGCTCCTCGGCTCCCGCATCGAGTCCGAGCACTCCCCGTACGGCCACTACGCAACCTCGGTCCACTTCGGACCAGTCGCATACCGCGCTGTGGCGATCCCCGCCGCCGCCCGTGCCCGTCATGACGCCGAGAGCAGCTACCAGGGCTGCATCGAGCCCAACGCTTAGGAGACCGACAATATGCGTATTCGCCTCGAAGGAAACCGTGCGGAGATCACACTCGGCATGATCCACCTGCGCGAGGTCTTCACCGTCACCGCGATGTCCAGGGCGTTTCCCGACCGCGCCCACCCGCGCAAGTACCGCGTCTACGTCCGCGTTATTCCGCGCGACAACCGGTGATCACCATGGACGCCGCACTCGCTCGCTACTGCTGCTGCACCTGCAACGGCACCGGCCTCACCGACGACCAGACCTGCGCCGACTGCAACGGCACCGGCATCGACAACCACGGCGCATAACGCCGTAGCGCCCCCCGCCTGGCCACACATCCGCCAAGACGTCCGCCAGGCCGGGGGCCATCCACACCAGCGTCACTGGATAGGACGGAACCCATCTTGCCCCACGTTGCCCACTCTCACGCTGTGGCCGGGATGATCCACCGGCTCCACCAACCCGACTACGACCGCTGGGCCAGCCAGATCAAGCGCACCGGCGGCTGCCGCCAACCCATCCACCTGCGCGGCAAGGTCGAACACTACGACCAAGCCACCGGCTACCTCCTGCACCGCTACACCACCCGCACCGAACCCAACGGCGTCCTGCGTGTACCGTGCAAGACCCGCCGCGCCTCCCGCTGCCCGGCCTGTGCCGAGGTCTACCGGGCCGACACCTACCAGCTCGTCCGCGCCGGCCTCGTCGGCGGCAAGGGCGTGCCCGAAACCGTCAACGGCCACCCGTGCCTGTTCGTCACTCTCACTGCGCCATCGTTTGGAGCGGTCCATACTCGGCGGGAGAAGAACGGCAAGGTCCTGCCCTGCCACGCCCGCCGCGATGCCGAGACGTGCTCACACGGACAGGCCATGTCCTGCACCGATCGGCACAGCGCCGACGATCAACGGCTCGGGGAGCCGCTCTGCCCCGACTGTTACGACTACGACGGCTCCGTTCTGTTCAACGCGGTCAGTCCTGAGCTGTGGCGGCGCTTCACCCTGGCTCTGCGCCGACGCTTCGCCAGGCTCAACGGCCTGACCGTCAAGGCCCTGCGCGAACAGGTGATGATCTCTTTCGCCAAGGTCGCCGAGTACCAGCGTCGAGGCGTCGTCCACTTCCACGCGGTGATTCGCCTCGACGGCCCTGACGGACCGTCCTCGCCGCCACCGGCCTGGGCGAGCGCTGATGCTCTGGCGGAAGCCGCCCAGCACGCGGCGGAGGTCGTCACTACGGAGGTCGAGCCGCTCAGCCGGACGTTCCGCTGGGGCACACAGCTCGACGCCCGCCGCATCACGATGGACGGCGATCTTACTGAGCAGGCCGTTGCCGCCTATATCGCCAAGTACGCCACCAAGGCCGCCGAATGCGTCGGCACCCTGGACCGGCGTGTCCAGCCTCTCGACAACCTCGACGAGTTGCCCGTTCGCGAGCACGCGCGCCGACTAATCGCGGCGTGCATGCGTCTGGGAAGCCACTCCGGCTTGGCCAACCTCAGGCTCGTTCACTGGGCTCACATGCTCGGCTTCCGCGGCCACTTCTCCACCAAGAGCCGCCGCTACTCCACCACTCTCGGCGACCTCCGCGCCGCGCGTGAGGAGCACATGCGTGCCGAGGAGGTCAGCACCGGACGGCTCCCGCTGTTCGACGAGGACACCGTCCTTGTGATCGCCCATTGGGAGTACGCCGGTCAAGGGCTCTCCATCGGAGAGCAGGCTCTCGCGGCTGCGCTCACCGGCACCCGTCTCCCGGGGCCGGCGGTGATGACCGATGAGTAGGCGCGACGAGTTGCTGACCGTCCCGGAGGTGCTCGCCGAACTCGGCGGAGTCTCCCGCCGCACCTTCTACCGCTGGCGCGAACTGGGCCGTGCGCCGGTCTGCGTCCAGTTGCCCAACCTCGAACTCCGCGTCTGGCGGAGCGACCTCATGACCTGGCTGGACTCACGACGGGAGACGGTGTGAACGCCACGTACGACGTGAAGCTCGGCACGATTCAGCACCGCACGGACCGCGACACGCCTTTGTTCATCGCCCGCTGGCGCGTCGCGGGCAAGCCCAAATCGAAGAGCTTCCGGACCAAGGGCCTGGCCAACGCCTTCATGTCCGACCTGCGGCAGGCGGCGAAGGCGGGGGAGGAGTTCGACACCGCCACCGGATTGCCGGTGTCGATGCTGGCGCGTGCGTCCTCCGGCCCGACGTTCTTCGAGTTCGCCCAGGCGTACGTGCTCCGCCGCTGGAATTCGTCGGCGGCCCGCACTCGGGAGACGGACGCCTACGCGCTCCTGTCGCTGGTTCCTGCCCTGGTGACAGACGCGCCGCGGCGTCCCACAACCGAGGAACTGCGGGAAGTCCTGAGGACCTACGCGCTCATCCCGGAGAAGAGGCGCCCTGCCCTGACCGCGGCGCAGAGTGCGGCATTGGGCTGGCTGGAGCGGGCGTCCCTCCCGCTGTCCGCGTTGAAGGAGCCGTATGTCCTTCGTACGGCGCTCGCGGCCATCTCGGTCACCTTCGCCGGAGCCTCAGCAGGAGCTAACACGGTGCGGCGCAAGCGCGCCATCCTCCATCACCTGCTGGAGCATGCGGTGGAGGAGAAGGTGTTCAGCGGCAATCCGCTGGACGAGATCAAATGGACGGCCCCGAAGGCCGTCACGGTCGTAGACCCACGTACCGTGGTGAACCCGGCCCAAGCCCGGCGACTCCTCGACGCCGTGCCCAAGGTGGGCCGCAAGCGCGGTCCTCGCCTCAAGGCGCTGTTCGCCTGCATCTACTACGCGGCGTTGCGGCCGGAGGAGGCGGCGGACCTGCGGCTGACGAACTGCACGCTGCCCGAGACGGGCTGGGGTCTGATCGTCCTGGAGAAGGCGCGACCCCAGGCAACGAAGCGCTGGACCGACTCTGGCCAGACCCACGAGTCGCGCAGTCTGAAGCACCGCGCGGACAAGGAGACACGTGAGATCCCGATCCCGCCCGTCCTGGTGGCGATGCTCCGTGAGCACGTCGCCGAGTTCGGCACAGCCAAGGACGGGAGGATCTTCAGCACCGGAACCGGTGGCACCTACTCCAGTTCGGCGCACTCCTACGTCTGGCAGGAAGCCCGCAAGCTCGCCCTCAGCCCAGCACAGGTCGCCTCGTCGCTGGCGGCCAGGCCGTACGACCTCCGCCACGCGGCGGTGTCGCTCTGGTTGAACGCGGGCGTCCCGGCCCCGGAAGTCGCCAAGCGGGCCGGACACAGCGTTGACGTCCTGCTGCGGGTCTACGCGAAGTGCATGGACGGCCAGCAAGAGCAGATCAACGGAAAGATCAACGACGCCCTGGACCAATAGCCCTTCATCCATCTCCGGCCCCGAGCGTCCCGGGGCCGGTTCGTCTTGCAACGCTGTCTTTGCCGAGTCGTTCCCGTTGGATGTGGGTGCCTTGCGGCACGCTGACAGGCACGGGCAGCGAGTAGGGAGGATCATGCGCGAAGATCAAGATCACCCCACACGCCAAGATCTCCGCCGGCTGCGGCGCCCACCGTACGGCCTGCCGCTTCCGAATCGGCCCAGGCACCTCACCGCGTCCGACTCTCTCGACTGGCGAACGTATTCGACCCCCGCCCCACCTGAGCGATCACACCTGCGAAATCGAGATCATCTGACCTGGTCGGTGCTCATCGCCGGCCTCCTGGCCTGTGCCAGCTTCGGCGCCTGGTCGGGTGCATGGGGCAATGGCAACGCCTCGCCTTCGACGAAGGCCGCCTCGATGTCGACGCCTCGCCCGAGCCTTGCTGAACGCCCGGTCGTGCTCACCTCGCCAGCGACGCACACGCCCGCCCCCGATACGTCTTCGCCCTCGGCGGCGCCGCGGAAAGATCGCAAGCAGTCGAAGGACAAGGCGGAACGGACACGGGACCGTCACCGATCACAGGGCTCGACTGTGCCCCGCCCGCGTTACCAAGATGCCCCCAGGACGCAGCACACGACGCCTGCGACGCCCCCTCAGCGCCCGAGAGATACCAGGCCCGTGGTTCCTCAGGAGAGCAGCAGGAGGCGCGAGGCTCCATTGATCGCCGCGAACTGTGACGAGCTCTTTCCGCCGGCCCGCTCAGAGTTCCTCATCCGTAATCGGGCGTGTCACCTTCTCCACGGATAGCGCGGTCGTTACGGGGTCGAGGTCAAGAGAAGGGGACGGAGTTGACGGGCGAACTCGATGGCGTCCGCTTGGTGATCTCGCCCCGGTGCTCCCTTGACGATCTGGATGGCGAGCACTTTGGTGCCGTCCTGTGTCCAGGCGAAGGCCTTGGCTCCAACGATGTTTCCGTCTGTATCCACTATTGATGCGCTGTAGCCGGGGCCGATACCGTTCGGCAGGGCGACTCCTCTGTCTCTTACTTTCCCATTTTCCAGACTCTGCATAGTTGAAGGAAAGGGATTATGTAGCTCGACGGTCATCGAAGCCTTATCTCGGATGCTCGGCGATTTGCTAACGACGCAATGCGAGAAATCGTTCGCTGATGTGGAGCCAGTCGCGTAGAAGTTGCTAAATCCAATGGCTCGACCAATAGCTTGGCTGGAAAGCAGACCACATTCCACAGGCGGTGTTGTCACGCTGCCGAGTGGACGGCGATCTACCGGGGAAGGCGATGAACACGCTGCTGTCGTGATGAGGGTGACAGCCAATAAGGCTAGAGCCGGCCGAATTCTCATTCCTCTGCCTCCGGATATGGAGGAACGTCCAACTGGAACCCCTCCCAGACAGCTCGGTCGATCTCGTGGAAGACGGCAGAGGCCGGAGGGCTCTTAAGCCACTCATTGTAAGCAAACTGCTGCTGCCAAGTCATCTGACTACGAGGGATAATCTGGTCGTTGGTGAGGAAGTCGCCTTCTGACCCCTTGGTGTAGTTCTCGGATGCGTGAGGATGTGCGGAACCCTTTGTTGATCCGTCTCCGAACAGCCCGTAGCGCATCATTACATTTGCCGTTAAGTCTTTGAAAAGGCGCTGGCTCTCACGGAGGGTTGCCTCTCCCTTGCTGCGGGCGGCCTTGCCTTCGGCAGGCTTGATACTGTCACTAATCGGGCCTTCAAGAAATTCGTAGCCGGCGACGACCCAGTCTCCTGCTGGAGTGAGTGCCAGCTTGAGCGTCCTGGACACGCCGTCCTTAAATGCCTTGCTTTTCTCGTCCTTCTGGTCTGCCTCGTTGATATTGGTCAAATTTCCCGCATCGACTATTAGGTGGAGCGACTTGCCGAGAGCATTGGTCTGCGCGTTGAACAGCTTTCCTGGGTTGCTGTTCATGTTGTCGGTAAGCAGCTTCTGACGATATTCCTGCTGCTCGCCTTTCGATGCATTCGGATGAGTGCTTCGCCATTCGGTGAATGCGGTGTCGACCGTCTCGCGGATCGTCTTTCCTTGGGCGTCCAGAACCTTTGTGCTGTACTCGCCATGCCCTTCGACTGCGATTTTCAGTGCGTGCGGGTCTTTGAAAGCCCAGGTCATCACGGTCTTGACCGCGCCGCCGTCGAACATGGCTCCATAAGGCTGCTTGCCAGGAAGGTTCGGGTCAGAGTCAGGCTGCGGATTTACGCCTATGGGCTCTGGGAAACCAGTAATAGCAGCTCGATGGACATCGCCCATGTAGGCAGAGAAGACGCGGGCGGCGCTCTGCCGCGTATCGGGAAGGTTGGCCTGCGCTCGCCGGTCTGACCAGAAGTGGACGGCCCAGGACGCGATCAAGGCCGACTTGTACCCCCGTGAAGTCCCGGGAGGTTGGCCTTGGTCGCGGAATCTTGTCGTGGCTGCCTCGATGGCCCGGCCGAGTTCACCGCTGCCGCTGCCCCAGAAGTTGTCTCGCATCAGGAAGGACAGGGGCTTACGTGCGGGGTCGGTGAAGAAGTCTTGAGCGACTCTGGCGTTGTTCCCCAGAGCGGCTGCAAGGCCGGGCCCGAACTTGATGATGTCCTGCTGCTGGGATGGCGGCTTCTGTGCGTTGTCGAAGACCTTGTTGGCGACCTCGCGGAGGAACGCGTCGTCGAAGGTGCCGTAGCGCAGGAGCTCGTCGGCCATGCGGCCGCTCATCGGATCGTCGTCGGTAGCAATCAGTTCGTCGACATAGGTCTTGGGGAGCTTCATCTCGCCGACTCCGCGCGAGGCCGTTCCCAACGTCACACTGAGAGCTCGTGCCAGACGGTCCATAACGGAGGACGACGACGGCTTTGTCCAGTCGTCCTCCAAGGATCCTCGGTGCGCCAGGTACAGACGTTCCAGTAGCGCCTTCAGGTCCTTCGGCGGCATCTCCTTGGCGAAGGCGACGGCGAAGTAGGGATCGTGCTGGTGTTGCTCCAGCAGATCCAAGGTCTCCTTGGAGAGTGTCCCCTCACCGCTAGCAGTATCCCTGACTGCTTCGCGAAGCTGGTCGGCTACGGTCTTGGCCGCTGCGGCGCCGCTTGCCGGTGAGTTCGACACCCAGAGTGTCTCCTCCGCCCACACGACGCCCTTGTCGAGTCCGATCTTCTGGGTAGAGATGATGAGGTCCAGGCGCCGCTGGAGGTCGGGGATCTGCTGGGCGATCTGGGAGGCGACGTCCCTGAGTGTGCCTGGTCCGGTCATGCTGGTGCCGATCGAGCTCAGGGCTCTGGCAATCTGCGCATCCGCGTCCGGCCATGCCTGCTTGAGGCGCTTGATCTCGCCGATGAGCTGAGTCATCAGGGCTGGGTCGATACCGATCCGGTTCGGAGACGGGCTCATCCGCCGGCCTTCCACGGCAGGTTCAGGGGTGGTGGCCACAGTTCTAAGGGGTCTGCTGGCTTGGCGGGATCGGGATGTACGGACTCGACCAGTGCCAGAGCTCGGTTGAAGAAGCCTCGGTAGGCCGCCTCCCAGACCTGGCAGTCCTTGAGCAGTTTGTCGGCGGCCTTGCCCTTCATCGCGCCGTCTTCGAGCAGGCCGATGAGCTTGCGCACGTCGTTGGCGTGCTGGTCACGTAACTGTTCGATCGTCCGTCGCGCAGCGGCGAGTTGTTCCTGGGTCGCCATCATCCTGGATCCTTTGGACCTTGAGGACGGCTATCTATGGATCAATATGACGATAAAGGGCTGTCGTGGCGCGGTCGAGCCGAACTGCTCATACGGCATAAGCTCAACATTTATCCCGGCTGATACGTATCACGCATGATGGCAATGGCCTCGGCTACGCCCGCCACCACGTGATCGGCCCGATGTTCATGCCCTGCCCACGTACCTCGATCGACCCAGATCCCACGCAGACCCGCAGCCTGAGCACCTGCGATGTCCGCGACGAGGTTGTCGCCCACCATCCAACCGCCCTCGGTGAGGCTGGCGCCGCACCGCTGAGCGGCGATCTGGAAGAGACGAGCATCCGGCTTCCGGACACCCTCAACCCCTGACACGGCATAGCCGTCGACCACGTCAGCCAGGCCGGTTCGGCGGAGCTTGCCGAGCTGGTTGTCCGCCATGCCATTTGTGACGATCCCTACTCGCCACCCCGCGGCCCGCAGGTCACCCAACTCCGCCAGGACACCGGGGTAACACTCCACGAGGTACGGCATCCGCTGACGGTAGCCTGCCCATAGCTCCTCGACCGGTGCCAGCAGCGCGAAGTGCTCGCGCACCTGGGTGAAGAAGACGTCTCGGTGAGGGTGTACGCCCTGATCCAGGGAGGTGAGCCAGGAGATGTCTTCAGACTCCAAACGATGTTGCTCAGCGAACTCCTCGGCCCACCGCAGGAACGCGCCGTTGAGGTCAATGAGCGTCCTGTCGAGGTCGAAGAGGGCAAGGCGCTGCACGATGACACCCTAGGTGGGAACCTCCCGGCGACAACAGTCCGTCCTGTACCCGCTGCGTACCTCGGACAGTGCCTACCGAATCATCGGGCCGTAACAAGTGATCCGGCGCCTCGAATTGCGGAGAGGTGATGCGGGCTGCTCCAGTCGAGGCTTTCGTTGGCTTATCAGGGAGTGGATCGAGGCAAGATCCCGCTAATCTTTGACGTATCGGTGATGCGGCCCGACGGGCTTCCGCCCCAGTAGCGGACACGCCCCCATACCGCACGAGTCTTTCGTGCTGCCTGGGGGTAGATCCGTGGCCGTTTTCCGGCACTCGGCGGAAAGCCTTGTCCAGTTGGTGTCTGAGTCGGTGCCCGAACGTGTTCTCAGCGAGGTGATTGCTGAGAATCTGCGCGCCACCCAAGGCATCAACCCAGGCAGAGGGGAACGCAGGTCCTGGGACCGCAGCATCCCGATCTTGGCCCGAGATCTGGTCGAAGCTGGGCTCGGTGGCGTCGAGATGCTCATCGAGTACCAACTGCCGTTAACCAGCAAGCGGGCGGACGTCATTCTCGCCGGACGCGACCGGTGTACGGGAGCCGACTCCTATCTGATCGTCGAACTCAAACAGTGGAGCCAGGCCGAGCTGTACGAGGATGACGCTGAGCTCGTCCTGGTGTCCGGCATGGGCCCGCGGCCCAAGCTTCACCCAGTTGTGCAGGTGCGGAGCTACTGCGAATACCTGGCCGACTTCGTCGGAGCCCTGGACCAGCATCGGAACGCCGTGCGTGGGGTTGCCTACCTGCACAACGCCAGCGACCCGGACATCCACGATCTCTATGACCACGTCGAGGACGAACGCACCCGGCTCTTCAGCAAGACACGCCGCGGTCAGTTCGTCGACTACCTCAAGGCACAGTTCGCGCCCGAGCCGGGTGCTGCTGCAGCCGATCGCCTGCTGTCCAGTTCCATCCGGCCGTCCAAGCAACTACTCAAGGTCGCTGCCGGCGAGATCAAGAACCGTGATCAGTTCGTCCTGCTGGCCGAGCAGCGGCTGGCCTACGAGATGGTCATGCATGCGGTGGAGAAGGCTCGAGCGAGCAATTCGAAGCAAGTGGTGATCATCACCGGAGGGCCTGGTTCTGGCAAGAGCGTCATCGCGCTGTCCCTGCTGGGTGAGCTCTCCGGCCATGGATATTCGGCTCTGCATGCCACCGGTTCACGCTCCTTCACCGAGACGATGAGGCGCGTCGTCGCCAAGGGGTCGACCCGGCTGAAGGCGATGTTCAAGTACTTCAACAACTTCATGACAGCCAAGCCCAACGAGTTGGATGTCCTGATCTGCGACGAGGCCCACCGCATTCGCGAGACCTCGGCCAACAGGTTCACGAGATCGGACCAGCGAACGGGCCGGCCGCAGTTGGATGAGCTGATCAACGCAGCGAGAGTGCCAGTCTTCCTGCTGGATGAGCATCAGGTGGTACGACCGGGCGAGATGGGGCGCGTCGCCGACATCACCGCCTACGCCGAATCCCTCGGCCTCGACGTTCACCAGGTCGATCTGGACGCGCAATTCCGCTGCGGTGGGAGCCGCAAGTACGAGGAGTGGGTGCTGCGCCTGCTGGGCTTGGACGGCGATGCTCCAGAGGTATGGAAGGGGGACGATCATTTCGCCGTCTCCCTTACCGAGTCCCCGTACGAGTTGGAGGCCATGCTCCGAGCTCGGCTTCAAGCGGGATACTCGGCACGGATGACAGCCGGGTTCTGCTGGCCCTGGAGCGCGCCGAGCGAGGATGACAGCCTGGTCGCCGACGTGCGAATCGGTGATTGGGCGCGGCCGTGGAACGTCAAGGGTGACAGGGCTGTGGGGAACGCGCCGGCCAGCGCCTTGTGGGCCTCGGCGGCCGGTGGTTTCGAGCAGGTGGGGTGCGTCTACACCGCGCAGGGCTTCGAGTACGACTGGAACGGCGTGATCTTCGGCCCGGACTTCGTCTACCGCGACGGCAGGTTGGTCACTGTTCGCAGCGCCAGCAAGGACCCGGCGCTCATGCGGAGGGGAGTCAGCGACGAACAGGCGGACCGGTTGATCCGTAACACCTACAAGGTGCTGCTGACCCGCGGCATGATGGGCACCGCCGTGTACTCGGTCGATCCGGCGACGCAAGAGTTCCTCTCGGGACTGCTGGAATCGCAGGTATGAGCGACCGGGCAGGGTTCGAACCTGCCCGGTATCCGCTGCAGCACCCTCATCCGCATTGTCGGTGGCGTGCTTTAGCCTTCCTGCACGGATAAGACTGGAGGCTAAGGATGGACACCGCTGGGCTGCTGAATCCGGTCAAGTTGTGGGAAGCAGCGGAAGTCCTTACCCGCCCAAGCCCGGTGCCTCGTGCTGCAGGCATCTATGGATGGTACTTCACCCAGCCTCCGCATCCGAGCCTGCCGGCTGACTGTCTCCTCTACGTGGGGATCGCTCCCCGCCGCATGGCGACCCGAGCCAGCAGGCAGAATCTCCGGAGCAGGGTGCGGTATCACTTCCGCGGCAACGCTGAGGGCTCCACTCTGCGGCTCAGCCTCGGTTGCCTGCTCGGGCTTGAGCTCCGACGGGTAGGTAGCGGGAAGCGGTTGACCTTCGGCCAGGCTGGCGAGAAGGAACTGACGGAGTGGATGGCAGAGCACGCCCGCGTGTGTTGGGTCCGTCATGACGAGCCTTGGACGGGAGAGTCCGCACTGATCGCTCAGCTGGACCTTCCCCTCAACTTGGATCAGAACCGCCGTCACGATTTCCATCCGTACTTGAGTGGTCTCCGAGCCTCGGCTCGCGCCCATGCGCGTAACCTTCCGATCAGCTCTTGAAAGCTTGCGGCGCCGGTGTCATGCGCGTGCTCATCGTTGCCCACCGAGCATCGAGAAGGCGCTGCGTGGGCCGATGTCCCCTTTGCCTTTGGTGGGGCAAAGGCGGGCTGGTCGGGGCGTTATCTGCTCGGTTAGTGGCGTGGTTGAGCGAGCAATCCCGGCGCTGTTCAGAGACCGTCTTATCACCACGTCTCCCAACTGCTGCCCCGCCCGACAGGTCGGCTGCCTCTACTGGCCGCTTGTGAGTGCTTTGTCGACGCGGTGCAGGTAGGAGAACTGGTTGTCACGCCATCCTGCGTGGGTGCGGTTGGTGGCAACGTTGACGCCGATACCGGCGACCACACCGAGCAGCCACTCCCAGTCTTGGGATGCGTATGCAGCTGCGGCGCCCCCTACAGCGATCATGACGGAGACGGAGCGGCGCACCCACTCCATGCCAACTGCGCGGCCGGCTTTGTCCATGTCCCGCTGCGCCTGGTCGAGCTCGAGTCGCATGTTGAGCAACAGCTCGGCGAGTGCGCCGACATCGCTGCCGCCTTCTGATCGGGCAGGCTGCCGGTGAATTTCGCGGATGAGGCGGTGCAGAGCGACGATGAGACGGAGGCGTTCGTCGTTGTAGCGGTTCCGGAAAGCGATCACGGCGTCGGTGGAGGCGTTCGAGCCGGGGGACGGCAGCAGACGTCCTACTTCGAGCAGGAGGGCGTCGGTACGGTTTGATCTGCTTGGATACCGATCTGACATCCCGTCTTCCCTGTCGGCGCCATGAACGAAGCGCCAGACCTCGGTACGGTCAGTGTGGGGGATGAGGTTTCTGACCCTGCCCCGGTCTCTAACCTCGTCCATGCCTACGTTCGCTTGAGCTGCTATCAGTTCCGCCT
This sequence comes from Nonomuraea sp. NPDC050451, assembly GCF_044458585.1. Lineage (NCBI taxonomy): Bacteria > Bacillati > Actinomycetota > Actinomycetes > Streptosporangiales > Streptosporangiaceae > Nonomuraea > Nonomuraea sp. NPDC050451. The sequence goes on from NZ_JBITHZ010000018.1 coordinate 82,926, forward strand.
GCATGCCGAGGAGACACGTCTGCAACGCCGGAGAAACCACCAGGCGCCGGTATTCGGGTGCATGGTGCCAGCGGGCAAGCCCGTCATCCACGAGCGCATCGACCAGGGCAGTGGAGAATTTCATCGGCCACAGCAGCGAATTATCCCTGTCGGTCACCGTGCGAGGCGGCAGTAGGTCGTCGAGCGGCACGGACCGGCGCAACTCCCGCAAGACCTCAGCAGTGTGCGCTGGCTTGTCGTATGCGTTGCCGTCGCTTTCCAGGTCGCGGGGACGGCCGCTGAACAGATCTCGGATCATCATCCGATGGGAGCTGAAGGTGACGGGCCGGTACAGACCCGCGTCGTCGACTTGCCTCAGCGGGCGATGCAGGTAGCGCTCGTAATCCGTCTCAGGAACGATGGTCGCGATCTCGTCCCAGTACAGAATGGCGTGGTTGAGCACGGCCGGCGGCGGGTTGATGAGCGGGTAGTACAGCATTCCAGCCATTGTGGTTCTCCCCCTCAAAACGACTCGATAGTGAGTTTGTTCCGCTAAGGCAGACACCTCGGCGTGGTGGTCACGCCGCTTGGGTGATCTCGTAGTCAGCAGGGCTACGGTAGTCCAGGCTTCAGTGCAAGCGGTACAGGTTGTACCAGCCCCTTATTGGGTGATGGCCAGCGTAATGTCCCGTCGGCTACCTGGGCCCCGCTTGGTATCGGCGGGCGACGTAATCAGGCCCGGCGAGCAGGCCCCGGGCACCCGGCTACCGTCGCCGAACTCGGCTGCCTGCTGTGAGGGCACGACCTGTTCCAGGCTCTGAACCTGCCCATCGTACGCATAGACACCGAGAACATCCCCGTCATGCTCAAACGCCTGCAAACCACATCTGACCAGCAGATCCCCATAGCTCAGGTGTGGGGCCATGACCTTTCACGCCAGGTAAAGACGATGGCGAAACCCTCCGCGCTCCTTGCGTTTGCTGGCTGCCACCTTCTCGATCGCACTCCAGTCGTGCCCATGGACCGTAGCTAGCGCGCGTAGGACTTCGTACACATCGGCGATCTCCTCAGCGACTTCGGAGGGAGACGCTTCGCCAAGTTCGGTGGCCTCTTCAAACAATTTGGTCAGCAGAGCGTTGCGGTAATCGACGTCGTCGAGCACGGTAATGACCGGTTGTTCACCGCCTTGGCGGATGATATCCGGAATCTTGTCCCGAACCAGTTTGCCCATGCTCCACGTCCTTCGCTTCGAGCGGCCTACCTGCAAGGATCCCGAGCCTATCGAGCTTCAGTGACATTCACCTGGTCGCGAACTACCCTGAACCGGTCGAAACGCGATCAAGGCTGGTATGTACGGATGACTGTGGAGTTCTTTCGCGAAGAACCGACCGCTCGCTCCTCATGGAGGCTGGCGGTGCTCATGGGCGCCAACTCGCGTACTTACAAGTTCGCCTTGGGGGAGGCGCTGCTGGGCGCCGCTGCCGAAGGACGCACCGACCTCCCTCTACGGGAGCTAGCCGGGCCGTACGCGATGAGCCTGGTGGAGCATCTGGCGCAGGCGCCCCAGGCCTCGCAGAGGAGTGTTACCGGCGGGGCCGACTTCCTGACCGTGGCGCAGGAGGAGGCCGCAGAGTCCGTACGGCTTGGTTCCCCCACCGAGAAGCTGCTCGCTGCCGCAATGAAGTCGATGCCGGAGATGGTGATGCAGAAGTTTCACAATCTGCGCGGCAACGGCGGTGCTGAGATACCTCATCGCTTCTACGAGGTGACTGGCAGCGCTCGGGAACGGGTGGTCAAGCTGACAGAGCACCTCCGTGAGGTCGCCCTGTCGGAGCAGAGGTCGACCCTGCAGGCGGAACTGGCTGCCAGGTGGAGCATCGTTGAGACCTCCTTCGCTGCCGGGGTAGGCCGAAGTCTGGTCGAGGAGGGCGTCGCGGTCGATCTGGAGACGCTGCGGATCACCGACAAAGAACGGCGGCGCTCAGTCGCTGGGGTCACCGAGGCCGTCATCGGGTTTCAGCATGGTCGCTGCATCATCTGCGCTCAACCGCTCATCCCCGGTGTCGATGAGGTCGCGGTCGACCACGTGTTTCCGTACTCCTTCAAGCGGCTCCTGAGCGGTACGGACGTCGACCTGGACGCGATCTGGAACCTTGCCCCCGCGCACAGGCCTTGCAACGGGCAGAAGAGCAACCAGCCGCCCTCGCAGGGCCAGCTCACCCGTCTGGCTCTGCGGAACGAGGCGATCATGCAGTCACCGCATCCGCTGAAGCGAACCCTCCAACTGACGCTGAAGGGGCACGGCTATTCAGGTGGACGCGTGGGCGAATGGTGGGACTTCATCAAAGAAGCGCGTAGCCGGCTCCAATAGCGGCGTGGGGCAGTCAGACAGTTCGCTGCCACCTGCCAGTGGGGCTGTCCGGTACAGCTCATCGTCTGTGCGGGGTAGCGGGCGGCTGCGGGTAGCTCGGTTGAGCATCAGCCAGGCTTATGTGAGCCCGGAGACAACTCGCCAAGATCATCCCCCGTATGTCCCCTGATCAAGGTCCTACGGCTGCATTTGGCTGCCCTCAGCGACCTATCCAGGGTCTGGTAGGCAAAAGACCCGCGGCAGAGAAACCGCAGGTCAGAAGGCGAAATGCCTGGTGAAGAAGAGTGCCCCCGGCAGGATTCGAACCTGCGGCACCCGCTTTAGGAGAGCGGGAGCTGTCTGGAGTCCAGTATGTCTTGTAATGGGGGATATGTAGCTGGCGCTCGATGTGCATCAGTTCCTCGACGATGACCTTCCGCCATGTATTTCTTGATTGCTGTTTTCCCTGTTCGGACAATCTGCCTGATGGGAGAGTGGAAGGTGTACCCGCTCTTCGGGTGCGGGTGCTCTAACGGAGATGGTGGGCCGTTCGTCCCGAGTGACAACGAGGGGGCCATGGCCATAGAGAGCCGGATCCGCTTCTCGGTGTTCGCTGTGTGCGGTGGCCGACGGTCTGGCGTTGCGACAGATGTCAGAAGAACGTCAGCTGTTCCGTATGGCCGTGGTCAGCGTCTTAAGGGCGGGTATCTTTTGCCACATTTGTGCAAATCTGCCTGTCCGCCTTGGGGTATGTGGCCCATCCGGGCAGTGGCTCTGTTGTCTTGAGGGGCTGTGGTCGACGGTCATTTAGGGATCGCGTGCTTTACCTATCCGCTACACTTCGATTACGTTCAATTACAGTGGGTGGCATCATGGTGTGGGTTCCGAGGAGAGGAGAGGAGAGGAGAGGAGAGGCGATGTCACGGTGAGCGACGGTGGCGCCGGGAGTGTTGGTGGGTTCGTTGCTGGTGACTGGGCCTGTGTTGGCGTCCGCGCATCCGTGGACCGATGCGTATGGTCAGCTCGGCGACGTGGAGATTAGCGCTGACCGGAAGAACGTGGCACTGTGTGATCGCCTCGACGACGAGGACAAGGTGGCTGTGGAGTACAAGACCACGATCGGCCGGACGATCCTGCTGCAGGCCGGACCTAAGCGGGGATGTGTCCTGGATTCGGTCTTCTTCGGCTCCATCAAGTGGGCCAGGTTTTGCTACGGTCCGGACGTCGATCCCAATGGTGGCTCGTGGCGCTGGTGTAACCCGGCCCGCAACCTGTAGGCGAATTTCCAGGACGACTCCATCTCGTAGACGACCGGAGGAACGGTGTGCTGGCCGGGGCCGCTTCCCGTGGGCTGCCGCAGCAGGCTCGTCAACGCCGGCCGGGGCTCGCCGCGCTCGCTGTGCTGCTCGTGCTTGGTGGTGCCCTGGCCACAACCCTGCTGGTGATGCGCGCCGATGAGCGTACCTCCGTTATCCGCGTCACCAAGCGGACCGGCGCCGGTCAGCCCTTCGGTCGCGACGCGCTGCAGGAAGCTCGCATCGCCGATGAGGGGGTGTCTTATTGGCCTTGGTCTCAGCGTGATCGTGTCGCCGAGACCGTCGCCACGGTCACAGTGCTTCCGGGGACACTGCTCACCCAGCCGATGGCTGCGGCAGGCGACAGCGGAGCGGTCGCGGGCAAGACCGTCAAGGTGGGACTCGCCCTCAAGCCTGGCCAGGCGCCCTATGACCTACAGCGCGGGGAACATGTCCAGCTTGTTCACGTGCCTGGGCGTAGACCCGGCGCCCTAGGGCCTTCGCTTGTTGTGGAGGAGGCTCTGGTGGACAGTGTGAGTTACGCGTCCGGTTCGGCTAGCCAAGCCACCGTCACCGTCGACAGTGCTGTCGCGCCTGTGGTTGCGGCCCACGCCGTCAGCGGTGAGATCGCCCTCGCCGTCATACGTGCGCAACCCTGACCCTGGAAACGACTCGGCCACACTCTGTACTTTCAGACCGGCTTCTGATCCGAAAATCGGAGCGTAAGTAGGAACACGGCAGCAAGCCCCGGCGTGCTCGGTGCGCCGAGGCTGGTGAGCAGGTCAGCCGATCAGACCGCAGGTTCCAAGATGACCCGGTAGCCGAGGGCTTCGAGCTGGCGGACGTGGTTGCGCCTCTTGCGTTCGGGACCGATGCGGGTGTCGTAGAAATCGGCGCCCAGGTCGATGAAGTGAGCGTCGGGGTCGGACAGCAGGTGCCAGATGATGGTGAGGATGGAGCGGCCGACGGCGACGATGGCTCTGTTCTTGCCGCGGCGGCGGGCGCCGGGTCACCGAGCTGGTGGCCAAGGGCTTGTCCACCAAGCAGATCGCTGGTCGGCTGCATGTGTCGTCGTACACAGTGCAGGACCACCTGAAGTCGATCTTCGCCAAGTCGGGCACCGGTTCACGCGGCGACCTGATCGCCCGGCTGTTCCTCGATCACTATGCCGCCTCCTTGACGTCGGGAGCCGCGGCACACACGTGAAGCCTCTGAAGGAGGCCGCGGTCGTCCTCAACGCCCGCACCGAACCGGACCCGGATATCCCGCCCGTTTGGGGCTCAGCACTGGCACGTTTCTTACCGGCACCCCTTCATCGGCGCGGCCCCGCCCCCGTAAGGCGGGTCACAGCCGGACCAGGTCGGCGACCTCCTCGGGCAGGCCAGGTGATGTCATGACATGGCCCATCCCGGACACGACGTGCAGTACCGCGCCCGGAATCGCGGCAGCCAGGGCCTCGCCGTGACCGAGCGGATAGACCGGATCCTGGTCGCCGTGCACGATCGAGGTCGGCGCGGTGATCGACGACAGCGGAGCGAGCAGGTCAGGGGCGTCCATCCACGCGGCCCGGTGATGGTTGGCCGCGGCCGCCGGGTCGGCAGCCCGCGACAGCGCCAGCTCCAGCATCGCCCGGGCGGCCGGCTCGTCGAACGGCCGAACCGGCCCGTTGAAGACCCGGAACAAGGCCACGTCGGACTCCACTCCCGGCGGCAGCCCGGCGGCCATATGCGCGAGAAACGCCGGCGACGGCGGCGGTAGATCATCCGGGTCGGCCGGCTCCCCGGCCCTCGCCCGGGCCCACGCCGGACTCGGATCATGACCCATCGGCGAGCTGGACATCACCGTCAACGACCGGACCCGGTCCGGCGCGTGCACTCCCAGCCGCTGCGCGATCATGCCGCCCATGGAAGTCCCAGCCACATGAGCGGAGCTCAGTCCATAACCGTCCAGCACAGCCAGGCAGTCGCGAGCCATGTCCCCGAGCGTGTACGGGTGAGCATCGAAGTCGACAACGCTGGACCGACCGGTGTCCCGATGATCGAACCGGATCACCTGAACCCCACGCTCAACAAGCCGACCAACCAGTGCATCAGGGCAACTGACACCCTGAGCAGCCGACCCCATGACCATCAAAACAGCGGGAAGCCCAGGATCCCCGATCCTCTCAGTCCAAATCCGCAGCGGCCCCGAGGGCACAAATCGCTCGTGCGCATCCAACATGAAGGCACGGTAGCGGCTACCTGCTGCCGAACGCCGACATTTACCGATGGCCCGGCCGAGAACAGCGCGCCGCACACCTGCGACGAAACCGCTGCGGACCGCCGGATGCGGCATGTTCTCTCACCACGACCTTCGCCACTTCCGAGATTAACGCCATCTCGGAAGTACACACCCAGGTGTGACTTGCGAGATTCCGCGGTCACGGCCACTCGAAGACGGCGAATCCGCTACCGAGATTACGCCGCGGTGCGCGGGAGCCCTTGCTACACCGCTCCCGGGTATACCTGGCCTGGCTCGCCGACCACGCCACCAGCTACGACGCCGATCCGCTCACCGACATTCAAGCGCGGACTGGGCGGTGCGCGACTACCGCATGTGGCTGCTGCGCGACGGGGCCGCCTCATCCCCTACTATGCCGGCGCCCGCATCAGCGAAGTGGTCCGGCTCGACGTCGACGACGTTCGCCTCTCGGCCCGCAAGGGAAAACTGCGGTTGTACGGCAAGGGCGACAAGTTCCGCGAGGTCGAGATCCACCCCAAGCTCCATCCCGAGCTGCAGGTATGGCTTGACGAGCGGCCCACCTGGCCCGAAGCTGACGCCAACCCCGCGCTCTTCCTGAACGCCAAGGGCGGGCGGCTCGCCGCCCGCGCCGCCAGCGGCATCATCGCCACGATCGCCCAGCGAGCGGGCCTGGCCGATCCCACCACCGCCCACGTCCTCAGACATACGCTCGCCACAACGCTGGTTCGCGGCAAAACGGATCTCGTTCTCGTCGCCGAGATCCTTGGACATGCCCGCCTTGAGACCACCCGCCGGTACGGCTAGGCACCCGGGATCGCTTAGTGTCTTCCTGAATTTTTGATCTTGGCCGGTGGGTAGAAGGTCATCGGGATTGGGTTAAGAATTCTGCGATGAGCTGCCAAACTGCTCCCGAGCTGAGGATTCCGTCGTTGTGGAGCGCCATCGAGTTCCTGTGATGTGGTCAGCCGGCACAGATGATCTGACCGTCCGCTCGACCATGCGGCTGGTTCCTGTTGACAGGCGGGAGTTCGCGGACCCGGGCTTCACGGGTTGGACGTGTCCGCTTGGGCTTCAGGGGGCGAGCTGCCGACGACGCGGTGGCGAGCCGGTGGATTCGTCGCTCTGCTGATAGTCGGTGAGGTCGCGCAGGTGCCGGATCGGTGAGGCCAGCAGGACCAACGGTATGCAGATGGCTGCGACGACAAAGATCATCAGGGTGACCCGGCCGCTGAGCACTCCGGCGATCGCGCCGGCGATCAACCCGCCGATCGGGATCGCGCCCCAGGAGACGAAGCGGACCGTGGCCATCACCCGAGGCAGCAGGTCGGGCGGGCTGGCGATCTGCCGGTACGTGCGGGTCACCACACTGAGCACCACGACGCCGGCGGCGAATACCATGTTGCCCGCGGCGAAGGCGGCGAAGCCGTGCCAACCGGTGCCGAGGGGAACGACGAGCGCCCCGGCGACCGCGACGAAGCCGGCGACGATCAGGGCGCGGGCGGTGCCGAGCCTCGCCGTGACCTGGTTCGTCAACGCCGCGCCGATCAGCGTGCCGACGCCGTCCGCCGCTAGCAGCAGGCCGACGAGGCCGGGCTCGGCGTGCAGCTCGCGTACGAGGTAGAGCGCGTAGAGCGCGTGCTGTGCCCCGCAGACCGTGTTGGCCGCGGTGGCGGCCCACATGCACGGACCCATGACCGGGTGGTGCACGACGAAGCGCCAGCCTTCGCGGATCATCGCGCGCACCGGTGGCCAGCGGTCGGGGGCCTCTGCGCGGCGTTCGGGCAGGGTCCGCAGCAGCAGGGCTGAGACAAGGTAGCTGGCCGCGTCGACGAGGAGGGTGGGCACCGCCCCGAGCACCTGGACGATGAGACCGCCAACCGACGGCCCACCGAGCTGAGTAGTGGCGTGGGTGCCGGACGTCAGGCTGTTACGGGACTGCAACTGCTCCTTGCTCACGATCGACGGCAGGAAGGTCGAGTTGGCGACGTCGAAGATGACGTTCGCGAAGCTCGTCACGAGGGCCACGATGACCAGCTGGGCGACCGTCAGCCGGTCCAGCCACCAGGCCAGCGGGATGGAGATGACCGCCGCCGCGCGGGCCAGGTCGGCGCCGACCTGAACCCTTCGCATGGGGAGTCGCTGCACCACCACCCCGGCGGGCAGGCCTATCACGATCCAGGCGACGTAACCGGCGGCGGCGATCATGCCCATCTCGAACGCGGAGGCGTCGAGCACCGTCAAGGCCGTCAGCGGCAGCGCCACTGCGCCTACCGCCGATCCGACCGCGCTGGTCGTGCCGGCCGTCCACCACCGCCAGAAGACGCCCGCCCCACCTCCACTGTCGATTCCCATCCCAGCGCCTCTCTTAGGTAAGTTCCAGAATGGAACGCACTATACTGGAGTACGTGAAGCGCGCCGATCTACCCGACTCCGACTGCGGTATCGCGCAAGCGCTCGGAGTGATCGGCGACTGGTGGACGTTCCTGGTAGTGCGGGACATCGCGGGCGGCACCACCCGCTTCGACAGCCTTCAGCGTGAGCTCGGCGTCAGCCGTCGAGCTCTGGCCGAACGCCTGGCCAGGCTCGTCGAACACGGGGTGCTCGTGAGGCGGCCCTATTCTGATCGCCCGCCGCGCTACGACTACGTGCTGACCACGAAAGGCGAAGGCCTGCTGCCGGCGCTCATCGCCCTGCAGGATTGGGGCGCCAGACATGTGATGGGCGATGGGGCGCTGACCGCGACCAGCGAGGACGGGTCTGCCGAGAGCCGTCGCGTGCACGAGCTGGTCAACCGGAGAATGCCGGATGTCGTGCTGGAACGACATGACGGCGAGCCGGTCACGCCCAACGCGCCGGGCGGCGTCTGGACTGTGCTCTACTTCTTCCCCGGCGCCTTTGCCCCGGGCGCCCAGGGCTACCCGCCTGGTTGGGCCGACATCCCGGGGACGAAGGGTTGCACTTTGGAGGCTCTCACCTACGCGTCACGTTGTGCCGACTTCGAGGCGGCAGGTGCCGCGATCCGAGGCGTGAGCACCCAGCGACCCGACCAGTTGGCTGCCTTCGTCACGCATGCGAGGTTGTCCTATCCCCTCCTGTCCGACCAGGACAGCAGACTCGCCGCTGGGCTTCTGCTGCCGACCTTCCGAACGGCCGGCGTCGACCGCTTCAAGCGCCTCACCCTGTTGCTCGACCCCGACGCGATCATCCGGGCGGTGCAGTTTCCGATCAGCGATCCGGCCGGTTCAGTGGATGAGATGCTCGCCCTCGTCCGCAGTCAATGACAGCGATTCGTGCGCGTTCGTCGCCCATCGCCCGCCTGCTCTTCGCCGTCACCTACGAGATGCTCGGCTCTGCGTTGCCCATCTGGTCCGGAGAGTTCCCCGGAAGGCGCTGAACGGGCTGCGATCGGTGTTTCACCGCCGGGATGAGGACGTCGGGGAAGGGCTCTCCGGGCTGCTGGTCCGGGTAACGGTGGATCGCTCGACGAACTGCTGCTCATGGGCGCGAGTCGGGGGAAATGAACCAGGGCTGAGTGGGAACCTGTGTGGCGGGCACAGATACCAGGTGGTCCACGTCGAGCCGGGTGGGGTCGTCGACGGGCTGATCGTCGTAACAGGACACCCAGTACCCGCCGGACAGTCGACAGCCGGCTCCGACCTGGGGCGGGGTGATGGCTTCGTCGAGGAGGACCTCGGCACGGAAGTGTTGCAGCCGTCACGATCTTGATCGGTCCAGTGCCTGAAAGATGTGCGCTGGTAGCCCTCGCGCTGCTCGGCGTCCACCGGCAGCATGGCGACCGCGTCGGCCGGCAGCGGTCCCTCCGCGCGCTGTGCCGCGGCCTGGAACGTGCGCTGAGCAGGGCGCGTGGCCGCGGCCGCGAGATCGGGGGTGGCGGCCATCAGGGTCATGCTGGCCAGGAGGGTAGCGCTGGCGAGGGTGGTGCTGATCAGGGAGTGGCGCCGTGGGGGCATTGCGCCTGCCGAAAATTCCATCCAGGCAGGTCAAGCGGTATGTGAGTACTCGTGGAGGACTCGGCCGAGCCGGTCTCGTCGGCGTATGTTCAGGTCGGTGATGCGTTCGAGGTCCGTGATCGTTTCCGGGACGGTATGCAGCTGGCGGCTTGGTTCAGGGCTTGGTGGGCTCGGTGCTGGTTGTGGAAGTGTTCGTACTCGCGTAGGGCGTGCCGCAGGTGGGGTCCGTTCCAGATCGGGCAGCGGTTCAGGAGTTCGTGGCGGCAGGACTGCACCCATCGCTCCATGATGGAGTTCATGCGGGGTATCCGGAATCCGGTGAGCACCGTCTTGATGCCGCCTTCGCGCGAGGAGCTCGTCCATGAGGGCGGGGAACTTGCCGTCCCTGTCCCGGATCAGAAAGCGTGTCCGGCAGTTCGCATCCTCCAGGTCCATCACGAGATTCCTGACCCCCTGGATCACCCAGCCGGCGCTCGGGTGAGCGGTGGGGCCGAGCACGCGAATGCGCCTGCCGGCGTGCTCGATGACGGCCAGGATGTACTGACGCTGCCCGTTCAAGGTGACGGTCTCGATGAAATCGCAGGCCAGTAGGGCGTCGGCTTGCGAGCGCAGGAAGTCGGCCCACGTGGTGGATGCCCGCTGGGGTGCTGGGTCAAGGCCTTCTTGTTTGAGGGGCTCCCAGACGGTGGAGGGCGCGATCTTGATGCCGAGCCGTCTCCACGTTGGGTAGCCGCGATCAGGCGGGTTCAGTGTCCGATCTGTCGCGAAGCTGGGGACGAGTCGAGGATGTGGCGCGACCGGGCGGAGGGGGCCGGCAGTTCGTCGTCCGACGGCCGCAGGCTCGACAGCAGCAGCGCCAGGTAGCGGCGGAGATCGCCGCATTCGGGGTCGCCCGAGTGCATGGTGGCCAGCGCCATCACCAGGATGGCGGCCAGGTCGCGGACGATCAGGTCATGGCGTACCACGCCCTGCCGCTGGGCCCTGGCCAGCACGACGCCCAGCGGCCCCATGAACCGCACGGCGATATCGACGGTGAACGCCCCCGACATGCGCGCCGCCCGCAGCAGCGCGCGGTGCGCCGCGAGGGTCTCGACCGAGGCGGTCAGCGCCTCGGTCAGCGCCCGTCCGGCGTCGTCGGCGTCGCGGGCGGCCAGGACCAGCGGCTCGACCTCTTCGGCGAAGTACGTCTGGAAGGCCGCCCTGATCACGCCATCGCGGTCGCCGAACCTGCGGTAGACGGTGGCGCTGCCGATGCCGGCGTATCGGGCGATCTCCTCGAGTGACACGTCCGGGCCGTGCTCGCGCAGACTCGCGATGGCGGCCCGGACGATCTTGTCCGCGTTACGCAGCGCGTCGGCTCGCTTTCGCTGCTCGTGCACATGTGAACGCTAGCAGCCGACGCGCCCCGGGTTCACCAAGCGACTTCGAAGCTGGTCAGCCCGAAGACGATGTGGAAGGAGCGGAACTCGGCGGGGGCGCCGCTCTCGCGCAGGCCGGGGAAGCGGTCGAACAGAGCGGGGAAGGCGATGCGCAGCTCCATCCTGGCCAGCGGCGCGCCCAGGCAGTGGTGCACGCCGTGGCCGAAGGCGACATGGCCCATCTCGCCACGGGCGATGTCGAAACGGTCGGGGTCGGAGATGAACTTCGGGTCGCGGTTGGCCGAGGGGAGCGCCAGCATCACCAGATCGCCCGCCGGGATGTGCTGTCCCGCGACCTCGACCTCGGTGGTGGTCACCTTGGCCACGCCCGAGTGCACGATGCTGAGCCAGCGCAGCAGCTCCTCCACCGTGGCGCCGATCCGCTCGGGCTCCTTCATGAGGAGTTCGAGTTGGTCGGGGTGGCGCAGCAGGGCCAGAGTGCCGAGCCCGAGCATGTTGGAGGTTGTCTCGTGGCCGGCCAGGAGCAGCAGGCTGGCGATGCCGGCGAGCTCGTCGAGCGACAGGTCGTCGCCGTGCTCGCGCACCAGCATACCGAGCATGTCCTCGCCCGGCTCGGCCTTGGCTCGGGCGACCAGCTCGGACATGTAGGCACGCGACTCCAGCGAGGCCGCTGTGCGCTCCTTGGCGGGCCTGGAGATGTCGAGCAGCGTGTTGGTACGCCGCTGGAAGTCGTCGCGGTGCTCGTACGGGACGCCGAGCAGCTCACAGATCACCAGTGAGGGAATGGGCAGCGCGAAGGTCTTGATCAGGTCGACCGGCGAGCCTGCGCGCTCCATCGCGTCGAGGTGGTCGTTGACGATGTCGTGGATGCGGGGCTCCAGCCGGCGCATGCGGCGCATGGTGAACTCCGGCGTCAGTATCCTGCGCAGCCGGGTGTGCTCGGGCGGGTCGAACAGCAGCAGGTTGCCCGCCTGCATCTTCGCGACCTGCTCGGGGCTCAGGCCCTGCATGCCGGGCATGGGGAGGTTCTGCGGGCGCCTGTTGCTGAACCGCTCGGCGTCTCCGAGGATCTCCTTGACGTCGGCGTAGCGGGTGACGAGCCAGGCTTCGAGCCCGAACGGCGTGGGCACCCGCTCGATGCCCACGCCGTCGCGTAGCTTCGCGAGCTCGGGAACCGGGTCGAACGCGGTGCGCCGCATATGCAGGGGCAGAGTCACAGGATCGCTCATGTCATCTCCTGGAGAGGCCGATGTGCCGGAAACGCCCTTCAAAAATGATAGTAGTCCATCACTTGTCTGGGCGGGCGGCGACCAGTCTCCAGCGCCCTCATCGCCGACACCTATACCTCTGTCTACCCGCAGGTGGCACTGGCGGCCGGGGTGGAGGTGAAGGTGGTACAGGAACGCTGGGATCACACAGTGGACCTCCTTCTATCGCGGCCCACATGCCTCGCCCCGGCGAAGCCCGCGCGGCGCGATGGGCCGGTACAGGGCGAACAGGCGGTGGCGTTGGGCTTTCTTCGAGGAAGAGGCGGGTCTGGGTGGGGGTCCAGAGCATGACCGGTGAAGGGTGTGGCACGGTGGTGTAGGCGTCGATGGGGTCGACCCGCCGCCCGCCCCGGCGTTGCTTCTCGGCCTGCCGGGCGGCGTGGTAGCCGGTCTGCCGGGTTCGGACCCGGTCGTCGGTCCACACCAGGGGTTTGGGTCGCGTCTGGGCCGGCATCTTGAGGACGGCGGCGGGGTTGAAGTCGATGAGCCGGTCTTGGCGCATGGTCTGCCCGCGCCGAGTCCAGTCGCTCGAGCCTGTCCCAGGCTCTCCAGGTGTCGAGAAGCTCGTGTCGCATGGACGACCAGTACGGCCAAGATCATCAAGTTTGTCCACGCTCGATGTGACACCCTCGTGCATCCGAGCAGACCGGCGTCGCTGAGCGGCTCACACGGAGCACGGCACTCAATATTCGAGCGGTATGCCGAGGAGCGCAACATCAAACGCGTTGCTGCGCTCCTCGGCCTCGCGGTCCGGAGTCTGGCCACCCCACGGTCCGGAGTCTGGCCACCCGCCCGTGGCCCGTTGCGACCGCCGCCATGCAACGAAAACGCGCCCTCGGCCGGCCAACAGCCCACCATCCCTCTCTGCCTGGTCAGCCACCACGCCGTCACGGCACGCCCAGGATTGACACCGTTGCCGCGGTGTGACCGAACTGCCTGCGCAGTAGGTCTGGCCGTATAGTGACATCACGCGTCGTCCGTATGATCAAAAGGGAGCTATGGCCAAGGTCGGAATCAGTGACGTCGCCGCTCGTGCCGGGGTCAGCGAAGCGACCGTCAGTCGTGTGCTCAACCGTCGGGGTGTGGTTGCCGCCAGCACGCGCCGTGTCGTGGAGGACGCGATCCGCGAGCTGGGATACGACCGCGGAGGACAGAGCCAGCTCGTCATCGTCCTGACCCCGGGCCTCGCCCAGCCCTTCTTCGGACGGCTCTGCGAGCTGATCGAGTCGGCGTTGGCACCCCAGGGGTTCAAGGCCGTCGTGTGCTCCACGACGGTGGGCGGGCTGCAGGAGATCGACTTCATCACCTCCACCATGGATCTGGGCATCGCGGGCGCGGTCTTCGCCTCGGCGAGTAACACCCTGATCGGCGCGGACCCGGCGCCGTACCGGCTGCTGCTGGAACGCCAGATCCCGATCGTCTCGATGAACGGCGCGATCGAGGGCGTCCCGGCCCCCAGCTTCTCCACGAATGACAAAGTGGCGGCGGCGCTGGCCGTCGACCACCTGTGGAACCTCGGCCACCGTGACATCGGCATGATCGTCGGCCCGGTGGGGAACCGGCCCAGCGAGCGGCGCCTCGACGGTTTCGTCGAGGCGATGAGCTCACATGGCGTGGATGACCCGCGGCGACTCGTAGCGCGTCAGGTGTACAGCGTCGAGGGCGGAATGTCGGCCGCCGAGACCCTGCTCGACCAGGGTACGACCGCGATCGTCGCCGCGAGCGACTACATGGCCCTGGGGGCGATTCGTACGGCGGGGCGCCGCGGTCTGTCCGTGCCAGGCGACGTGTCCGTCGTCGGATACGACGACTCCCAGATCATGGGATTCGTCGATCCGCCCCTGACGACGGTCCGGCAGCCGATCGAGCGGATCGCGCAGGCGATCTCCGCCACCATGGTGCATCTGGTCAACAGGAGGCCGGTGCCGGCGGGGGAGCTGATGTTCGACCCCGAGCTGATCATCCGCGGCTCGACGGCCGCCCCACGCGCATAGTCGCCGGTCGCGGCTCAGCAGGCTGATCCGCGACCGCTCGCTGCTGCCTGATTCACCGGATTCGCCCGATGTCGCCAGCGTGACGGCATCGGCGGCGATCGTACCTGCTCGCGGGATGTGTCCTCTACTGATGGCTGCCCGGACGGTGGGGTGGTACGGCCGCCGTCGCCGGCCGCCGCGGAGGGGCTGCCTGCCGCTACGGCGGGCTGTGTGATTCCTGCCGGGCCCACGATGGGTCCGCCCTGTCGCTGTGGGACGCGGGCTCCTTGAGCGTGTTGCCGTCTTGTAATGCACGGTTTTGCCCTGCTGTTGACGTGTTTATGACGTGTATGTAACACTCGGTTTTCATGATGAGGCAGTCACCACCTGCGGCGCACGCCACACGGGCCGGCCAAAATCACCCACCATGGCAACTTCGGGTTGATTCGAGCATGCACGATCTTGTCGAATCTTTCATTTGGGCGTCACATCGTTCGCATGAGTGGGTGCAGACCGGACGGGACCCGAGATATCTCCCGAGTTACTGGGCCGGTTTGACGGACCGGCCGATGTTCTATTCGAGAGACCTCGCCCACCAAATGCTCGGCGCGCATCTGCTCGGACTGGACGCGGAGAACCTTTCGATGCTCCGGCATTTCGCCGGATCGTCGAACGGCGACCGCGGCTGGTATCCGTTGTGGGCGTTCGAGTTCGACGGGACGCCGGCCGCCATCGACTACCACTCGGATGACGACTTCGTACGAGAGGTCCCGGCGCCATTCGAACTCGTCGAGAAGGCGGTCGAGCAATATCGCTGGACGGCGGACGACCGATTCCTGCTCGCTCCGGAGATCGCGGCGTTCGTGCGCAACGCGATGACGTCGTTCGTCGACGCCCATGATCCCCTCGGGACGGGTGTCGCGGGCGAAGGTGGCAGCGGGGACATCTTCCGCGGGACGGCGACCTACAACGAGGTGGAGCGGCCACCGCACCTCCTGGTCGCCGCCGACGGGATCGCGAGCCAATGGGCGGCGCACCTGGCGCTCGGCTCCGTCACCGGTACGGTGCTCGACGAGGAGTTCGCCGCGTGGAATCGTGAGCGGGCCGAGCAGCTGGATGAGCACTTCTCGACATCATGGTGGTTGCCCGGCGACCAGCACTACGCTGCGGGCTTCACCGCCGACGGACCGGCCGGCGGGTTCCGGCTGGAGAGCACCTGGTTCCCCGCGCTCAAGGGGATCATGCGCGACGACCAGCGCTCGAGCGCGCATCTCGGCTTCCTCCGATCCGGCCTCGCGGCGACGCCGCCGTCCAATATCGAGGCTTTCACCTACCTTCCGGAGGCGTTCTTCCGGTACGGGTGGGACGAGGAGGCGTTGCGGTGGATGCGATACCTCGCCGGCTCCAGGGCGGACTATCCGGAGGTCCCCTTCACGCACGTCGCCCACGTCGCGGTCGGCCTGACCGGGCTGGAGCCGGGCGCCAGGGAGGGCGTCGTCCACACCCGCTCGCATCTTCCGGCCGGGGAGTGGATCGAGGTCGGAGAAGTTCCGGTCGGTGGTTCCGTCGTCGGACTGCGGCACGAGGCCAGGGAGGCCACCGAGTTTCAGGTGACTGGCGGACCAGGCGTGACCTGGACCTCCACCTGGGACAACGGGCACGTCACCACGGTTGACGTGCCGAACGGTTCACGCGTACGCGCAGGTGCCGACGGCAGCGTCGTCGTGCTCCGCGGGCAGCGATAGATCACTGACAAAAGGAGACCCCCCTTGCACCGAAAGGCACTCGCCGCCGTCACCGCCGCCTCGTTCCTCGCGCTCGCCGCGTGTAGCAGCGAGACCGGTGATGGAGGAGGCTCGGCCGGGACTACCACGATCAGCTATGCCTTCTGGGGGACCACCGACGAGGCCGCCACCATGAAGGCGATGATCGCGGCGTTCGAGAAGGCCAACCCGACGATCAAGGTCGAGCCCAACTGGATCCAGAGCGACTACGAGCAGAAGCTCCAGACGTCGATCGCCGGCGGCTCCGCCCCGACCGTGGCGGAGATCTCCGATACCTCGCTGCCGAGCTTCGCCAACGCTTTCAAGCAGGTCGAGGTCGACAAGGGCGTCTACTACTCGCCGGCCGTCCAGAAGGCGGGGACGTTCGGCGGGGTCGACTACGCGGTGCCCTTCGTTGCGAAGAGCAAGGTCATGGCCGTCGGCAAGGACGCCTTCGACAAGGCCGGCATCGCCGTCCCGTCCGGCACGACGCCGATGACGACCGCGGACTTCGTGTCCGCGGCCAGGAAGCTGACGTCGGGATCGGACTCCAAGAAGGTCTATGGCTCCGCGCCCCTTTGGTACGACGGCTGGCTGATCGCGGAGGGCGGCTCGTACTACAGCGCGGACGGCAAGCAGTGCACGATGGGCAACGCCGACGGGATCCGCGCCGCCCGGACCGTGGTGGACGCCGTGAAGGCCGACGGCTTCGCGCCCAACCAGGCCGACGCGCAGGGGCAGGACATGTTCCAGTGGCTCGCCGACGGCAAGGTCGCGATGCTGCCCGACTTCGGCCCGTGGAACATCGCCAAGATCGCCGCGCTGGACACCTCGAAGTTCCTCATCGTGCCGATGCCCGGCAAGGGCGAGCCCATGGAGGTCGACAGCCTGGGCATCGCGAAGGACGCGAGCGAGGCGGAGACCGCCGCGGCGAAGACCTTCACGAAGTTCATGAGCTCGACCCCCGACGCGCAGAACCTGCTGGCGACGACGACGTCCGCCCTCGGCATCCCCGTCATCCAGGGATCGCTCGACGCCTTCAAATCCATCGCCCCGAAGGTGAACCTGCAGGCCTTCATCGACGCCGTCACGAACGCGGTGACCACGCCCGCCGTCAAGGACAAGGTGCGGATCGAGAGCGCCTTCTCAGGAGACCTGAACTCGCGCACCGCGATCGGGTCCGGCACCGAGGATCCGGCCGTCGTGCTGCCGCAGCTTCAGGCCGACTGCCAGAAGTTGCTGGACGCGGCGCAGTGACGGTCGCCGAGCGGATTGCGTAGAGGGGATCTCGGCATGTCAGGCATCGTGGATGGGCTTGCGGGATTCCTCGAACGGCTGCACGTCGACGAGGGGCTCAGGCCCATCCTCTCCCTGGTCATCATCTTGGCCATCGTGTTCGGCCTCATCGGCGCCGGTCTGTGGGGCGCCCTCAGGGCGCGCTGGATCTCGCGGAACGCCGCCGCGTTCTGGCTCTTCGTCTCTCCGTGGATCGTCGGCTTCGTGATCTTCACAGGTGGGCCGATGGTGTACTCCCTGGTCCTGTCATTCATGGACTGGAACCTGATCGATCCGGCGAAGTTCACGGGGCTCGCCAACTACAAAGAAGCGCTCTCGGACCCCGCGCTCGGTCAGGCGATCAAGGTCACCCTGACGTACGCCGTCGTGAGCGTTCCCTTGCAGACGGTGCTCTCCCTGGGTGTCGCGCTCCTGATGAACGTCCGGGTTCGCGGGGTCAACGTGTTCCGGACCATCTGGTACCTGCCTTCGCTGGTGACGGGAGTGGCCCAGGCAGTGCTGTTCATCTGGGTCTTCAACCCCAGTTACGGCCTCGTCAACGGGCTGCTCCGCCTGTTCGGCGTCGACGGACCCAAGTGGCTCTTCGACGCCGACTGGGCCCTGCCCGCGGTGATTCTCATGAGCCTCTGGACGGTCGGCGGGAACATGATCATCTATCTCGCCGGTTTGCAGGACGTGCCGAAGAGCCTCTATGAGGCGGCCGAGATCGACGGCGCCGGGCGCCGGCACTCGTTGTGGCACATCACGCTTCCCCAGGTGAGCCCCGTCATCTTCTTCAACGTGGTCACGGGTCTCATCGGTGCGATGCAGACCTTTACCCAGGGCTACGTGGTCACGCACAACGGGGGCGGCCCGTCCGACTCGCTCCTTTTCTACGTCCTGTACCTGTACCAGAACGCGTTCTCCTTCTTCCAGATGGGATACGCCTCCGCCCTGGCTTGGATCCTGTTCGGCATGATCATGGTGCTCACGGCGCTGGTGTTCCGGGGGAGCGCCTTCTGGGTCTACTACGAATCGCAACGGCCGAGGGAGCGGAGGCGGCGTGTCCATGTCAGCTAGCGCGGGAGCGGTGCGTGCGGAGGGGGCGCGACCCCGGCCGCTCGGGCCCAGGATCTTCGCGGTCACGCTGCTCGTGGTCGGGTCCGTCGTCTTCGTCTACCCCTTCCTCTGGATGATCGCGACCGCGCTGCGGACGCAGGCGGGTGTGTCGCAGGGAGGGGTGTCGCTCTGGCCCATCCAGTGGCAGTGGTCCAACTTCTCCGACGGTCTCGGCTCGTTCCCGTTCTGGACCTACCTGCGCAACTCGGTGCTGAGCACGCTCGTCCCGGTCGTCGCGGTGGTCTTCTCGTCGTCGCTCATCGGGTTCGCGTTCGCGCGGATCCGGGTCCGGGGCTCCGGGGTGCTGTTCGCGATCGTGCTGTCGACGATGTTGCTTCCCGGGGAGGTGACGATCGTTCCGCAGTTCATTCTTTTCAAAGATCTCGACATGATCGACACGCTGTGGCCGATCATCGTCCCGACCTTTTTCGGCTCCTCGTTCTTCATCTTCCTGTACCGGCAGTTCTATTTGCGATTGCCGGACGCGCTGACGGATGCTGCCCTCATCGACGGCGCAGGCTGGTTCCGCATCTGGTTCTCGATCTATCTGCCGCTTTCCCGGCCCATCGTCATCGCGACCGCGGTGTTGCAGTTCATGTCCTACTGGAACAACTTCTTCCAGGCCGCGATCTACCTTTCAACGGATCGGTGGAAGACCCTTCCGCTCGCCCTGGCGGGTTTCCAGTCCGTGCACGGCACGAACACTCCACTGCTGATGGCCACCACCCTGGTGGTGACCTTCCCGTGCGTTCTTCTTTTCTTCTTCGCGCAGCGTCACATCATCGGCGGAATATCATTCACGGGGATCAAATGACGGAAATCGAAATGCCTGCCACGGGTGCCTCCTGGCTACCGGGGTGGACCCACTCGGAGCCTGAGGCGCCTGTCCCGCTGGGCGCCGATCACTCCGGCGCGGGGCTCCTGCTGCGGGCGACGCGGCCGGGTGACGTGCGCGAACTGCGGGGCGGAGTCTTCGAGGTCGTGTTCAGCACGCTGGGTGAGCCGATCAGTCTCACCGTGACGATCCCCGCCACCGATGCGGCCGCGTGGTGGTGCCCGGGCAGCACCGTGCCGCACGCGACGATCCCGCCATCGTGGGGGGCGGCGGTCGAAGCGACCGCCCTGCGGGGCATTCCGCTCGGGGCCCTGCTCGGCTCGCGCGACGTCGCCCGTCTGGTCTACGCGGTCGACACCGGCCGTAGCGAGACCCAGGTGCTGGCCGGCCTGGTGGAGGAGACCGCCGACTTTGTGATCAAGATCGCCGTCGGCGGCTCTGGCGCGGCGGGCGACGTGCGGCTTCTCCTGGACGTGTCCGGCGGCACCTTCGCGGAAGCCGTTCCCGAGGCGGGGCGCTGGCTTCAAGGGGAGGACGGCCATCGCGGGGCGCCGGGGGCCGAGGACCCGGTCCTGTGCACCTGGTATTTCGCGCACCAGCACGTCTCGGCCGCCACCGTACTCGGGCAGGCCGATCGTGCGGCCGCGATGGGGTTCGGCACCGTGATCGTCGATGACGGCTGGCAGACGAGCTCGCACGGCCGGGGATACGGATCGTGCGGCGACTGGGAGGTCGCGGAGGACAAGTTCCCCGATGCGGCCGGCCTGGTCGAGGCGTTACGCGCCCGAGGGCTGCGCACCGTGTGGTGGATCGGCACACCATTCCTGGGCTATCGGGCGAAGACCCGCGACCTGGGACTTGCGACGCTGCGCGACAAACCCGAGCTGGAGGCGGAGGTCCTCGACCCGCGAGACCCCTTCACTCGCGCCTACCTGGTCGGGCGGATGGAGGAGATCATCGCGCGGACGGCGGCCGACGGCCTGAAGCTCGACTTCCTGGAGGAGTTCCAGGACCCGGAGGCGCCGGGGTCCGTGGCCGCGGCCGTCGACACCGTGACCGAGATCGTCGACAGGCTGCGAGGGCTCGGAGTCGAGCCGTTGATCGAGTTCCGCGAGCCGTACGTGCATCCGGAAGCAGCCCGGCACGCCTCGATGATCCGCGTCGGCGACTGCCCGCTGAACGCGGTCCAGAACCGCGTCGGCATCCTCGACCTCCGCCTGAGTCGGCCGGGCACGCCGATCCACAGCGACCCGATCATGTGGGCCGAGGGTGACAGCCCGGAGCGGGTCGCCCATCATCTGATCAACTCACTGCTGGGCGTGCCGCAGGTTTCCGTGGACCTGACGCGGCTTCCCAGTGGCCAGTCCGAGGCGCTCACGTTCTGGCTCGGTGTCTGGCGCGAGCACCGTGACCTCCTTCTGCACGGCCGCCTGGTGCCCGAGCGCCCCGAACTGATGTACCCGGCGGCCCGCGTTCACGACGGCGGCCGGCACTTCGTCGCGAGGTACGCGCCGCACGCCATCCTGATTCCGGCCGGCGACTGGACGGAACTGCTGGTCGCGAATGCCGACGACAGCTCCCCGATCCTGCTGAACGAGGGGGACGAGGTCAGCGCCGGCCTGGAGACCTGGGACGCCAGGGGGCGGCGGGTCGTCGACGGGGACATCGTCCTGGCCTCCGGGCCCCAGGCGCTGGCCATTCCCTCCGGTGGGCTTGCCCGGTTGCGCCGGGACCCTTCATCGATGCCCTCGACATGACGGAGGTCTCCGCGACGACGTTCATAGCCGATTCCCCCGGCCCTCCCCGGCCGGGCCGATCGGACGGGGTCGCGGTGCCCGACCGCCTGCTCTGGGAGGTGACCAGGCGGGCCGATTCGCGCGGGGTGCCGTCCACGCTGCTCGCGGCACGTGCGGCGATCGATCGGGGCGACGTGCCGGAGGCCGAACGGCGGCTCATGGCCCTGCAGGGCGGCTGGTCGCAGGTCTGTCTGCCGTTCGCCGATCTCTACCTCGACGGCGGGCGCGCGGACGGCCCCGCCGAGGGGATCTAGCCCGGTGCCGCCGACGCTGGACGTCACCGACTTCGGGGCGGCTCCCGGCAGCCGCTCCGATGCCGCGCCCGCGGTCGCGGCGGCCCTCCGGGCCGCCGGCGCCGTGGCGGGGCCGGTGGTCCTCCGATTCCCTCCGGGCGACTATCACTTCTGGCCGGACGGCGCACAACGTCGTGAGCTTTACGTCTCCAACACGGTGGGGGACGATCCGCGGTACCGCGAGAAGACGATCGCCGTACTCGTCGAGGCGATGGACGATCTCGTCATCTCGGGGGAGGGCGCCCGCATCCTCCTTCATGGGCTCCAGACGACCTTCGCCGTCATCGACTCGCGGCGGGTGCGCGTCGAGGGACTCGAGTTCGATTTCGCGGTGCCGACGGTCGTCGACGCCACGGTCGTGGACGCGGGCGTCGAGGCGGGGCGGGCGTACCGGGTGATCCGGGTGCCCGAGGTCACGCTGTTCTCCGTCGAAGGACACTCGATCCGCTGGCGCGGTGAGGCCCTCGGCTCGGGCGCCGTCGCCTGGGAGGGCCGTGATGCGCTCGAGTACACGCAGATCCATGATCCGTCCGGCCGCAGGACGCGGCGCGGCCCGAACCCGCTCTTCGACGACGTCTGGTCGATCAAGGCGGTGGGGGACCGCGAGATCCGGATCGATTACGACCGCAGCGAGGAACCGGCCGACCTCGGTGTCGTCTATGAGATGCGCCTGACGACGCGTGATCATCCCGGCGCGCTCGTGCTCGACAGCGCCGGCGTGACGTTGTCCGGGCTGCGTTTCCGGTTCCTGCACGGCTTCGGCGTCGTGGCACAGGCGAGCCGTGACGTCACGATCGAGGGCTGCGAGTTCCGAAGCCCACCGGGCAGCGGGCGGCACACGGCGGGTTTCGCCGACTTCGTCCAGTTCTCCGGATGCTGGGGAGCGGCGGCCGTTCGCGACTGCCTCTTTGACGGGCCGCACGACGACCCGATCAATGTGCACGGCACCTACCTCCGCATCGCCGATCAGCCTGATCGCCGCACGCTGGTGCTCGAGTACGCGCATCCGGAGACGGCCGGACTCCCGCAGTTCTCGCCCGGCGACCTGATCGAGATCGTGGAGCGGGAGACGCTCCAGGCGATCGCGACCGCGACGGTGGAGCGCGTACGGCAGCCGAGCGGGCGGGACCGCGCCCACCCGCTCAGGGTCATCGTCCTGACCGTCGGCTCCGAGCTTCCCGGCGACCTCACCGGGCGGGCCGCGGTGGAGAACGTGACCCGGACGCCGGCCGTGCACATCGCCCGCAACGTCTTCCGAAACGTGCCCACGCGCGCCGTGCTCGTGACCACGCGGCGTCCGGTGGTCATCGAGGACAACCGGTTCGAACGCCCGGGAATGGCCGCGATCTACGTCTCAGGCGACGCCGACGAATGGTGGGAGTCCGGGCCGGTACGCGATCTGATCGTCCGCGGAAACGAGTTCGTCGAACCGGGTGGGCCGGCAGTCTTCGTCGATCCGCGGAATGCGCGGACCGACTCCGCGTACCCGGTTCACCGCCGCGTCGTCGTCGAAAGAAATCGTTTCGTGCTCCGTGACGTCCCGGCGCTCTACGCCAAGAGCACCCAGGGCATTCGCTTCAGGGACAACAGCATCGCGCGCTCAGGGGCGGAGACATGGGACATCGTTCTCCGGTCGTGCACAGACGTGGACATCGATGAGCCGACGTTGAGGGTCACCGAGCTCGGATGAGCGACACCGGCAGCCGGCCGATGAGTCCGCGAGTCGCCACGGCAGGCTTCCGGCGCGGTCAGAGAAGGCGCCGATGGGCTCGTCCGAGCCGATCGTCCTGGGGCATGCGGGTCGCCTCCGACCCCCAGCAGGACGCCTGGGGCACGGCCTCCTGCGCCGCCACCGGCGCGATCCGGTTCCGCCACGCGGATCTTCCCGGTGACGCGCCGCTCACCGAAGTGCCGCCGCTGGTGTTGTCGGAACTGCTGCGCGACGCCGACCTCGCCGTGGGGGTCGGGTCCCTGGGGCTCGACCAGCAGGCGGCGGCCGGGCACGACGGCTACTGGCAGTCGTACGGGTTCGGCGAACTGAGCGAGACCGCTCGCACGCGGCGTGACGCGCTGGCCCGGCTGCTGCCCCGGCTGAAGATCGCCGACCGGGTGGAGCTGACCGACCGGTTCCTGCGCGTGCGCGGGCAACTGCGCACCTATCGGATTCATCTGGGGTCGGGCAACATCCTGATGGAGCCGAACGATGCCTACCTGTGCATCGTCCCCGACCGCGACCGCTCCGCCTCATCGGTGTTCCTGCCGTTCGAGGAGGACGGCGGCATGTTGTCGGTCATCCTGTCAAAGGCGTTCCTGCTGGCGGACGACACCAGGATCAGCGATCCCAGCATCACCCGCCAGCTCGCCGCTACCTAGGCCCGATGCGGTTCCAGTTGCGCAACCACTTCGGCCCGATGCCCTCCGCGGTGTTCAGCAAAGTGGTGCGGGCGTCGAACGTGCGAATTCCATAGGAATGTCCAGCATCCAGCTGTGTGTCATTGCTGATGGAGATCGCTGAGGAAGGTGCGGATATCCCCGGCCTCGGGGGCGTCGAGGGCGGTGTACAGATCGAGGGCCTGCAGGGCGTGGTCGCGGGCGAGGTCGATATGGCCGAAGTCGCGGTGGACGTGCGCCAGGCCATTGTGAGCGCGGGCTTGTTCGGGGCGGTAGCCGACCTGGCGGGCGACGGCCAGCGCGGCGTCGTGGTCGGTTACGGCCTGGGCGAGGTCGCCCATGGATCGGGCGGCTTCGGCCAGGGCGTTGAGCGATTCGGCCTCGTCCCCGGGGAAACCGTGTCTGCGGCACAGGTGCAAGGCGTCGCGGTGATGGCGGTGGGCCTGGTCGTAGCGGCCTTCCCGCTGGTACACCAGCCCGAGGTTGTTCAGGACGATGGTTTCGCCAATGCGGGATCCGGTCTCGAGATAGACGTGCAGGGCCCGGCGATGGTGGTCGTGGGCTTCCGCGTATCGTCCTTGGCGCTCGTGGACGGTTCCGAGGTTGGTCAGCGCGCTGGCTTCGCCCGCGCGGTCGCCGGACTCGCCGAAGAGGACGAGGGACTGTCGAAAGTGGTCGTAGGCCTGGTCGTATTCTCGCTGCCGCTTGTGGACGTTGCCGAGGTTGTGCAGTGCGCGGGCTTCTAATCCCTGGTCGCCGATGTCGCGCGAAAGGGCCAGGGCGTTCGAGTAGTGCTCGGCTGCTTGGTCGGTGTCGCCCTGCCACCAGAAGAGCGCCTCGCCGAGGTCGAGGAGCGTGCGTGTTTCTGCGGCTGTGTCGCCGCTTCGCCGGTTTGTCTGAAGTGCCAGGCCGTAGAGGGCCAGTGCGTCCGCGTGGTGGGCGTGGCGAAGCAGGTAATGGTGCAAGACGCCCGCCAGCTGGCTGGTGTGTGTGAGCCAGCCGTTGTCGGCGGTGTGCCGGCCGACCGCGATGAGGTTCGCGCGCTCGGTGTCGAGCCAGCTGACCGCCTCGACCTCGTCCCGCGGAGACGAGGTCGCTGGGAGGCGTGGCCTGCGGTTCTTGCTCTCCGGGTAGAGGTGGTCGACGGCCGTGCTAGCGCGGTGGAGATAGTGGTCGAACAGCCGGCCGAGGGCCTCGCGCTGAGCGCTCGGCGGTTCTTCGGCCGCCGCGGTGGCCAGGGCGTGTTCGCGCAGCAGGTCGTGAAAGGTGTAGCGGCCGGGCTGGTACTGGGCCAGGACGTGGGCGTCCAGAAGGTCTTCCATGAGCATCTCGGCCCGCTCGAGTGGAAGATCGGCCAGCGCGGCTGCCGCACCGGGGCCGATGTCACGGCCCGGCTGCAGCCCCAGAAGCCGGAACATGCGTTGCTGATCGGGATCCAGCTGCTGGTAGGACAGGGTGAACGCGGCCGCCACGCCTCTTTCCGAGGTGGCCAGCTCGGAAAGCCTGCGGCGTTGGTCGCGGAGCCGGTCGGCCAGGTATTCGACGGTCCAGCGGGGGCGATGGTGCAGGCGGGCGGCGGCGATGCGGACGGCCAGTGGCAGGAAACCGCACAACTGCAGTACGTCGAGGACCGCGACCGGTTCGGCGGCCGCCCGCTCGCCCACGATCGTCGTGAACAGTTCCACGGCGTCCGCGGCAGGCAGCACGTCCATGGACAGGGCGTGTGCCCCGTCGAGGTCGGTCAACCGTCGGCGACTGGTGATCAGGATGAGCGTACTGGAGGTGCCAGGGAGCAACGGCCGTACATGATCGGCGCCGAGGGCGTTGTCCAGCACGGCCAGCACTTGACGGCCGGAGAGTTCGGACCGCCACAGCGCGGCGCGATCGGCGAGCGACACCGGGATCTGTTCAGCCGGCACGCCGAGCTGCCCCAGGAGCACCTCGAGCGCGGCGCCGGCATCGAGCGGCGCCTGACCGGCGGTGTGCGCCAGCAGGTCGACGAAGAGTTGCCCGTCAGGGAATCGGTCCGCGAGGAGGTGTCCCGCGTGAACCGCGAGCGCCGTCTTGCCGATCCCGGCCATCCCGTCGATCGCCGAGATCGTCACGACTCCACCGTTGTTGCTCGTCCACGAGCGGGCGAGCCTGTCGAGCTCGCTTTCTCGTCCGGTGAAATCGGGGACGTCGTAGGGCAGGAAGCTCACCCGCTGCGACTTCGCCGGTGTGGCGGCCGGCGCCCGCAGGCCGGGGTCGTCACGCAGGATGGCCTGTTCGAGCTTGCTGAAGGCGTGGCCCGGGTCCAGTCCCTGCTGTTCTGACAGGGCCGTCCGGAAGGTTCTTGCCACGTGCAACGCCTCAGGTTGGCGTCCGGCGCGGTGCAGGGCGAGCATCAGCTGGCCGCAGAGCCGTTCCCGCAGCGGATTGGCCACCACGTGGATGGTCAGTTCGTCGATGAGGTCGTCTTGGTGGCCCAGAGACAGTTCCATGTCGGCCAGGCGTTCGATGGCGGTCAGTCGCTGCCCGTTCAATCGTGCTCGGGCGCTCTCGACGTAATCGGCGGTGATATCGGCCAGCGGCTCTCCCCGCCACAGTGCGAGCGCGGCACGGATCTGGTCGGCGACGTCCTGCTGGTCACCGGAGGCGGCCTGTGCCTTGGCGATCAGGACGGTGAACTCGTCCAGATCGAGTTGGCCAGGCTCGAGGGTGATCATGTAGCCGGCCGGACGAGTGGCCAGCATCTGATCGGCTCCGGAAGCGCGCAGCATCCGCCGGATCGCAGCGATCGTGGTTTGGATCTGCGCGCGGGCGGAATCTGGCGGCAGCGGACCCCACATCGCATCGACCAGCCGATCTGTACTGATCACAACCCCGGCGTGCAGCAGCAGATAGGCGAGCACCGCCCGATGCCGGGGCGCCAGTCGGGGTGGCTGCGGACCGGGAACCACGGCCTCTACCGGGCCGAGGATCGTGAACCGCATGTCGTCACTCCCGGGGTCGCCAGCACTTGCATAGAGATCGCATCGAGAATCTATCAAGGCCTACCTGCAGGATTACCGACATGCAGGGACTTCACATCGTTGATCCGGAGATCGCCACCGGTGAAGCCGCACGACTGTTCGCCGCCACGCACAAGGCCCTGGGGGTCATCCCCAACCTGGCCAAGGTGATGGCCAACAACCTGGCCGTGTTGGAGGGGTATCTGGACGCCGTCGGCGCCTTGGGCCCGGAGCGAACCACCCTGTCGCCGGACTTGATCGAGCGCATCGCGTTGCTGGTGGCGCAGGAGAACAGGTCTGACTACTGCCTGTCGGTGCACTCGTTCCGCGGGACCAAGGTGGTCGGGCTGACCGTGCTCGAGACGGCCCGCGCGAGGAGGGGCGAGGCCGGCGATCCCCGGGGAGCCGCGGTCTTGGCCCTGGCCTCCGCCGTGGTCCGGGAGCGCGGGGCTGTTTCCGACGATCAGCTGGCCATGGCCCGGCACGACGGTTTGTCCGACGGGCAGATCGTCGAGGTTGTCGCCCATGTGGCTCTCAATGTGTTCACCAACTACCTCGCCAAGGTGGCCTGCGTTGACATCGACTGGCCGCTCGTCCGCCACACCGACTGATGGAGAGCGGCCGGACCAAGCATTTCAACCGAGGGAGTTCTTCATGATCCACATTGCCTCGTTGTCCCAGGTATCGGCTGAGCAGGCCACCGCCTGGCATGCGGTCCTGGCGGCCTCGCTCGCCGGCGATCTGCCCGACGAGCCCCGGCCCACGCCCGAGCAGGTCCATGCCCAGCTCACCGCTGCCGGACTGGACAGCCGCCGACTGTTCTGGCTGGCCACCGAGACCTGCGGCGCGGTGGTCGGTGTGGCCGGGCTGCGGCTGTTCACCTCGCCCGGCCAAGATCATCTGGCCGAGCTGGAACTGCACGTCCACCCGGACCGGCGGCGCTCGGGGGTCGGCTCGCTGCTTCTGGCCACAGCCGTGTCAGCAGCAGAGGCGGAGCAGCGCCGCAGCCTGATTACCGCCGCGGCCGGCGGGGGGCCGGGTGAGGCCTTCTGCACCGCGCGCGGCTTCCACCGGGTGCTGACGCTGGACCATCTGCTGCTCGACGTCGCGCAGGCCGACGATACCGAGGCCGACATCGAGCATCCCGGCTACGAGCTGGTCGGTTGGACCGGCACGGTTCCCGACGAGCTGGCCGAAGCCTTCGCCGCAGCCAAGAACGCGATGAACGACATGCCCACCGGCGACATGGACTACGGCAACCAGACCTGGACCGCCGACCGGGTCCGTGCCATGGCCAAAGTGCTGGCCGACCGCGGTGATCTGCTACTGACGACCGCCGCGCTCGGCAAGGGGGAGATGGCCGGATACACCGAGATCGTCATCCGGGCCGGGGAGACCCGCCGGGCACTGCAGTACGACACCGCCGTGGTGCCCGCGCACCGCGGCCACGGGCTCGGGCTGTGGGTCAAGGCCGCAATGGTCCGCAGGCTGCGTGCCGAGCACGTCGGCATCGTCGAGATCGAGACCGACAACGCCCAGGACAACACCCACATGCTCGCCGTCAACCGGCGGCTGGGCTTCCGCTTCCACCGCCGCACCCACGAATACCAGCTCGACCTGCCCACCACCTGACCACTTCGCAAGGAGAGCCTCCGCATGTCCCTCACCCTTGGCGATCAGGACAAGCTGACCCTCCGGACCGCCGCGTACGGCGCCGTGTCACTTCTGGCCGCCGGTGGCTCGCCGCACCGGATCGCCACGGACGGGTCCGTCGCTCTGGCCTCCGCGACCGGCCCGATCCTCGCCGTCGAAGCAGCCACCCAGCAGGGCGAGCCCAGCCTCACCCTGGCTGACATGACCCACAAGATCACTGCAGCCCTCGACGCCACTCGACGGGATGCCGACCCGTGCTGCAACAGCTTTGCCCGCGCCGCTGACCAGGCGGTGTCGTGTCAGCGGCCGCGTCAGGACGGCAACGGCCCGGTATCAGGGCGGTCGGCGATGGTAGCTGCCATGAGCGGTTCAGCCAGGGACACCGCCGGGACGATTTCGCAAGTTCGAACGCTGTATGTAAGGAGATTCATGATGGGACACGGCAACAGCGGCTTCTCCGAGGCAGGGCTGCGTAGGCTGCGTGAGGTGCTGGCGCGGCATGTCGAGTCCGGGAAGATTCCCGGGCTCGTCGCCCTGGTCGGCCGGGGCGAGGAGACGCACGTCGAAGCGATCGGGACGATGCAGCATGACGGTGGCGCGCCGATGCGCCGCGACACCATCTTCCGGATGGCCTCCACGAGCAAGCCGGTCACGATGGCGGCGGCGATGGTCCTGCTGGATGAGTGCCGGCTGAGGCTGGACGACCCGGTCGATGAGTGGCTGCCCGAACTGGCCGACCGGCAGGTGCTGGCGCGGGCTGACGGTCCGCTGGAGGACACCGTGCCGGCGCGGCGGCCGATCACCGTACGGGACCTGCTGACCTCCACGTTCGGGCTCGGCGTGGACCTGACGTTGATGGGCTCCCCGATCATGGCCGCAGTGCTGGAGCAGGCCAACTACAACCCGGAAACGGGGCCGGCGCCCGACCCGGATGAGTGGATGCGCAGCCTCGGCGAGCTGCCGCTGGCTTACCAGCCGGGAGAGCGGTGGCAGTACGAGCTCAGCCACGATGTGCTCGCTGTGCTGGTGGCCAGGGTCACCGGTCAGACGTTCGAGACGTTCCTGCGCGATCGCGTCTTCGATCCGCTGGGGATGAAGGACACCGGTTTCCACGTGCCCGCCGACAAGATCGACCGGCTGCCGCCGAGCTACGCCCCGGACCCGCAGACCGGAGAGTTCCACGTCTGGGACGAGGCCGCGAGCGGACGCTACAGCAGGCCTCCGGCCTTCCAGCATGGCGGCGGCGGGCTGGTCTCCACCGCCGATGACTACCACGCCTACTTCCGGATGCTGCTCAATGGCGGGATGCACGGCAGCGAGCGGATCCTGTCCCGGCCCGCCGTCGAGCTGATGACCACCAACCGCCTGACGCCCGAGCAGAACGCCGCCCGCAACGCCCTGGCCACCGACAACGTCCATGTGTCCTTCGGCCAAGGGCAGCAGGGCGGCTGGGGTTTCGGGATGGCGGTGCGCACCTACCGCGGCGACTACGCCTCCGTCGGCCAGTTCGGCTGGGACGGCGGAACCGGCACCACCGTCTACGCCGACCCGGACAAGCAGCTCACCGGCATCCTGCTCACCCAGGTCGGGCTGTCCACGCCGGATCCGGCGCGGCTGATCCACGACTTCTGGACCACCCTCTACCAGGCCATCGACGACTGACACCTGGGCCCGCGCCCCCTGGCGGCCGAACCGTGGCCCGGTTGGCCAAAGCCGGCTCGCCCGACGGTGCGATTCCCTCGCATGACCCCGGCCAAGACCCCCGGCCACCCAGCCAGACCGCCTTCCCCCATCCGACTGTTCCATCGAAGGAGCGCCCCACCATGTCCATCATCCTGACCGACCAGGACAAGACCACCCTGCGCACCGCCGCCTACGGCGCCGTCTCGCTGCTGGCCGCCGCCGATGCCGCCGGCTCCCCCCACAAGGTCGCCACCGAGGGCTCCATCGCCCTGGCTTCTGCGACCGGCCCGATCGGGCACGTGCTCGCCGCCAAGACCAAGGACATCAAGCTGGACGGCAAGTCCGTCGCCGAACTCGCCGACCACGTGCTGCCTGCGCTGACTGAAGCCATGAACCTGCTCAACAAGCAGGACCCGGCAGAGGCCGACAACTTCCGCAGCACCGTCATCGTCGCCGTCGAAGCAGCCACCCGTACCCACCAGAGCGAGCCCAGCCCCACCCTGGCCGACATGATCCGCAAGATCACCGCAGCCCTCGACGCCGCTTGAGGGGATGCCGACCTGAGCAGCCACAGCAAGCGCGCCTGATGGGCGCCCAGCGCCTCGCCCCATCGACCCCGAATTGCTCGGCGAGCTCTTCGCCTGAGCGCGACACCAAAGACGAGGAACAATGAAAACCCAACCTCCATCAGTGATCACGGCGACCGGGCAGCGCATCGACGGCGTGCATCAGCGCCCGGTCCTTAGCGGCAAGGTCCTGCGGCGAGTGGCGGTCACGGGGCTGGCGGCCGGTCTGCTGGCGGGAGTGGCCGCCCCTGGGGTGGCCGCCGCGGACAGCAGCGTGGCCATGGCGAAGGCCGCCGCCGGGCAGGAACGCCCGGAGCTGAAGGAGACCGTCGAGGCGTTCATCGATGCCGGTTTCGCCGGGATGCAGGCGCGCGTGCACGACCAGCGGGGCGAGTGGGTCGGCAGCGCCGGGGTGCGCAAGCTGGGCGCGGCCGCGAAACCGCCGACGAACGGGCGGTTCTGGGCGGGCAGCGTCACCAAGACCTTCACCGCGACCCTGGTGCTGCAACTGGTGGCCGAGGGCAGGATCGCCCTGGACGCCCCGGTGGCCGGCTACCTGCCCGAGCTCGGGCTCGACCGGCGGATCACCGTGCGGATGCTGCTGCAGCACACCAGCGGGTTGTTCAACTACACCGGCGAGTACTACGACGACGGGACGGTCGTGCCGGGGACCCCTGCCAGCGGCGACGAGTGGCTGGCCAACCGGTTCCGCAGCTACCGGCCCGAAGAGCTGGTACGGCTGGCGTTGTCCAAGCCGGCACGGTTCGAGCCGGGCACGGACCAGAACTACTCCAACACCAACTACACGCTGGCCCTGCTGCTGATCGAGAAGGTCACCGGCCGCTCCTACGCCGCGGAGATGCGGCGGCGGATCCTGCGGCCGCTCGACCTGAAGGGCACCGTGGTGCCGGGCAACCGGACCGAGCTCCCCGGACCGCACGCCCACGGCTACTACCGGTATGAGGAGGATGGTCAGGAGAAGGTGGTCGACATCGCCCGCCAGAACCTCTCCCTCCTGGCCGGCGCCGGTGACATCATCTCGACCACCCAGGACCTGCACACGTTCATCTCCGCGCTGAACGGAGGCAAGCTCCTGCCGGCCCCGCTGCTGGCCGAGATGCGTAAGCCGTACGGGAAGTACAACTACGGCTTCGGGCTGTTCGTGCAGGACCTGGGTCCGGACTGCGGCACCGTCTACCAGCACAACGGCAGCCCCCCGCACGGCTACGGGGCGCTGATGTACAGCTCACCCGACGGCAGCAAGACCCTGACCGCCTCGGTGACCTGGGTGGACGAGGCCACAAGGGGCCCGGTGAAGGACTTCCAGAAGCTGGTGGACAAGCTTGTCCAGGAGGTGTTCTGCGGCGGGCACGACGGGGCGGCCGACGAGGCCAAACCGGCCCAGTAGACGAGGCCGAGCACCGCGGACCGCAAGGCAGAACCGGTCAACGATCCTGCCGGGGCTACCCCACCTGGCGAAACCGCCACGTCGACGATCGGCGCCTATGCTCCAAGATCGAAAGGGTCAACGTCGCCTGACCGTGCAAAAGGCAGAGAAGAAGACCATATAGACCGACCGTGTCGACCACGAACTGATCCGGGCAGCGGCACACGTCGCCGGCCACAGGCTGCCGGGCGGCGCCCGAGGAACTGGTCGCCGCGATCCTCACGCACGATTGAAAGGCGATCGATATGAAGCATTACGATCTCACCCCGGCCACGCCGCCGCTGGGTGAGTATCTCGCGGTGGAGGGACGCCGCTTGCCGGTGCACCGCGCGGGCCCGGGCGGACCGGCGGACGTGGTCCTGCCTGAGGGCGTATTCGAGCACACCCAGGCCAGACCCGCGGTGTTCGACGCCCTGGCCGCGTCGGTGACCGATGGCGAGCATCGCTTCCTCAAGGACGTCTCGCCCAGCCGCATGCACATCGAGGCCGATGATGCCATCGTCCAGGCCGTAAAGGAGATCGACGGCCTGGGCAAGACCCCAGGCGTGCCACAGGCTCGTCAGCCGAGGCTGCCGGAACCCGTGGGGATCCTGGTGACGACCGGGTCACGCGGAGATGAGACGAACGACCGCGAATGGAGTGCCAAGTGATAGAGACCGACGTGATCATTGTGGGCGCCGGCCCGACAGGTCTCATGCTGGCTGCTGAACTGCGTCTGGCCGGTGTGCGACCGCTGGTACTGGAGCGGCGGCCGCAGCGCCGAGACATCCCGAAGGCCGGTGGTCTCGGCGGGCAGATCCTGGAACTGCTGCGCTACCGAGGCCTGCTGGAACGATTCCAAGCAGCCTGCACCGACCCTGTCCCGGCTCCCCGATTCCCCTTCGGTGGTGTGCATCTGGACTTCACCCAGCTGGCAGATCCCCCGATGCACGCCCTGCCGCTCCCGCAACAGTTGCTCGAGCGCCTGCTCGACGAACGCGCCGACGAACTCGGCATCGACCTCCGCCGCGGACACGAGGTGACCGACGTCAGCCAGGACGATGCCGTCGTGACCGTGGACGTGCGGGGCCCGGACGGCCCGTACCAGGTGAGCGCCCGCTACCTGGTGGGGTGTGACGGCGCCCGCAGCCGGGTCCGCGACTGGGCCGGCATCGACTTTCCCGGCACCATCTATCCGGAGGTCAACCGGCTGGCCCAGGTCACCCTGCCCGATACGGTGACCGTGCTCGGCAACGGCGATCTCGACGTCCCCGGCTTCGGCACGATCCGCGCGGGTTTCACCCGGACCGACCATGGTCTCTTCGGAGTCGGCTCATCGCCCGACTCCAAGGTCGTCTCGCTCTACACCATCGAAGACGAGACCACCGAATACGACGACGACGTACCGATGACCGTGACCGAACTCCAAGACAGCCTCCGCCGCGTGCTCGGCGTGAACCTGCCCGTGGAAGAGGCGATGCGGCTGTCGCGGTTCACCTTCAAGGCCCGGCAGGCCGAACGCTACCGGCAGGGGCGGATCCTGCTGGCCGGTGATGCGGCGCACCTGTTCCCCGCCACCGGTGTGGCAATCAACGCCGGCATGCTGGATGCGGTCAACCTGGCCTGGAAGCTGGCCGCCGACCTCCACGGCTGGGCGCCGACCGGTCTGCTGGACACCTACCACGACGAACGCCACCTCGCCGGTGCCCGCACCATGCTGCACACCCGAGCTCAGGTGGCACTGCGGCGCGGGCACGACCCGGCCGCTGAAGCGCTCCGGGAAGTCTTCCAGGAACTGCTCGCCGACGAGCAGCCGTTGCGCCGGATGGGAGCGCTGGTCGCCGGCACCGACATCCGCTACCCGATGCCCGGCTCCCACCACCACGCGTTGGCCGGCACCTTCGCCCCCGACCTCACCCTGCACACAGACCAGGGCATCACCAGCGTCGCGGAACTCCTGCACCCCGCCCGGCCGATCCTCCTCGACCTCGCCGACCGCCCAGACCTTCGCCGGACCGCCCGAGACTGGCAGGATCGCGTCGACATCCACACCGCCAAAACCGATCAGCGACCGGCCGACGTCCTGCTGATCCGCCCGGACGCCCACATCGCCTGGGCCGCAACCCTCGACGAACCTGCCGACACCGCCGCGCCCGCGCTGCGAGAAGCACTCTCCGGCTGGTTCGGCACACCCCGCATCAGGTAGAGCTGAACTGGGCCACGCTGAGCTCGGCGTGGCCCGGTCCACATGCGTGGGAGGACGGGCCGAGCAGGCACAACCGGTCGACGACCCGTCGGGGACGAAGTCGGCCAAGAGGTTGTTCGCTCGGCCCGGCGTACGTAGTCGTAGCCTCTGCGGCCGACCACTGTCACGCCATCAACGTGCAGTGCCGACTCGCCCGTCGTGGCCTCGGCCTGCTCCACGACACCCTGGCCGACGCCTTGTTTTCGAGCAGTACAGGATTACCGGCCGATGCCCAGCGCTCCGGCTACTGACTGCACCGCTTCTATGACGGCGGTTCGCGGTTCCCGTCAGGGCGGCGATCCTCCCGATCCTCTCCAAAATCGTTTCGGCTCGCCGAGGGTCGTCCGCAGTTCCTCTCAGCTCCTGCGCCGCCTCCTCCAGGAACTCACCGCGCCGGCCGACCACCTGACCGCACACGGCCTGGTACTGGAGATGTACGCCGGGCCGCTGGCCGGCATCTACGATCCGTCCGGGCCGGGCGGCCGCCCGCCCGTCATCACCAATGACCTGCTGCACACCGTGCTACGCCGCCGCGCGAACGGCGAATCGGTGGAGCAGATCCGCCCCGACCTGGTCATCGGAACTGGCAAGCGCAAAGGCCACTGTGTGCGCCACGGGAGGGGACGTCTCAGGGGCAGTGATGTCGATCGCTGTCCCTGATCAGCAGGACGCCGGCATCGGCCCTGCAGTACTCTCTCAGCGTTTGATCTTGAGGATAGGCGCGAGCTCTGGCGACAGCGGCGACGGCTGGCAGTCGAGTGCGGCCAAGGCTGGTCAAAACCTGGAGGAGAACAGGAATGCGAAGAACCTGGCCGGTGGCGCTGGTGGCCCTCGCCACGGTTGTCATGGGCGGCGCGACGCCGGCGAGTGGCGACGCGGTCGATCCGGCAACCGATTCGACGACGGCAACGGCAGCGGTCTGCGGCAGCTCGTCGCTGAACGGCCCGACCACACCGCCCTCCGGGGCGGTCGTCGTCCCTGCGGGCGACAACAGCGGCGTGGACTTACGCAAGGCGAACACCACGTACTACTTCGAGACCGGCACGCACACGCTGGGCACTGACCAGTACTCCCAGATCATGCCCGGCGACGGCGCGACGTTCATCGGCGCGCCCGGCGCGGTACTGGACGGGCAGCGGCTGAACCGGTACGCGTTCACTCAGCAGGCGACCGGCGTCACGATCCGGTACCTGACCATCACCGGATTCGTCGCGCCGCGCGATCAGGGTGTGGTCAACCACGACTCCGGCGACGGCTGGGTCGTGGAGCACAACACGATCCGCGACAACTCCGGCGCGGGGCTGATGGCCGGGGCCACGAACAAGATCCGTGGCAACTGCTTCAAGGACAACGGGCAGTACGGCCTGAACGCGTACAAGGCCGGCAACACCATCACCGGCCTGGTTGTGGCGGACAACGAGTTCACCGGCAACAACACCGACGACTGGGAGCACCAGGAACCTGGGTGCGGATGTACCGGTGGCATGAAGTTCTGGGCGGTGAACGGTGCCGACGTGACCGGCAACTGGGTCCACGGCAACCACGGGCCGGGGGTCTGGGCGGACACCAACAACAACGACTTCCTCATCGAGGACAACCTCATCGAGGACAACGAGTCGATCGCGATCTTCTACGAGATCAGCTACAACGTCGTGATCCGGAACAACACCATCCGCGGCAACGCCTGGGCCTCCGGTGCCGAGCGGGCAGCGAAGGGCGACCCGTTCCCCGAAGCGGCGATCTACCTGTCCGAGGCGGATGGTGAGCCCCGCGTGAATGCGCGGACCAGCAAGATCGAGATCACCGGCAACCGGCTCGAGAACAACTGGGGCGGGATCACCGCGTGGGCGAACGCCGACCGGTTCTGCAACAGCCCGGCCTCGACGACCGGCGACTGCACGCTGATCGTCGGACCGACCAACACCTCACAGTGCTCGGCTCCTGCCATCGCCGGCGAGCCGCTCTACACCAACTGCCGTTGGTGGACGAAGAACGTCGACATCCACCACAACACGTTCGCCTTTGACCCCAGCGCCGTCAACGGCGGCTGCCCGACGCAGTACTGCGGGCACATGGCCCTGCTGTCCAACTGGGGTACGTACCCGGACTGGTCCCCGTACAAGGGCGCCGTGATCCAGCAGTCGATCGTCCACGAGTCGAACAACTCCTGGCACGACAACACCTACACGGGACCGTGGCAGTTCAGGGTCACCGACATGGGCAATCGCATCGTGCCCGGGCTGTGGGTCGGCCCCCAGTACGGCCAGGACGCCGGCAGCACGTTCGACGGCGGCACGCCCGTCCCGCCGGCGATCGCCGAGCAGGACTTCGAGTCCGGCTCGACCTCGCCCTACACCCCGTGGTACGGGGCCAGCCTGGCGCACCAGACCGGCGGAGCGCATGGTGGCACGGGCTCGCTGCAGATGACCAGCGCCCAGGGGTCCGGCAGCGCGGTGGCGCTTGACAACTTCCCCGGATACAGCGGTGTGGTCGCCGGTACGAGCTACCAGGTGTCGCTGTGGTACCGGGAGGCCGTGGCGACCATGCCTGCCGTCACGTGGAATGTGCGGTGGCGCGACGAGTCCGGCACGGTGCTGCGTACCGACGCCATCTCCCTGGCCCAGAAGACGGCTTGGACCGAAGCAGCCGGCACGTTCACCGCGCCCGCAGGCACGACCCGCGTCGACTGGACTTTTGTCTGGAACGCGAGCACCGCCGGACCCGCGTTCCAGATCGATGATGTGGCAATCCGTCCCGAGAAGCTCTAGCAAAGACCTGAAGAACATGAGCCGGTGACGGCGCTCCTCCCGGCTTCCTGGCACGCTACGCGCGAAAGAGCGGCTGTGACACGCAGCCGCTCTGACAGACCTCGGCGAGCGGGCAGGGTCGTTTCGCTTCCTCCTCCGCGATCGGAACACTAAGTTCGCTGCCGTGGGCGTCACGGTGCTGAAGACGCCACCGCGGACACCGAGCGCATCAGGCTCGTAGGCAACGGCCACCCGATCATAATGAGCATGGCGTGGTGTTGATGGAAGGCCCCCACCACCTCGATGGTCTCGCGCCCCATACTCGCGACGTCCCGTACGAATGCCGTCACGCCACTACGTGACGGCCCCTCAGAGGAGTTCGCCGGCCCGGCGCAGACGGCGCTCGCGAAGGGCCAGCAGCGGCGGCAGACCCACCTGCACGGCTATGTACGCGGCCACGGCGAGGGCCTCCCAGAACCCCGCCGAGCCGATCGCGCTGCCATCGAACTGCGTCAGTGCCCAGCGCCCGAGAGACAGGGCCAGCGGCAGCACGCCCGTGACGAACATCCAGACCATGCCCGCGATCCCCGCGACGTACGGCACCACGAACCACCGGGCGACCCGGCGATCACGCGCGCTCATCTCCGACAGCTCGGCCGTCTCGGCCTGAGTGAGCCGGAACAGCGTGGCCTTGGCGGTCAGCCAGGTCGTCCGGTAGAGGTTGTGGCAGCGCAGCGCGTTCGCGAGCAGGGCGTACGAGTCGCTGCGCAGCGGCAGGGCGGCCCACTGCCAGACGATGCCGAAGATCCTGGAGAGCACCAGGCCCGCGAGGAGATCGTCGAGGAGGCCGGGCGGGGTGAGCAGCCGCAGTCCCAGCGCGGCGGCCAGGACCACGGTGTCGATGGCCATTCCGGCCAGGTAGACCCCGTGGCGGCGGTGGCGCGGCACCGTGACGATCTGGGTGAGATCGGTCTCGAAGACGACGTAGATGCCCCGATAGCTGACCCGGAAGATCGCCGGCACACCGATCGCCCGTCCGGCGAGCCAGTGCCACGCCTCGTGCAGGGCGCCGAACGCGATGCTGAACAGCAGCCAGCTGAACGCGGACAGGCCGGGGCTGGGCAGGAGCCAGGCGTCCTCCCAGGAGGGGCGCAAATCGGGCCGGATCACCAGGAGGGATCCGGCGAAGACCGCGGCGGCCGCGTAACACGACCAGGCGACGGGCCCGAACAGCCGGGCCGCCGATCGGGCACTGACCCCTTCGATCCACTTGATCTGCCCGCGCGTGCCACCCGCCTCAGCCGGCGGGTCGAGCAGTCCCGCGGCGGTGAGCCCCTCGACGAAGTCCGTGCCGTCCACCTGCTCGCCCGCGACCTCGCCGGCCCGCGCGGTGGCCTCGTCGAGCGAGCCGGTCTCCTGGAGCACGGTGACGAAGACCGCGCCCGGCTCCGGCACCGCGACGAAAACGCCCAGCTCGGGGCGGCCGAGAATCCATGCCTCGCCGTCGAAGGCGACGGTCAGCCGGGCGGCCCGCTCGCGCAGCCCCTCATCCAGGGACGTGGCCATTGTTCTCTCCTGGGTCTTGTCTCCACGGTCGGCAGGAAACGGGAAGAGGCCGCACTCCGATCAGGCAGGAGTGCGGCCCTTCAAACCTCATCCCGCTGACAGGAGTGCGGTCCCTGAAACCTCACTCCTGTCGGCGGGAGTGCGGCCGATTCTCAGGAATCGGCGG
Organism: Nonomuraea sp. NPDC050451; assembly: GCF_044458585.1. Taxonomy (NCBI): domain Bacteria; kingdom Bacillati; phylum Actinomycetota; class Actinomycetes; order Streptosporangiales; family Streptosporangiaceae; genus Nonomuraea; species Nonomuraea sp. NPDC050451. The sequence continues at coordinate 121,899 of NZ_JBITHZ010000018.1, forward strand.
GCTCTCCCGTGAGCCGGGTGTTCTCGACTCGCACGATCTCGATCTTCACGTTGATCACCTCCCTCCGCATATCGCACAGTTGGGGTCGCGCGGCCACTCGTCCTGACTCGTCGCGCAGCCGTGCGCGAAGTCGATGGTGAGTGGCCGACCGGCGTACGCCGGTGGCTCGAAACCGGTCAGATAGCGCAGCACCTCGAAGGCGCCGAATGCCCCCAGCAGGCCGGCGACCGGCCCGATCCCGCGGTTGGGCTGTGGCCGGCCGGCGAACAGGCGACTGGAGGCGATGGCGCCGGCGATGGCCGGGTCGTCGGGGTCGGGGAAGTCGGCCGGGTTCGAGGGGTCGGCCGGTATGCAGGCACGGCACGCGCTGACGCCCGGGTTCACCGACCAGACCGTGCCGGTGGTGACATATATGCCGCCGCGGACGAAGGGCACGCCGTTGCGGACGCACGCCTCGTTGACCCAGAGGTCGATCCCCTTCGGCCGGTCGATGCCCGAGGCCACCACGTCGGGCCGGACCCGGCGGATGAGCTCGGCGAGCTGCTCCGGTCCGGTGATGTCGGCCTCGACCCACTCGACCTGGATGGCGGGGTCGAAGGCCCGCACCCACGCCGCGGCGCGCTCGACCTTGCGCGCGCCGATGTCCTCCGTGCGGTAGAGGTACTGCCGGGCGAAGTTGCGCGGTTCCACGGTGTCCCGGTCGAGCAGCGTCATCGCGCCGACGCCGAGCCCGGCGAGGTGCGGGATGGTGTTGGAGTTGAGACCGCCGGTGCCGAGCACCAGGACGTGCGACTCGCGCAGGCGACGCTGCAGGTCCTCCCGGCTGCGGTCGAGGGTGCTGAACGACTCGAAGAAGGCCAGGTTGCTGAAGTACCGCTCGGCGTCGGAGGGCTCCAGCCGGTCGAGGCGGTCACCGTCCTCCAGCAGCCGCTCGGCGTCGAACGCCGCGACGGCGTCCCGTACGTCGGCCACGTCCAGCGACAGCTCGTCCGCGATCTCGGCGACGGTCCTGCCGCCCTCGCTGAGGAGGCCCACGAGCTTTTCCACCGTCCCGTCGGGGTCGGCCAGGAGCAGCTGGTAGCGCGGGTCATAGACCAGCCGCAGCTCATCCCCGACCCGCTCCCAGGAGATGCCCTTGAGTTGTGGCCTCACCAGCGCATCAGCCAATCTCTGAGATGGGATTTGGCAACACCATGGCAGCCGCACGCATGGACGCCGCATGGATCTCGCACGGGAGCAAATTGCTCCTGTCGGAGGGGTGGACTAGCCTCGAACCGTGATCTTCCCCGGTGTCCGATTCCTCCTCCTCGGCCCCCTGGAGATCATCGTCGAGGGCCGGCCCGTCCACCTGACCGGCAGGCAGCGGGCGCTGCTCTCGGCCCTGCTCCTGGACGCCGGCGGTGTGGTGTCCGTGGAACGGCTGGCCGACCGCCTCTGGGGCGACGATCTGCCGCCCTCCGCCCCGGCACGGCTGCGCGCGCTGATCGCGGAGCTCCGGCGGGCGCTCAGTCCCCACGGACGGGACGTCGTCCTCACCCGGAGCCCGGGATACATGATCCCCGCCGGAGCGGCCGCGGTGGACGCCGCGGAGTTCGCCTCCCTGGTGGAGAACGCACGGCACGCCGCCGGGGACGACCGGCACCAGGCCGCGCTGGATCTGTACGACCGAGCTCTCGCACTGTGGCGCGGCGACCCCTTCGCCGAGCTGGCCGACCCTGCCGCCCATGCGGAGCGACACCGGCTCGAGGAGCTCAGATGCGAGGCGGCCGAGGGCCACGCCGCCGCGCTGCTCGGGATGGGGCGAAGCCGGGCGGCCGTTCCCGGCCTGACGCGGCTCCTCGCCGAACAGCCGCTCCGCGAGCGGCCCCACGCGCTGCTCATGCAGGCACTCCGCGACGACGGACGGCTCCCCGACGCTCTGGCGGTCTACCGGGACTTCCGGACGAGGCTCGTACACGAGGTCGGGGTGGAACCGAGCGGAGAGCTGCAGCGGCTTCACCAGCGCCTGCTCGAGGAGGCGCCGGCGACCGAGGCGTCCAGGTCGGCGCCCGTGCCACGCCAGCTGCCGCCCGTGACCAGCCGCTTCGTGGGCCGCTCCGCGGAGCTCCAGCGCATGGACGCCGGCCGGGTGACGCTCGTGGTCGGCCCCGCGGGAGTGGGGAAGACCGCGCTGGCGATCCGGTGGGCGCACCGCGCGAGCGATCTCTTCCCCGACGGACAGTTGTTCCTCGACCTGCGGGGCTTCGACCAGCGGGAGCCGATGTCCTTACCCGAGGCGCTGCAGCTGCTCCTGCAGGGGCTCGGCGCGGCGGCGAAGGACATACCGGTCGAGCTGGACGCTCAGATCGCGCTCTACCGCTCGCTTCTGGCGGGACGGCGCGTGCTGGTGGTCCTGGACGACGTGGCCGACCCGGAGCAGGTACGCGCGTTGCTGCCCGGGGATCCTGGATGCCGGGCCGTCATCACGAGCCGCAACCGGCTGGGCGGCCTGGTGGCCGTGGACGGGATCGAGCGCCTCACACTGGACGTGCTGGACCATGGGGAGGCGCACCAACTGCTCGCCCAAGGCATAGGCGAGGACCGCCTGCTCCGGGAGCCGGACGCCGCCGAAGAGCTCGTGGCGCTCTGCGGCCGGCTGCCACTGGCGCTGTCCATAGCCGTGTCCTGGATCGGCGACCACGGGCACCGGATGATCGGCCATTACGTCCATCAGCTCGCGGACCGGGGGCGGCTGGTGAGGTTGCGCGTGGAGGGCGACGAGAGCGTGGCCGTACAGGCGGCCCTCGACCTGTCCCACAACGCGCTGCCGCCGGCGGCGCGGCGGATGTTCCGCCTGCTCGGACTGGCGCGGGGGAGCGGCATCTCCCCTGCGGCGGCGGCCGCTCTGACGAGGACCAGCCGCGAGCGCGCGGAGGACCTGCTCAGTACGATGGCGCGGATCCACCTGATCAAGGAAACGGGGCCGCACCGTTTCGCCGCTCATGACCTGGTGCTGGAGTACGCCGCACAGCGCAGCCTCGCCGAGGACTCCGCGAGCGAGCGGCGGGCCGCCGTCCAGCGGCTGCTCGACTACTACCTGAGCACGGTCATCGGCGCCACTGCGGCGGCCGGCTTCGAAGTCGCGGAGCTCGCCTACGACGGGGCTCAGCCGGAGGCCACGCTGACGACCTTCGACGCCGCGGCCGACGCCCTCGACTGGCTCGACACCGAGTGGGACAACCTCGTGGCCGCCGTGTCGTACGCCGCCGCGCACGGGCCGCGGCCGTACGCGTGGTTGCTGGTCGAGGCACTGACGGACATCCTGCACCACCGGCGGACCCGTGGGGAGTGGCTGCGTCTCGCGGAGATCGCGCTGGCCGCCGCCGAGGACGAGCGGGACTTCAGAGGGCAGGCCACGATGCATCACTCGCTCGGACTCGCCCGATGGCGCATGGCCGACCTCAAGAACGCCATGGATCACTACGAGCGCGCGCTGGCGCTGTCGCGCCGGGCGGGCTGGCCGCTGGGCGAGGCCAGGGCGCTCCAAGGCTGCGGCGTGGTGCTGAAACAGCAGGGAGAGCCGCACCAGGCCATCCCGCGGTACCGGCGGTCGGTGGAGATCCATCACGCGCTCGGGTCGGTGCGCGGCGAGGCGGGCGGGCTGAACAACCTGGCCTCGGCCTACCTCATACTCGCCCGGCTGGACCGCGCCGAGGAATGCCTGCGGGCTTCCCTTCCCCTGACCAGGGAGTCCGGCGACCGGCATCTCCAGACGCTGACACTGGTCAATCTGGCTCTGGTGCGCAAGAGGCAGGCCCGGTTCCCCGAGGCGCTGGAATCCCTGGAGGAAGCGCTGGCCCTGGCCGAGGCCGACGGATTGCGGTACGCCGAGGCGGTGACGTACGAGACGTTCGGCTTGGTGCACCGCGACGCCGGCCACTACGAGCGGGCGATCGACGTCTTCGGCCGGAGTCTGGCCATCGCCGAGGAAGTCGAGAACCGCCGGTGCCAGATCGCCTCGCTGACCGGCATGGCGGGAGCGGAAGTGGAGCTCGGCAGCGCGGACAGCGCGCTCGCCCGCCTCGACGCCGCGCTGGACCTCGCCGAGCACACGGGCATCGACCTGGACGAGGTGTTGCTCGGCCGCGCGGAGTTCCATTACCGCCAAGGCAGGTACGCGACCGCGTGGGACGAGGCGGACCGGTCGCTGACGCTGGCGCTCACGTCCAATCTGCTGAATCTGCCACGGCTGCACGGCCTGCTCGCCGCCATCCACCTGGCGGCGGGCGACGTCGAGCAGTGCGTCGAGGCGTGCGAGCAAGCCCTGAAGCAGGCACGGCGATCCGGACAGCGGCTGGACTACGCACGCGCCCTGATGACACTCGGCCATGCCGTGAAGGGCAGGGGGCGCGAGGAGTCCCTACGCCTTTGGGGACAGGCCCATGCGTTGTTCACGGCCATCGGCGCACCGGAGCGGTCGACGTCCGCGGCGCTGCTGGGTCAAGCGCCCGAGGCCCTCTGAAGCAGCCTCCCTCAGAGTAGGAGCTCGCGTACGCCGCTCGAAGCCAGAACGTCCCCCCGATCATGCTCCCGATCCGCATGTACGCCCTTTTTGGTCCATACATAGGACATTACTTTTTGTCCGAAATATCAGAAACCTGGCCCCTTTTATCGTGGGGTGAGGATTTAATTTCGACCGTTGCGCCGTAATTCGGAAGACCAGATCATCGTGATCATCATCGTTTCGGCCGCAGGGCCGGAGAGGAGACATCATGATGGGTCTCGTAGATCGCCTGCTTGCACGCGTCGCCCACAAGGTGACCGTGGAAGCCGCCTGCACCAACACCTACTACTGCAAGGACGGGGTCAAGTACCTCCGCTCTTGCTGCCTCGACCAGGGGTGCCAGACGGTCAGGGTCGGCACCTGCTGACGCGGTCGGCGTAGCATCCGCGGGCGGCGGTCGGCCGCCGCCCGCGCACCGGTTGAGGCACGCGGATGGGGCACGCGCGGATCGGATATGCCTGCCGCCCTCTCGGAACACGTCGCCTGGTTCGCAACAGTCTGCTGATCATCGCCGCGCCCTTCGACGACATCGTCGATCTCTTCGTGAGGAACCCCTGATGCCCTACCTGACCGCCGCTGTCGTGCTCATCGGCGTGCTGTGCGTGTTGAACCTGCTGCTCACGCTGGGCCTCGTCCGCCGGATACGACAGCTGGGCGAGGGAAACGTAAAGCATGCCGGACCTCCCCTCGCACTGGGTCCCGGCTCACCCATCGGAGAGTTCGCCGCCGTCACCGTCGACGGCGAACCGGTGTCCCACGACTCGATCGCCGGACTGGTCGGGTTCTTCTCCGCCGGATGCGAACCCTGCCACAAGCTCCTTCCCCAGTTCGTGGCACACGCCCGCGCCCTCGGACGGCAGAACGTGCTGGCGGTGGTCGCCGGGGACGAGGCCGAAATGGTGGCAGCACTCACGCCGGTGGCCCGGGTGCTCAAGGAGGACTTCGACGGCCCGGTAGCCGGCGCGTTCCAGAACACATGGACGCCGGCGGTGTACCTTCTCGGCTCCGATCACCGCGTCGTCGCTGCAGGCGGTCGCCTGGAGGACCTCCCCGTCGTGTCGTCGGCATGAGCGGCGGCCAGGTCGACGTGCCCGGGGCGCGCAGCCCGGTCGGACTGCGGGAGCTGGTCTCGGCCGCGGTGGAGGCCGTGTCTCTGACCTGGCGCTCAGCCTCAGGAGGGGTGACCGGCTACGTCTTCGTCACGCTCGCTGGAGCGGCGGCCCCGATTGTCACCGCCTGGCTGACCAAATCGGTCATCGACCGGCTGGCCACCTCCGAAGGCACGGTCGCGGGGCTCGCGCTCGGGCTCGCGGCGGCGGGGCTGTCCGCCGCCGCGCTTCCGGGGATCAGCCGCTACCTGCGCGCTCAGACCGGCCGCCGTGCGGGAGCCGTCGCGACCGACCGGCTCTTCGCGGCGGCCGAGCGGCAGGTCGGCCTCCGGCGTTTCGAGGATCCGGTGTTCCTCGACCGGCTGCGCCTGGCACAAGAGGGCGCCGGGACCACGGCCGATCTCGTCAGCGGATTGTGCGGAAGCCTGCACGGCATCTTGTCCCTCATCGGGTTCGTGGGGTCCCTGCTGATCCTCAGCCCCGTCATGACCGCGCTGGTGTTGCTGGCCGCCATCCCGGCGCTCGTCGCCGAACTGCTCCTGTCGCGCAGGCGGGCCGCCGTGCAGTGGGACACGGAGCAGATCCACCGCCGCGAGTTCTTCTACAGTCGGCTGCTCACCGGCGTGCAGGCCGCCGTGGAGATCCGGCTGTTCGGCATCGGCGCGTTCCTTCGCGCACGGATGATGACCGAGCGGTGCGAGGCCGACGCCGCCGAGAGCCGGATGGACCGCCGGGAACTGCTCACCCAGGGCGGACTGACGGTACTGAGCGCGGCCGTCGCGGGCGCCGGGCTGTGGTGGGCGATCATGGCCGCCCGCCAGGGCTCGCTCAGTGTCGGCGACGTCGCCATGTTCGTCGCGGCCGTCGGTGGTGTGCAGGCCGCGCTGGACACGCTGGTCTCCTCGATCGCGTCCTTCCACCAGCAGCTCCTCACCTTCTCTCATTACGTCGCGGTGATCAGGGCCGAGCCTGATCTGCCGAGCGTGTCGGAGGGGACGGCTCACGTGCTGCGTCGGGGCCTGGAGCTGCGAGACGTCTGGTTCCGCTACGACGACGATCATCCGTGGGTGCTGCGCGGCGTCGATCTGGCGATTCCACACGGCCGTTCGGTCGCCCTCGTCGGGTTGAACGGCGCGGGCAAGAGCACCCTCATCAAGCTTCTGTGCAGGATGTACGATCCGACGCGCGGCCAGATCCTGTGGGACGGCGTGGATCTGCGGGACATCCCGCCTCCCGCGCTCCGCGAGCGGATCAGCGCCGTGTTCCAGGACCACATGAACTTCGACATGTCCGCCGCCGAGAACATCGGGCTCGGCGACCTGTCCGCCCTGGGCGAGCCGGCCCGAATCAGAGACGCGGCCGTCCGCGCAGGAGTGCACGACACGCTCTCGGGGCTGCCGCGCGGCTACGACACGCTGCTCACGCGCATGTTCTTCTCCGAGGCGGACAAGGGCGATCCGGAAACGGGGGTGGTGCTTTCGGGCGGGCAGTGGCAGCGACTGGCACTGGCCAGGGCCCTTGTCCGCGATGGCAGGGATCTGATGATCCTCGACGAGCCCAGCTCCGGCCTCGACCCGGAGGCCGAGTACGAGGTCCACACCCGTATTCGGGAGTACCGGCAGGGTCGTACGAGCCTGCTGATCTCCCACCGGCTCAGCGCCGTTCGGGATGCCGACCTCATCGCCGTACTCCACGATGGGCGGATCGCCGAGTCGGGGCCGCACGAGGCACTGCTCTCCGCGGACGGCCACTACGCCCGCCTGTTCCGGCTCCAAGCCGCGGGATATCAGGAGGTGCGATGAGGTGGAGCAGGCTGTTCCCTTTGGCAGGCGGCGTGCTGGCGCTGGGAGCCTCGCTGTGGTGGATCCGCCGACGCTACCTGGTCGCCACCGTCGACGGGCCGAGCATGGAACCCACCCTGCGCTCCGGGGACATGCTGCTCGTCCGCAGGACGAAGCTGGTCCACGCGGGTCAGATCGTGGTCGTCCGGATCGAGGATCCACCGCCCATCGACGGGCTGCCGCCGGGTCTCGAACCGGGTGGCGAGGACGAGTTGCCGGAGAAGCCGGATCATCCCGGTTGGCGGTTGCTCGTGAAACGGGCGGTCGCGGTTCCCGGAGACCCCGTACCGAGGCAGGGCTTTCCGGCGTTTCGCGACGCGCCCGAGACCGTCGTGCCCCGGCATGCCCTGGTCGTGCTGGGCGACAATCCGGACGCCAGCTGGGACTCCCGGGACTTCGGTTTCGTGCGAGGCGACGAGTTCGTCGGCGTGATGGTGCGCCGCCTGGCACCGCCCTGACCGCCTCGGTCACGGCACGGGAAGTGGTCAGTGACTGCGAGGAACGGCATCCGTGATCCGCTGGTTGGCCACCTCGCGTTGCCGTTGACATCCAGTCCGTGGCCGGCCCCTTCCGGTGCGTGGACCCTGGCATTCAGCCACAGCGAGACGGCTGCGTGTCGCAGGTCGCCTTGCTTGGCAGCCACGTGGCTCAGTATCACGGTGGTGATGGCCGCGCTCATGGCGATGAGGGGAAGTCAGGCGCGTTTGGCCTTGCGCCATGAGCGGTCGTAGAGCGTGGCGCTGTCGAGGGTCGAGGGGCCGCCCTCGTCGCCCAGCGTAGGACCGTCGACCGTTTTGCGGCTGGAGAGGAACCGGTGTTTGCCGGTGGAGTCGATTCCCAGATAAATGCCGACGTGGTCGAGGGCTGTGCCGTCGTCAGTGCTGGCGTCCCAGAACAGCAGGTCGCCCGCCTGCAGGTCCGCGTAGGACGTGGGTTTGGCCGTGCCACCGTCGATCACGGTGATCCCCGGGGCGTTCTCGTCGGCCATCTGTACGGCTCGGCGCGGAAGGGCGGACTTGCTCAGCGTGTCGCCGATGCCCAGGGGGTAGCCCCCGCGGTAGCCAAGGACCATTCTGACGAAACCGGAACAGTCCAGCGATTCCTTCTGCCGGGCTTCCGGGGGGTCGATCTTGTCGTCGTAGGTCCATGCGAGGCCGAGGTAGTCGTTGAAGTCCGAGCCCTCTTCCCGGGTGCCGTCCGGAAGTAAGGGACCGTAGTGGGCGTCGCCCGCGTAGCGCAGGCCATCGCGGACCTTGGAGGGCGCGTCCGCGAGGTACTGCGTGGCGATATCCAGCAGATCCTCGTCGGTCCTGGCGATGTTGGCCGCCGGCCACGAGGCTGCCCATGGCGCCGAGGGTGACCACGGGCCGGGCAGCAGGCGGGCCCAGGCCCGGGTCGAGACGGTCGCCTCGGTCGTCGTCTCGGCGAACTTACGTTGCTGGCCGTAGATGACGGCGGTTCGGGCGCCTTCTGTCAGGACAGCTCCGACCCGGCCTTGGCTGTAGTAGAGGTTCTGGCCGGATTTGCCGGGGGTGTAACCAGTGAAGGACTGGCTCGGCGAGCAGGCGGCGGCGTCGGCGAACAGGGTGGTGAAGGAGGCGAATCCTTCTTTCAGGAGGCGGCGGTCCTGCCAGACGGGTGCCCCGGCCAGGGGGTCGGCATGGCGGTGCCACCACATCCGGCCGGACGCGTCGAGCGCGTAGACGACTCCCGCTCCGGCGCCGGACGGGCTACGGTGATCCTCCCAGCCCTCGCCGGTTACCAGTCCCGTGCCCGGGCCGAAGGCGGTGCCGCCTGCGGCCGGGTCGGTGTGGTCATACCAGCGGACGTGTCCCTTGGTGTTCACGCCGTACAGGGTGCCGTCGCGCCCGGTCATCAAGGTGGTGATCGCTGTCCAGCCGGAGCGGATGACCTTGCCGCTCCCCGGCGCCCACTGGGCCTCGCCGGTTGTCGGCGAAAGGTGACGGTACCAGTGCAGGTCGCCTGCTTTGTCGAGGGCGTAGATGACCCCGGAGCCGGCCGACACGATGTCCACGAAGTCGCCCCAGCCTTGGCCGATGACCGTCCGCTCGCCGGGAGCCCAGCCGCGCTCACCGGTCGCCGGATCCAGGTGACGGTACCATTTCAGGTCCCCGTCGCCGTCGACCGCATAGATCACGCCGTTGCCGCCGGAGAACACCTTGGCCAGCGTGTTCCAGCCGTAGCCGATCTCCTTGCCGCTGCCGTCGGCCCAGGAATCCTCGCCGGAGGCGCCGGCGCGGTGGCCGTACCAGCGCAGTTTGCCCTCACCATCGATGCCGTACACCGGTACGACCGCCGAGCAGGTCAGGGCGGAGGCGGCCACGGCCGGTCGCGGATTGAGCGTGGAGACCAGAGACGCTCCGACGATTCCCGCGGCCAGGACGGCCAGTTGCGTACGGAGCATGTCCACGACCTTCCTTCGATCTCACGCCGAGACGGATCCCGCCCGCGTCGACGCCGCCGGAGCGATTCTAGGAAAATGATCTCATGCATGTCGATCTTCCCGCCGTGGCCAGGCCGCCGCCGACCGGGCGTGCGCGCCGCCTCCCGTTCGTCGGCCGTCGAAGGGGGCGGACCCGGTGGACGACCTCCAGCTGAGGCGGCCTCTGACTCAGCCCGAGGACGCTGCGATGTACACGTGCCGCGTGGGCCGTCCACGCCGGCGATCATGACTCGGCGCACCCGGTCCGCGCGGCGCCGGCCGCCCGGATCGAGCGACATCTGACCGCGTTCGGGCCCGCGACCGAGCTGCCCGGCTCGCCGCACTGCCTGGACGACGGCTACTGGCGCGGCACCATCTGGGTGACCTCGACCACGAAGGACTCATCGGGGCTGCCGTGTTGCAGGTCCATTGGTGGATAGGGGCCGTGGGCGCGGTCGAGATGGTGCTGACGTCGACGCACTTGCCGCTGTGGCGGGCCGATGAGCAGCGTCGCACACCAGATGTCGCAGTGTGAGATGAACCGGCGGGTAAGACAAGACGCAGGGGAGGACCCCCGCGTGGTGCGGAACCAGGGTCCGACATCACAGCGGAGGTCCTCCGGGTACGGGCTAGCGCGCCCGCGTGTAGAAGATGCGCGGTGCCTCCGGAGCGGTCATGCCGTTCCCGATGAAGAAGCCCGCCTGCGGAGGCTGGTTGTAGCCGACGTTCTGCCACGCCACCGAGAGCCGGTAGACCGGGTCGTGCATCAGCGTGGGGATTCTGAGGTCGGTCACGTCGACGGTCGTGTAGAGGCGCAGCTTGGTGCTGTCCTGGGACCGCCAGATGATCTCCTCCCGCCAGTCCCCGACCAGGTCGGCCTGGAGCGTCGGCGTCCCCTTGGTGGAGTTGTTCGAGTAGGTGCCCTCCGCGCGGAGGATCTCCTTGCTCGCCGTGCCGTCCCACTTGGAGATCGTGCCGGCGCCGACGCCCTTGGCCTGGTCGTAGGCGTGGTCGACGATCTCGCGGAGCGGGTCACCGTCCCACCAGGCGAGGAAGTTCGCCGCCGGGATCGACTGCCCGAGCAGCTCGCCGGAGGCGGAACGCAGCTCACCCTGCGTGGAGTTCCACTCGCCCGTCGCGGTCACCGCCCACGCCTCGGCGCCCGGGTGCTTGGGGTCGATGTCGGCGGCGGCTGCGCGGCCCGTGTCCTTCGTGGCGGGCATCGACCACAGCACCTCGCCCGTGGCGGCGTCCCTGAAGGTGGCGCCGCGGTTGCCGCTGGAGCCCATGTCCTCGTGCGCCGCGAACACCTCGTAGCCGGGCCGGCTCGGGTCCAGGTCGGTGACGTGCAACGCGTCGCCGTGACCAAGACGGGTGCTGTACAGGCCCTCGCCGTCGTCGTCGACGGCCATCGAGCCGAACACGATCTCGTCCTTCTGGTCGCCGTCGAGGTCCAGGACGGACAGGTTGTGGTTGCCCTGTCCCGCGAAGGCGCCGTTGCCGGGGGCGTTGGAGTCGAAGACCCACCTCTGCTTCAGGTCCTTGCCGTCGAAGTCGTAGGCGGCCAGGACGGTGCGCGTGTAGTAACCGCGGCTGAAGACGACCGACGGGTGCTCGCCGTCGAGGTAGGCGACGGTCGCGAGGAACCGGTCCACGCGGTTGCCGTACCCGTCGCCCCACGCCGCCACGTCGCCGCGTGGCGGGGTGTAGTCGACGGTGTCGACCGCCTTGCCTGTGTTCCCTTCGAAGACCGTCAGGTACTCGGGACCCGACAGCACGTATCCGCTGGAGTTGCGGTAGTCCCTGCTGGGGTTGCCCAGGACGGTGCCCGCGCCGTCGACGGTGCCGTCGGCGGTCTTCATGACCACCTCCGACCTGCCGTCGCCGTCGAGGTCGTAGACCATCAGCTGGGTGTAGTGGGCTCCCGCGCGGATGTTCTTGCCGAGCGAGATCCGCCACTTCCGCTTGCCCGCCATCGTGTACGCGTCCACGTAGACGAGCCCTGTGTAGCCGGACTGGGAGTTGTCCTTGGCGTTGCTCGGGTTCCAGATGAGAACCAGGTCGAGCTCGCCGTCGCCGTCCAGGTCGCCGACCGAGGCGTCGCCCGCGCTGTAGGTGTGCGGCTGGCCATCCTTGGTGTAGTCGTCGGCCGGTTTGTCCAGCGGGATCTCTGTGTACGGCTGGCTCCACACGCCGAACTCGGCCGTGGAGTCGCCGCCCACGGGGACCACCCGATAGCGGGATTGTGCTGTTCCGTCAGGGTCGAGATGGTTCGTGGCGCCTGTGATCTCCTTGATCTTCTTTCCATCGCGCCAGATCTCGAACGCCTGGCCGGGGTCGTCCAGCCCGAGCAGGCGCCAGCCCAGGTAGACACCCGAGCCGGTGGCGATGGCGACCGGCGCCCGGTTCAGGCGCTCCATCTGTCGTTTCAGCTCGGTGGTCGCCCGCGAGGCGGTCGACGGCGAGGGCTCGGAGGCGCCGCCCCTGTTGACGGCCACGATCCGGTAATGGAAGGGCACCGTCGTGAGGACCTTGTCGTCGGTGAACGACGGCTCCTGCGTGGTCCCGATCAGCTTGTAGGGCCCGTCCGCCTTCTCGGCCCGCTGGACCCGGTACAGCAGCGTGCCCTCGACCTCGCTCCAGCGCAGGTCCACGCTCTTCTTCGCGACCCGGCCGAGGCCGGGTGCGGCAGGCGCGGTCGGCGGCGTCACCGAGTCGTCCACGGTGGCGACCTTGACCGCGGCCGAGGACACCGACTCGTCTCCGGCGGGGTCGACAGCGGTCACCGTGTAGTCGTAGTGGGAACCGATTTGGGCGGTCTTGTCGGTGTAGGAGGCCTCGGTCGCCTTGCCGAGCAGGGTGGGCTCCGCCTCGCCCTCCTCGGCCCTGAAGACCCGGTAGGCCGCAGCCCCGTCCGTCGCGGACCAGGTCAACGGGACGCTGGCGGCGATGCCGTCGAAGGAGACCGTACCGGCGGCCAGTCCCTCGGGAGCCGTCAGGATCGGGGTGATCTCCAGGCCGTTGAGGTGGGCGGTGGTGCCCGAAACCACGACGTTCAGCTGCCCGTCGGTGACCTTGATCCCGGAGACGGCGGTCGTGGCGACGCTTCTGCTACTGGAGACGGCGACGGCGCTGCCGCCCTCCGCGGAGATGTTGGTCCGCGCGGTGCCCAGCAGGTCGCCCACGTATGCCTTCAGGCCGTACAAGCCGTTCGGAACGTCCACCTTGAACTCGTAGGAGCCGCCGAAGTAGGCCAGGAAGTCCCTGCCGAGGTCGTCCAGCGCGCTGCCGCGGTCCCGGTCGATCATGCCCGCGGAGTCGGTGAGGCCGAAGCCCTTCTCGGGCGTGTAGATCGTCGCCCGCGTGACCTGGGTGTACCCGGCGGCGACCGGCCCGGTGGCGGGACCGAAGTCGTACTTGTAGAGAGCGCGTTTGGTGGTGATCGTCACGGGGGCGGACGGCTCGGAGTCGCCGCGCCCGTTCACCGCCACCACGCGGAACTCGTAGGTCTTGCCCTCCGCCAGTCCCGAGACCGCGGCCTGCGGGATCGCCGAGGTGGTGGCCAGGGTGCCGTCGCGGAGCACCCTGTAGACGTCGGCGGACTCGGTGGCGTCCCACTTCAGCACGGCGCCCGCGTTCGAGATGCCGCCCGCCACCAGTCCGGTGGGCCTGGCGGGGACGGCGGCCGGCGGCTCGATCTCCCGCACCAGTCCCGACAGCGGCAGGCCCAGCGCCTTCACGCCGCCCGCGACCAGGCGCGCCATCTGGATGGCGCCGTACTCCTGGAAGTGCGTGTTGTCCGTGGCGCCGTTCGGCCAGGCACCGTAGACCCCCGCGGGGACGTGCAGGAACACCGACCTGGCCGCCTCGGGCCCGATGCCGTCCAGGTATTCCCTGCTCAGAGTGGACAGGTCGACCAGGGCGACGTTGTCCTCCTGGGCCAGCTCCTTCATCTTCGCCACGTACTCCGGGAAGGAGACGTTGAACTTGCCGGTCGTGGCGTTGTAGTCGAGCCGGGAGACGGGCGTGACGAGGATCGGGGTCGCGCCCCGCTGCCGGGCGCCGTTGACGTAGACCTTCAGGTACTCCTTGTAGTCCGCGGGGGAGGCGTACCTGTCGGGGATGCCGACCGTCGCGTCGTTGTGCCCGAACTGGACGAAGAAGTAGTCGCCGGGCCTGATGGCGCGCAGGACCGTGTCGAGGCGGCCCTGAGTGATGAAGTTCTTGGAACTGCGGCCGCCGATGGCGTGGTTGTCGAAGGCGACGCCGGTGGTGAGGAATTGCTCGATCATCTGGCCCCACCCGGCCTCGGGCGCCCAGAACGGGTCATAGGTCTGGACGGTCGAGTCGCCCGCGATGTAGGCGGTCGGGATCGTGCCCGGGGTGCGGTCGGCCTGCCGCGTGATCACCAGCGAGTTGATCTTTGGGGCCGTTCCGGAGAAGACGAAGTCCATCTTCCCGTCCACCAGGGCGATGCCGAAGGACATTTCCAGGTACTGGCCGCCCGCCTTGGCGGTCTGCTGCACCTTGGTCATCGACTCGACCGTGATGGCGATGTCGGTTGCCTCGGTGGCGTCACCGGCGATGAGCGAGACGGTGTAGTCGCCGTTGGGCAGGTCGACGCTGAAGGTGGCGCCCCCGGTGGCGACGAAGTCGGATCGGAGCGCGTCGCCCGTGGCTCTGTCGGCCGAGGTCACACCTGAGGTGTCGGCGAAGCCGTATCCCTGGGCGGAGCTGTAGCCGGTGGTCTCGGAGACGCGCGTGTAGCCCTCCTGGAGCGCGCTGTCGGAGGTGCCGAAGTCGAAGGCACGGTCGGCCTCCCCGGCCTGGGCCTGAGTCGGTGTTAACGTTAACAAGCCCAGAATGAGGGCAATGGCCGCGGTCTTGCGCATGGGCGTCCATTCGGGTTGTGCTCGGGGGGTTTCGGGGTGCATTGAATCGTTTTAATGTACGATCCGAAACCAAGTGTGATCGGAAAATCACATCGATGTCAACGGGGAGGTGGTGATGTCCGCGTACGACCCCGCGTTCCACCTCATCTACGTCGGGTGGCGTCCGCTGTTTCGGGAAGCCCGAGCGACCCGACCCGGCTGCGGGGTTCCGCCGCAGGAACCGGCTCCCGTGGCCCGAACCTGAACGGCGACGGCAACGACATCGGCCGCGTCCCGATTCAGGACGGCAACTCCCAGGGGCCGTACAGCGCGTGGTGAGGGTTCGTGGTGAAGGCCCAATAGCGCTCGCCGTAGGACCAATGCCACCACTCGGTCGGGTAGTTGACGAAGCCGGTGGAGGTCATGGCGGTGCCCAGGATGTGCCGGTTCGCCTTGGCCTCCGCGGAGATGGCGGTCGAGGCGGTGTAGCAGGCCTCGCCGTCCTCCGGCGGGGTGGCGTTGACCGGCGTGCCCATCGGCAGTTCGGCGCCGGTGGTGGTGCACAGGGTCAGGTCGACCGCGCCGCCGGTGACGTGAGGGGCCACGTTGGGCGGGGAGACGTATCTGCTGGCCTCGACGCGAACGCGGTTCTCGTCCCAGCCGGGGTGCGCGGCGCGGTGGCGGGTGACCGATGAGTCGAAGTACTGCTGCTGCAATCCCACCGCAGGGGTTTGGTGACCTGAGTTTCGTAGCACGGGACGGCGTTCCCGAGCGGTGCGGCAAATGGATCTCCGCGGTGGGAAGCGCGGACAACGGCCGTGCGGGTCAGTCGCTGATCGTGTGCCCGTGGTTCCGGCGCTGGACGTACAGGCGGTTGCCCTTCGGCCCTGTCCATTCCACCCGCACGATCCCGGGCACCGCCGTGTCGCCGATGCGTGACGGGTCGGACCAGTAGCCGAATCTGGGGTTGCGGAAGAACGTCGCCCACAGGTTGCCGCTGCGATCCACGAAGAAGTTGTTGTGGCCGGCGCCGACACCCATGGTCCACCGCTTCGAGTACGGTCCCTCGAACGTGTCCGAGACGGCGACGACCGCGTCGTAGTGGTACTGCTCGCGGCCGGCGCCGGGTGGGTCGTAGGCGTACCGGGTGCTGCCGTCGGCGTTGGTCGAGGATCGGTTCCAGGCGGCGTGGAGGAGGTAGTACTTGCCGCCGTACTTGAAGACGTACGCGCCTTCGAGATATGGCTCGGGCGTGTAGGGCACCTGCTGGAACGTCGGGAGGTCGGTGGTCGGGACGATGTCTTCCATGTCGTCTCGGAACTTCGCGTACAGGTGGTTGTGCAGCACCAGCCAGGCGTCATTGCCTTCGGTGTAGAGGCTGCCGTCGATGTGGTGGTAGGCGCCGGGCAGGATGAAACTGGGCCCGCCGATGAAGGAGTCGCCGAAGGGCTTGTCGTAGTTGCCCTGGACGAGCCGGTACGGGCCTTCAAGGCCGCCCTCGCTCACGAGCATGAACGAGCCGACCTTCCGGGAGTGGTCGCCCATGCAGGCGACGATGTACCACTTGCCGCGGAAGTAGTGCACCTCCGGGGCCCAGACATCGCCGCGCTTGCCGAACTGGTCGTCGTGCCAGTACTCCTGCCATGGAGCGACCACCATGCGTTCGGGCCGGTTCTCGTCGGCGAACTCGGGCGACCAGACCTTGCCTTTCTCGGCGCCGGGGCGGATGCCGGTGGTGTCGGCCAGGCTCCACGGTCCGTGCAGGGATGGGGACACCCACACGAAGATGCCGTCGTTCCACGGGGCGGCCCCTGCGATCCCGGGTGCCCGGGTGGTGCCGGTGGCGACGTAGATCGGCCGTCCCTTTACGACGAAGCAGTTGACGTAGGTGTCGCGCATCCAGACCCGGCCGAGCTCCTTGTCGCGGGGGCGGAGTTCGAGCGGGAGGATGTAGGAGTTGTCCTCGCGCGGCCACAGGTCGAGCCGGGTGTCGGCGAGGCCGTAGGGCTCGAGGTCGGGCCAGTTCGAGGGGTATCGCTTCATGGCGGCGTTCATGGACGGGTTCATGGACGGGTTCATGGACGCGGCCTCCTGCGGCGTCGCCTGCGCGGCGGTCGCGGGCAGCGCTGCCGCTCCCAGAAGGCCGGCGGCGCCCGCCAGCAGGGATCGTCGGTCGAGGTTCGACCCGTAGTCGGAATCGGCCATCAGTCATGTCCTCCAGGTCAGTGCCTGCCGCGCTCGCTGCTGCTGAGCGGTTCGCCCGGTGCGTAGCTTGCGGAGAGTGTGCCTAGTTGCTCGTTTTTCGTCAATAACTCGGAAAAAATAGTCGGCGATCGCGCAGGTAGGTCACTGCGCGAAAAACGCAGGTGAAACCGTTGTGGACTAAACCAGCAGGTCATTTCCCCGCCGGTGCGCCGTGGTGTACGCGCGATCCCGCGTACACCACGGAACGGCGGCGCCATCCCGGTGGCCAGGCCGAGCCGGTCAGCGCCGCTGCAGCGCGCGGAAGTCGTCGAGCCAGTAGCCGCGCCCTGACAGGTCGCCGCGGGGCTGCACGGTGTAGGGGGCGTACACGCTGTTGAGCAGCCACGGGGTCTTGTCGGGGCCGAAGTTCGAGACCATCAGGTCGTCCTGCTTGAAGCCGTACGTGGCGACCGCCAGCCGCCCGGTGCCCCGGTACAGCTCCATCTGGTCGCGCAAGAAGCCCGCCTGGCTGGTGAACCACGGGCTGCTGGTCAGGAAGTCATCCCACTTCCGCTCGCTGAACGGCTTGTCGATGGCGGCCTTGATGACCTGCCACCCCAGGGTGCCGGGGGCGAAGCCGTACTTCTGGGCGAACGTGGCCGAGACGGGGTCCTCCAGGTGCTTCTTCCAGTGCCAGACGAGAGAGAACTCGGTGACCAGGAACGTCTGGTCGGGGCGCATCCTCGGCAGGATGTAGTCCAGGAACGGCTGCGCGCTCTCCGGCGAGGGGATGTGCGGGTGGATGTCCACGCCCTCGATCTCCGGCGTCTCGCGCACGAAGGACATCCAGCGCTCGGCCGCCGGCGTGCGACGGTCCGCCAGGTCGAGCCGGTTCAGCGCGCCCATGTAGAGCACGGTGCCGCAGTTCGCGCCGCACCGCTCACGCCGGTAGTCGATCACGTGCCGGGCGACGGTCTCGTAGAACACGTTGAGCCGCTGGTCACGCTGGGCGGGCAGGCTCTCGATGAAGGGCTCGTTGCCAATCGTGAGGATGTCCACCTTGCCCATCACCGCGGGCAGCACCTTGTCCAGCCGGGCCAGCTCCGCGGCCATCCTGGCGCTGCCGGGCGCGGGGAAGGACGCCGCGTCGTAAGGGAACTTCAAGCTGAAGACGGTGTCGTAGCCGCGCGCGGCCGCCTCGGTGATGGTGCTGATCGCGAAGTGTTCGGCGGGGTCGCCCTGGTCGGCGGCGGGCATCGGGTAGAACCCGCGGACCCACCGGGCGCGGGCCTCGCGCAGTTCCCGGTAGTCGAGGGCGTCGAGGTTCTGGTTGAAGTTGGCTCCCAGGGCGCCGTACGCGAGGGCGAGCGGCTTGTCGTCGGTCACGGATTCGACTCCTTCCGCGGCGGCGGCGTGGGTGACGGTCGAGAAGGCGAGAACCGCTGTTAAGGCGATGCTCGACAGTCGGCGCAGCATGTGACCTGCTTTCTCGGAAGTGAAGGCCGATGCATGGTTCGGTTCGGAGCATTCATGTTTGCGCTAACTCGAATGGCCTGTCAACGGCTCGGGCGGTGGCGTTGAGGTCAGCGGCGCGGCGGCGCGGTGGAGGCCCGCAACACCAGCTCCGGCCGGACGAACCTGCTGGGGGGAGGGGACGCCTCGGCCCCCTGCGGGGCCTCGATCTGCGCGATCAGGTGCTCCAGGCAGCGGCGGCCCACCGCGGCGAGGTCCTGGCGGACGGTGGTCAGCGGCGGGATGAGGAACGGCGCGAAGTCGAGGTCGTCGAAGCCGACGACGCTCAGGTCGTCCGGCACTTTGCGGCCCAGCTCGGCCGCCGCCCGCAGGACGCCCACGGCCATCTGATCGTTGGCGGCGAAGACGGCGGTCACGTCGTCGCCGGCCAGCAGGCGGCGGGCGGCGTCGTACCCCGACTGCGGCGACCAGTCGCCGACGGCGGGCGGCGGGACGGCGCGGCCCGACCGCTTCAGCAGCCGCTGCCATGCGGCCCGGCGCCGCTGCGCCGGATTCGAGCCGGTCGGCCCGGCCACGTGGTGGACGGTGGCGTGGCCGAGCCCGAGCAGGTGATCCACGGCGGCGCGGACGCCGGCGGCCTCGTCCATACCGAAGGTGGGGTGTCGGTGCGCCGCCCTGCTGTCGGCGATCACCACCGGCACCTCCTCGGGCAGCTGCAGGTGCGGGGTGTCGAGCACCCTGGCCTCGATCACGATCACGCCGTCCACCGCGCGGTCGGTGAGGCCGCGGACGGCGGCGCGGATGTCCTTCTCGGTCGGGCCGTTGACCATCGCGACGCTCACCGAGTAGCCGCGGGCCTGGGCGCCGGTCACGACGGCCTCGAGGATGCGGACGTTGAGCACGGCGCTGAGGTTGAACATGACGATGCCGATCGTGCGGAACCGTCCGGTGGCCAGCGCCCGCGCGGCGATGTTGGCGCGATAGCCGAGTTGTTTCATGGCCGTCTCGACCTTGAGCCGCGTGGCGGCGGTCACCCGGTCGTTGCCGTTCACGACCCTCGACACGGTCTGTCCTGACACACCGGCGAGCTTGGCGACGTCCGCCATCGATGGGCCGCCGGACGCCCCCGTACCTGGTTGCCGAGCCACGCGGCGTGCTCTCCCTTCCTCGTAGCAGCGGCGCTGAAAAGGGTCAGGCCAGGCCCTGGTGATCGGCCCCTTCGAAGTCGCTCAAGGACGTGTCATAGTCCTTGCCGCCGACAGCGTACATCGACGTCATCCAGTGGTGGAAATTGTCGCCGGAGGCCCGAAGCCGCTGGTAGAGACGGTGCATCAGCGCCGACTGGATCTCGCCGAGCGCCGGGTCGCCGTAGCGGTCGGTCAGCTCGGACGGATCTTCTTCCAGATCGTGGAGTTCGTTGACGCTCTCCGGGTTGACCACCAGCTTGAACGGGCGCGTGCGGCACCAGGCCGCGGCCGTCGGCTCCCGCCAGATCGAGTGTCGACGCGGTGCTGGTCGGTCATCAGGAAGAGCACGTTCGTGGGCCGGCTCACCGGTCTCCATGCCTGTTTCCGCAAACATCGGATGCGCCATCGGCGGGTGAAGTCATGGCGTTGAGCTGCATTTCAGAGAAGCTCACAGCCATGACCTTGACGCTGATAGGGGACGGGCTTAGGTTTGCGCAAACATGGAACCGCTTCACCGGGGGTCCCTGAAGGTTCAGGGCTGGGCGGGATCGTGACCGAGTCGACGACGAAGAGGAGTCGCCATGGGGTCGCATCGCCGAATCCCTGGAACCCTGCCCGGCGTGGCAGGTGCCGGGCGCCGTGACGTCAGCCGCCGTCAGTTCCTCGGCGGCACAAGTGCCGCCGTTCTGGCGGCGGCGCTGACCGCGTGTACCGGCGGCGGACAGATGAGCCGCCAGAGCCAGGCCGCCAGTAACGCGCTGCAGTGGTGGGACCAGTTCAGGCCGCTGACCAGGATGTTGGAGAGCGACCTGTTCACCCCCTACGAGCAGGGCCACGCGGGCGTCACGATCGAACGGCGCCAGATGGACGCGCCCGACCTGGGCCAGGCGCTGCAGGTGGCCCGGCGCAGCAACCAGATGCCGGACGTGCACTCGCTGGCGGGCCTGGGCGCTGTCTCTCCGGCCGCCCTGGTCAGCGAGGGCTGGTTCCAGCCGGTCGGCAAGCTCGCCGACTTCGCCGGCAGCCCGGTCGCCGACCAGCTCTACGACGGCATCCACCGCTTCAACGGCGAGATCTACTCCTTCCCGCCGTTCTCCGGCCGGAATCACGAGGCGGTGCCGTGGTTCAACACGGCGCTGCTCAAGGAGGCCAAGGTGGACCCCGAGGACGAGCCGGCCACCTGGGACGACCTGCGCGCCGTCGCCCGCCGCCTGACCAAGGGGGACGTGTACGGCATGGTGATCCCGCTCAAGGACCCCGCGTACCTGGCCACGCTGGTGCACCGGCTCGCCATGACCGCGGGCGCCCCCGGGCCCGGCGCCATCGACTGGGCGACGGGCGAGTACGTCCATGACTCCCAGCCGTACATCGACGCCGTCGAATTCCTCGTCTCGCTGCAGAAGGACAAGGTCGTCCACCCGGCGTCCGCGTCGATGGGGCCCCGTGACGCCCGCGCCCGCTGGGCCGCCGGGCAGGCGGCCATCTACCCGTGGGGCGCGTGGTTCGTCGGCGGCCTGCGCGTGGACGAGCCCGAGGCGGTCGAGCGCGGGGTCGGCGTGTGGCACATCCCGTGCCCCGAGACCACCAGGAACTTCGTCTACAGCCCTCCGGCGCCCGGCACGTTCTGGGTGTCGAGCCAGTCGAAGAAGGCCCGGACCGCGGCCGAAGTGCTGTTGCAGATGACCACCAAGGAGTTCCAGCTCAAGCTGGCCGCCGCCATGGACCAGCCGCCCGCGCTGGCCGAGGTGGTGCAGGAGGCGGAGGTGCACCCCGCCTACCGGCAGTGCGTCGCGAACTTCCAGGACGACGTGCGCATCGGACCGGTGCCCGAGGCCGGCACGCCGGGCGTGTGGCAGGTGCTCGCCGAGATGCGCGACATCCATCCCGACCTCGGCGACGTCGTCCAGTCGGTGCTGACCGGCTCCGACTCCGACGTGGGCGGCCAACTCCGGCGCTACAAGGACCAGCTCAGCGCCGAGCGCGAGCGCGCCATCAAGGCTGTCAAGGAGGAGAAGGGGGTCGAGGTCGGCCTCGACGCCTGGGTCTTCGCCAACTGGGGCCGCAAGAAGGACTACGAGCAGCAGGATTACGCCGACCGCTGAGGGGCGGCCGAACAGGAGCGCCATGACGACAACCCAAGGGCAGACCTTCGCGCGCCCCCGGCCCGGACGGCTGAGCCGCCTGCGCAAGGACTGGTGGATCTACCTCTTCCTGCTGCCGACCCTCGTCGGGTACGGCGCGTACACCATCTATCCCCTGCTGGCGTCGTGGTGGTTCGCGTTCCTCGACTGGCCGGGCTTCGCCGACGCCGGGACGTTCATCGGCGTCGAGAACTTCGCGCGGCTGATCGAGGACGAGCTGTTCTGGAACGCGTTCTGGAACTCGATCGTGTTCCTCGTGATCGCCGTGCCGCTGCGGGTCGGGCTGGCGCTCGCGCTGGCGATCGTGCTCAACCGGAGGAAGACGCCGTTCAAGGGTTTCTTCCGCACGCTGTTCTTCCTGCCGGTCGTCACCACGGGCGCCATCGTCGGCATCGTGTTCACGCTGCTGCTGGATGCCGGCGGCCCGGTGAGCATGTCGCTGGTCTGGGCGGGCCTGATCGAGTCGCCGGCGAACTTCGCCGCCGACGCCGGCACCTCGCTCTACGCCGGGATCGCCGTCTGGGTGTGGAAGTGGCTGGGCATCACCCTCATCTACTGGCTGGCCGCGCTGCAGACGATCCCCCCGGGCGTCCACGAGGCCGCGATGATCGACGGCGCGGGCCCCTGGGCGGAGTTCCGGCGCGTCACGCTGCCGCTGCTGGTGCCGTTCCTGGTGATCATCACGTTGATCGACACCGTGGCGGCGTTCAACGTCTTCGACCTGATGCAGACCCTTACCGGCGGGGGTCCGTCCTTCTCTTCCGAGGTGATCGAGATCTTCATCTTCCGCACGGCTTTCCAGGCCACCGTCCCCCAGCTCGGGTACGCCTCGGCCGCGGCGGTGCTGTTCGGGCTGCTCACCATGGTCCTCGCGATCGCCCAGGCGCTGGGCATGCGCTGGGCCAGGAGCCGGATGGGCTCGGCATGACCGCGCTCGCGGACACCCAGCCCGCCCGCCCGCTCACCGGCCAGGCGGCCCCGCGGCCCGGCCGCCGCGCGCGCCGCCGTCCGAGCGCCGGGCAGGTGGTGACTGCCGTCCTGCTGCTCGTGCTCGGCGGCCTGTGGGTCTACCCGTTCGTCTGGCTGGTCTCGGCGTCGCTGAAGACCTCACCCGAGATCTTCGGCGCGGGGCTCGGTCTGCTGCCCGAGGAGCCGGTCTGGGAGAACTATGCCCGCGCCTGGAGTGAGGTCGGCTTCGCCAGGTATTTGGTCAACACCCTCGTCATCACCGTCGGCACGGTGGTGCTCGTCGTCGTGCGCAGCGCCCTGGCGGGCTATGTGCTGGGCCGCTACGACTTCGCCGGCAAGAAGTTCATCATCGGCCTGTTCCTGGTCACGTTCTTCCTGCCCGAGGGGTACACGATCATCCCGATCACCCAGCTCACCGACCAGCTCGGGCTGCTCAACACCCACGCCGGCGTAATACTCGGTCTGGGCGCGGGTGGGCAGATCGCCTCGACCCTCCTCTACGCCGGGTTCTTCAGGAAGCTGCCGAAGGAGCTGGAGGAGTGCGCCCGCCTGGACGGCGCGGGCCACTTCACCGTCTTCTTCCGCGTGATGCTCCCGCTGGCCTGGCCGATCACCGCCACGGTGGTCATCCTCACGTACCTGTTCGCCTGGAACGTCTACCTGCTTCCGCTGGTGTTCACGCTCAGCGAGCCCGACCTGCGGACGCTGGCCGTGGGCATGACGGTCTTCGTGGGCGAGCGGGAAACGGACTGGTCGGGGATGGCCGCGGCCGCCGTGATCTCGCTGATCCCGGTGATCGCCGTGTTCGTCGTCCTCCAGCGGAAGTTCGTCGACAGCATCGCGGGAGCGGTGAAGCAGTGACAGGAACGGAGTTTTGAACCACATGTCTGTCCATGGCCGTGAGGCACTCGTGACGATCGACACCCGCCACCCGGCGGGCCGGATCGATGACGACGTCTACGGGCATTTCCTGGAATCGGCGTTCTTCGGCAACATCGAGGGCGGCGTGTTCGACGAGGGCTCACCGCTGTCCGTCGCCGAGCCCGGCCTGCTCAACGGCATCCGCGCCGACGTGCTCGCCCTGGTCCGCGAGCTGGGCCCCGGGCCGGTCCGCTGGCCGGGTGGCAACTTCACCTCGGCCTACCACTGGGAGGACGGCATCGGCCCGCGCAAGACGCGGCCGAGCCGGCTGGAGCTGGCCTGGGGCGGGCAGGAGTCCAACCGCTTCGGCACCGACGAGTTCCTGGCCTGGTGCGAGGCGGCGGGTGCGGAGCCGTACCTGGTGCACTCCTGCCGGAACGTGGACGAGGCGGTGCGCTGGGTCGAGTACACCAACTCCGCCCGCGCGACCACGCTCACCGGCCGCCGCGCCGGGAACGGGCGGGCCGAGCCGTGGAAGGTGCGCTACTGGGGCGTGGGCAACGAGGTTTACGGCCCGTGGCAGATGGGCCACCGCACGGCCGAGGAGTACGCCGCCGCCGCCCGCGAGCATGCCCTGTTCATGCGCCTGGTCGACCCCGAGATCCGCCTGGTCGGCGTCGGCATCCCCTGGCAGCAGGAGCAGTGGACGCGCCCGGTACTGGCCCGCGCGGGCAAGCTGCTGGACTACCTGTCCCTGCACCTGTACGGCGCCAGCACTCACCTGTGGACCGGCGACGACTACGACGCCGTCGTCGCCCAGGCGCTGTACTTCGAGCGGGAGATCCACGCCTACTCCCAGCTCGTCACCGAGCTCGCCGCAGAGGTGGGCCTGGAGCGCCCGCCCGCGCTCGCGCTCGACGAGTGGACCATGCGCCACCTCGAACCCGAGGACTGGCCGCAGTCGCTGCCCGGCGACGACGGCGGCGTCGCCGAGCGCGAGCTGCCCGAGGCAGGCGACGGCCCAGGACGCCGGGTGCGGGTGAACCGGTGGAGCCCTCGCACGGTCGCCGACCTGGTCTTCTGCGCCGGAGTGTTTCACGCCGTCCACCGCTCCGCCGGCCTGCCCGCGCCCGTGGCCATGGCCAACCCGGTCAACCTGGTCAATGCCAACGGCCTGGTGGTAGCCCGCCCCGGTGGCGCCCTGCGCTCGGCGATCTACCACGTCTGGCACCTCTACCGGCATCACACCGGCAGGATCGTGCTGCCGTCCGAGGTGGACGGCCCGGCCAGGACAGCAGCGGTACGGCTCGGCGACAGCTGGGGCCCGGACGGCCGGCTGCTCACCGCGCCCATGACCGTCCCGTACATCGACGTGTCGGCCACCCGTGCCGACGACGGCTCGGTGCGGGTGGCCGTCGTGAACCGGCACCGCGACGAGACCATCCGTGTGCGGCTCGTCCTCGACGGCAGCGCCGGCGCCACCCCCGCCCGTGCGCGGGTGCGCACCGTCGGCGGCGACGCCCCCGGCCTCGGCGCGGTCAACACGCTCGGCGCGCAGGACACGATCGCCGTGCGGGACCTGGGCGAGGTCGAGGCGAGCGGCGGGGCGTGGGAGGTCGCGCCACATTCGGTGACCGTACTGACCCTTCTTGAGGAACTTGCGTGACCCACGATCCTGACTACCCCCGTCCCCTCCTCGTCCGCCCGCACTGGCAGGACCTGTGCGGCCAGTGGGGCTACGCGACCGACGACCGCGATCGCGGCCTGGCCGAGGGCTGGCACCGCGATGCCGGGGCCTTCACCCGCGCGATCACCGTGCCGTACCCGCCCGAGAGCGAGCTGTCGGGCATCCACGACCCTGAGCCCCACCCGATCGTGTGGTACCGCCGCACGCTGCGTCTTGAGCACGAGCCGGGGCCGGGCGAGCGGCTCCTGCTGCACTTCGGCGCGGTGGACTACCGGGCGCGGGTGTGGTTCAACGGCGAGTACGTCGGCGAGCACGAGGGCGGCCACACGCCCTTCACCTTCGACGTCACCGAGGCCATCGTCCCCGGCGAGGAACAGGTCGTGGTGATCCGCTCGCAGGACGAGTGGGACGACGCGACCCAGCCGCGCGGCAAGCAGGACTGGCGCGGGGAGCCCCATGACATCTGGTACCACCGCACTACCGGCATCTGGCAGCCCGTCTGGGCGGAGGTCGTGCCCGACCTACACGTCCGCGGCCTGCACTGGACCCCCGACGTCCCCGGCGCGTCCGTCACCGTCGAGGTCGAGCTGTCCCGCCGGCCGGACCCCGCCGTGGACGTCCGCGTGGTCCTCAGCCTGGGTGAGGAGGTCCTGGCGGAGCAGACGTGCCGCGCCGACCGGCGGGACGGCCGGTGGGCGATCGCCGTCCCGGCAGCCCGGCACCAGATGGAGCAGGGCCGCCTGCTGTGGACGCCGGAGCGGCCGACCCTGCTGGCCGCCAGGGTCGAGGTGACCGAGGGCGACGGCGCGCCGATCGACGCGGTCACCTCGTACGTCGGCCTGCGCAGCGCCGACGTCAGGGACGGCCGTTTCCTTCTCAACGGCCAGCCCCGCTTCCTGCGTTTGGTCCTGGCCCAGAACTACTGGCCCCGCTCGCACCTGGCCGCGCCGGACGCCGCCGCGCTGCGCCGGGAGGTCGAGCTGGCCAAGGAGCTGGGGTTCAACGGCGTCAGGATCCACCAGAAGGTCGAGGACCCGCGTTTCCTGGCCTGGTGCGACCGGCTCGGCCTGCTGGTGTGGAGCGAGATGCCCAGCGCGTACGAGTACGCGCCCCGCACCGTCGAGCGGCTGACCCGTGAATGGCTGGAGGTCGTGGCCCGCGACCGCAGCCATCCGTGCGTGGTGACGTGGGTGCCGTTCAACGAGAGCTGGGGCGTCTGGCACGCGGCGGACGTACCCGAGCAGCGGCACGCCACCACCGCGTTCTACCACCTCACCAAGGCGCTCGACGGCACCCGGCCGGTGATCTCCAACGACGGGTGGGAGCACACGGAGAGCGACATCTGGGGACTGCACGACTACGCGCCGACCGGCGAGTCGATCCGAGAGCGCTACGCCGGTCCCGAAGCACTCGCGCGCATCCTCGGCGACCGCCCGCCCGCGCGGCACGTCGCCCTGCTCGGCGACCCGGTCCGGCGCGGGCAGCCGGTGGTGCTGTCCGAGATCGGCGGGACCAGCCTCCGCCCGGCACAGGACGCGCCCTGGTACGGGTACGGCACCGTCGGCTCCACCGAGGAGCTGGCCGAGGAGTTCCGGCAGCTCGTGGACGCGGTGCTGGACAACCCGGAGCTGGCCGGTCTGTGCTGGACCCAGCTGACGGACACCGAGCAGGAGCGGAACGGGCTGTTGACCGAGGACCGCGAGCCCAAGGTGCCCGCGGAGACCATCCGCCGCATCCTCACCCGCCCGGCCCGGTCGGTGCCCGCCGAGGCCATCGACACAGCCCGCCGCGCGGCCAGGGACCGCTAGTGGCCTGTCACGCACCCTTGGCCGGGTAACGGGGCCGGCTGTGCGAGCGCAGTTCGCCCAGATCCGGCTGATGAGCGGGGACGCGCGGGGCTGCGTCCAGATCTTGCTGGAGGCAGGAGGCGGCACGTGGTTGCCGCTGGCCGAGCCGCAGTTCCGTGCGGAGCTGCTGGCCCTGCTCTCCACGGCGGCGCTGCGGTGCGGAGACCGCGACACTGCCGGCCGCTCCGCCGACGACGCGGAGGCGGCCGTCGCACCGCCACGACGGCTGGGCCTGCTCACCGAACGCGAACGGGAGATCGCGGAGCTCGCGGCCGAGGGGAAGCGCTCCCGCGAGATCGCGGACCGGCTCTTCCTGAGTCCCAGGACGGTGGAGGCCCATCTCGCCAGCGTCTACCGCAAACTGGAGGTCTCCTCCCGAACCGCTCTTGCGGCCGTCCTCCTGCGCATGCCCGACGTCAGGGGCCGGTGACCTCCGCCGTGGCCGGTTTGCGGCCGTCCCGTGGGTGGCGCGGGTGCTGGTCGAACGCGAGCGGCCCCGCACTCCGAGCATCGGGTACGGGGCCGCATGGCCTGGGGTCACGCGCTCGTGGGTTTCTTCGGGCGTGGTGTGATCCTTCTGGACGGTACCCTGCTCTCCCTCGATACGGGCTCCGGTTCGGCCGTCCCGGAGACCTCATCGCGCCCTTGAGCGGGTTCGTGGCTTGCACGGGTGACCATCTTGCGCCCGCGGGCGGCGAGATCGTCGTAGACCCTGCTCGCCCTGGTCGATGTGGTGCCCGCGTGCTTGCGGACCTCGTCCCGGCGGGCCCTGAGCTTGGTCCTCAGCCGACCACGCAACGTGCGCACGTTGTCGACGGCGTAGCCGCCCGCGCCCGCGACTGCGTAAAACGGCTTGGACTTGGTGATCTTCTTGATCTGATCGGTGAGCGTCATGGGTGCTCCCCGGCAATCTCTTCTAGGCATCGGGCCGTCGAGGCCCGTTGGCGATCGTTCGCTGCGCTGCCGGCCGCTGCGTGACCGAGGGCAGACGTTGCGCAGTGCCACTACCCAATCCGCGGCACCTATACGTGCAGGCTCTGCGGGACATCAGTGGAAGCGGCGAAGGCGTGGCCTGGTGCGCGCACCTTGACGGTGTTAGCGTCGAAGGTGGAGCGCCGGGAAGCCTGGTCGGCAATGTCGTTCTGGTGTCGGCCATGAGAGCAGGCGCGATGAAACTGATCCGGTTGTCCGACGTGGATTCCTCCATGCTCGACCTCGTGGGCGGTAAGGGCGCCGGGCTCGGGGAGATGATCAAGGCGGGCGAGCGTGTCCCGGACGGCTTCTGCCTGACCGTCGAGTCCTACCGGTCGAGGGAGCTCCCGGAGAAGGACCTGGTCGAGGCCTACGAGCAGCTCGGCGGCGGGCGGGTGGCGGTTCGCTCCAGCGCCACCGCCGAGGACCTGCCGGACGCCAGTTTCGCCGGCCAGCAGGATACGTACCTCAACGTCGAAGGCGCCGGCGAACTGATCGACGCGGTCCGCCGCTGCTGGGACTCCTTGTACACCGAGCGCGCCGTCGCCTACCGCGCCGCCGCCGGCATCGACGAGGCGGCCATGGCCGTGGTGGTGCAACGCATGATCGACCCGACGACCGCCGGCGTGCTCTTCACCGCCAACCCGATCACCGGCTGCCGCGCGGAAATGGTCGTCGACGCCGCCCCGGGCCTGGGCACCGCCATCGTCGAGGGCACGGTCGTGCCGGACCATCACGTTCTCGATCGGCGGGCGCCGGCCGTACCGAACCCTGACGGGTGCCTCGACGAAGAGCAGCTCGAACAGCTGCGCGCGGCGGGATCCCGCCTGCAGGAGCATTTCGGCTCGCCGCAGGACATCGAGTGGGCGATCGACGCCGAGGGCACACTCTGGCTGCTCCAGTCGCGGCCGATCACCACCCTCTTCCCGCTGCCGCCCGACACCGGTGATACGCGGCTCTACCTGGAGTTCGGCCACACGCAGGGCATGCTTCGCCCGTGCACCCCGATGGGTGTCTCCCTGCTCAAGACGGGTGCGGCCCTGTGGTTCGAGGCCGTAGGGGCCAAGATCGATCGGCGTGACCCGCTGCCCCGGCTGGTCCCCGTCGGTGGCCGGCTCTTCTTCGATGTGACCGATTTCATGCGCAGCAAGGCCATGCGGAAGCGGATAGGAACCTCCCTGGAGGTCTACGGGCCGAGGGTGCAGGGTGCCGTGCTGCGCATGCTGGACGATCCGCGGTTCGCGCCGCGACCCGGCCTGCCGTTCCATGCCGGCACCGCGCTCAAGGGCACTTTTCGGCTGTTGCCCGCGGCGATCGCCGGAGTGGTGTCGAGCCTGGCCCACCCGGTTCGCGCTCGCGCTCGCGCCCATCGTGGCGTTGCGGAGATCAAGCGGCTGATCACTCCACCGGGCGAGTCCGCCACGTCCGCCGAGCGGCTGCGCTGGGTGATCGAGGATTCCCACAAGGGGATCATGAGCCCCGACATGCATGGGATCTTCGGGCCCCTGGTGGCCGGGATGATCAGCGGCATGATCCCGGCCGCGTTGCTCAAGGGCGTCGCCACGGACGAGGAACTCGACACCGTCCTCGGCGGCATGCCGTACAACGTGACCACGGAGATGGACCTCAAGCTCTGGGATCTCGCCGTGAAGGCCCGCGAGCACCGTGACCTGTTCCTCAACACGCCACCGGAGGACCTTGCCGCCGAGTACTTAGCCGGTGAGCTCCCGGACATCGGGATGGCGGACTTCCTGGAGAGGTACGGCATGCGCGCGGCGGCCGAGATCGACGTCGGCGTGCCCCACTGGGACGATGACCCGGCACCGCTGTTCTCGACCATCGCCAACTACCTCCAGGTCGACGATCCCGATCAGGCGCCCGACGCGCGGTTCAAGGCCGCGGCGGCGAGGGCGGAGCGGATGATCGAGACGCTGTCGCGGCGGGCGCGGCGCAGGCGGCCGGTACGTGGCCGGCTGGCGGTGTTCTTCATGCGCCGCTCGCGCGAGCTCACCGGGCTGCGCGAGATCGGGAAGTTCGCCTGGTTGCCGGCGATCCAGGCGGCCCGGCGGCAACTCCTCCTGGTCGGCGCGGACCTGGCCGGCCGCGGTCGGCTGGAGCGCGCCGACGACATCATGTTCCTGAATCTCGGCGAAGCCTGGGCGGCCGTACACCACGGGATCGACCATCGGGAACCGGCCGCGACGCGGCGCGCGGAATACGAGCGGGAGCTGCGGCGGCCCACCGTTCCCGGCGCCCTGTTGTCGGACGGGACCGACGTGGAGACGCTCGCCCCCGCTCAGCCGGTGCAGGACGGCACGCTGACCGGGATGTCCGGAGCCGCCGGGCAGGCAACCGGCAGGGCGCGGGTGATCCACGACCCTGTCGGCGCGCATCTCGAACCGGGCGAGATCCTGGTGGCGCCGACCACGGACCCGGGCTGGACACCGCTGTTCATGACCGCGGCCGGCCTGGTGACCGAGACCGGCTCGCCGGTGGCACACGGGCCCACCGTGGCCCGCGAGTACGGTATCCCCGCCGTCATCTGCGTCCGCGGTGCCACACGCGAGATCAGGACCGGGCAGCTGATAACGATCGACGGTACGGCGGGCACGGTGCGCGTGGAACCTGAGTGACCATCAGCGGGGTGCGCTTGGTGAGCCAGGCGCGCCCTTCGTCGTCAATGTCGTTCTTCCACCACTCCAGCACGGTCTCCGCGACCGCGCCGTAACGCCCGATCAGCCACTCGTTCGCCGGGATGTCGTCCGGGCCGATGTCCAGGGAGACCGTGAAGCGGGAGGCCTGCGCGATCGTGTTGCGCGCGACCAGCAGCTTCCAGCCCAGATGGTACGGCGGGTTCTGCAGCGCCACCTGGGCTGCCGAAGGCTCCGTCCATGCAGGTCAAGTGGTACGAGCAGGGCGTCGCTCCGGATCCCGGGTCTCCCGGTACCTTGCCGGGGTGGCTTGGTCATCTGAAGGGGATGTTGAGCCACGGGCTGTTCCGGTCGGTCGTCAGGATTCTGTGTGCGTTGAGCATTTCCCCGTACCAGTCACCGAATTCCTCCTCATCGAAATGGAGGCAACGTCCCAGGATGTAGGCGGCTGAGAACTCTTCCCATGAACGGTAGTTGATCCGGCTGAGGCGTCCGGCGCGGAGAACCGCCCGTTCGGCCTCCGCCAGGTCGCAGTAGCGGGCACCGAGTCCCCAGCGGGCCATCTTCGAAGCCCGCCCGTAGTCCCACGCCTCCACCGTGTGGACGAATCTGCCCTTTGGCGAGTAGCCCGTCTGCACGGAATCGCGCCTCGTATCGTGTGATTCGTCCGATGAGCCGTTGCGCTCCGGCGACTTGGGCCTCCGTCTCGGAGTCGCCGTCGGAGGCGGTGTCCCTGTCTGCCGCGCGGTTCCGGATGACTCGCGAGGTAACCTGGCGCCAGTGGTCGATCTCGACCATGCCGCCGAAATCGCGGGCCAGGACGCTGCGCACGTTCAGGACCAATCCCCAGAACGGGCTGCTCATCTGGCCGTTGAGAAGCCTCTCCTCAGCACGCAGCCACCCTTCGCGGCTGGTGATCTCCCACCACTCCT
The DNA here is from genome assembly GCF_044458585.1 of Nonomuraea sp. NPDC050451. Classification (NCBI taxonomy): domain Bacteria; kingdom Bacillati; phylum Actinomycetota; class Actinomycetes; order Streptosporangiales; family Streptosporangiaceae; genus Nonomuraea; species Nonomuraea sp. NPDC050451. The sequence goes on from NZ_JBITHZ010000018.1 coordinate 153,610, forward strand.
TGAGGCGTTTCCGCTCGCGAACGTAGCCGGTGCCATGCCAGCCCATCGCGTTCCAGAGCGAGGCATTGCTCACGCAGAGAAGCGCCCCGCAGGCGAGGCCATGGGCGACCGGACCGTGCAGCGGGCCCCCGGCCCACAGCGTGCGCAGTTCGTTTCGGCGCGGGTGGGGCATCCGTTCGGCATGCCGACGCCACACCAGCCGATGGGCGGCCGTCGCGGGGAAGAACGCTTCGCAAGGGCTGCCGGGGTTGATGGCCAGCCACTCGTCGTCCTGAGGCCAATTCTGGGCGAGTTCGCCCAGGTCGTCTTGGAAGAAGACCGGGTCGGACGCCGGCGCCGGAAGCATCCCGTCGGTGAAGAACGCAAGAGACTTGGTACCAGGCGGCGTGCCCCAGTATGTGGGGGTGTAGCTGACCCAGCCGGGTCGGGAATCCGCATGGGCGCGCGACATCGCGTGATAGAGGTTCGCGGTGGCGAGGACGTCGAAGTACGCAGCCCAGTCGCCCCGCATCTTGGCTTCGTACAGACCGCGTTCGATGTCGGTGGGCGCGTGCCAAGCAGGGACGGGTGCCGCCGCTTTCCTCTCGTTGGACGCGCCCTGTCTCGCCATGAGATCAGGGCTCATGCCGTTCCACGTTCCCATGCCCCACTACGTTACAAGTGCCCCATATCCCTGCTCAGGGGCGGATCTCGGGGTGGGGCGCGGATGCCGCCCTGCACGGTGCATGCTCGCACGCCTCGGAACATCCCGCCAGGCGTCACAGCTTCGAATCCTGCGGGGCGCGCAGCCGATGACCAGCGGAAACCTCCGTCTGACCAGCGCTCAGAGGCTGGGATCGCCCTCGGCGAGCGCGTTGGCGATGTCATGTTGCGCGGAGGCGGGCAGGGTACAGCGCCGCCTTCTCCCTCGGCGCGGCGGTGCCGCCGAATCCGGTACGCGGCGGCGTGTGCCGGGCCGGTGAGCTGTCGGCCTTCTCGCGTGCCGGCGGCGACGCCCGTCACGGCACGGCTGCGCCCCGGACGAGGTGCCTACGTGCTGAGGGGAACGTGCGGTCCCAGCAGGTCCTTCAACGCCGCCGTCATCGCCGCGACGAGGTCGCGGCGCGGGTCGATGAGCCACTGGAGCTGAAGTCCGTCCCACAGGGCCACGAGGGACTCGGCGAGGCCCTTGGGGTCCCTGGCGTTGGAGATGCGGCCCTCGCCCTGGTCCCGGCGGACGGCGATCGCGAGCAGGCCGATCGTCCTGTCGTACCTGTCACGGAACCACTCATGCGCCGGATGGTCCGGCGCCGACGACTCGGCGGCCATGAGGGCGAGCAGCCTCAGCATCTCGGGCCGTTCGAGGTTCCGGCGGACGTACTGCAGCACGGCGTACGCCACCCCCTCCTTCCGGCTGTCCGAATCGAAGGAGCCGGCGTGCGCGGAGTCGGCGTTCTCGAGGACGGCCACGAGGAGCTCGCTCTTGCTGGGGAAGTGATGGACGACGCTGGTCAGGCTGAGGTCGAGCTGCTTCGCGATCTCCCGCAGCGACCCGCCCCGGTATCCGCGTGCCGAGAAGACGGAGGTCGCGGAGGCGACGATCTCGGCTCGGCGGCGCGCGCTCTTGGCGTAGGGGCCCCGCCGAGCGCCTGGTCGGCTCACCGTCTCATCGGTCATGGCATCAACCCTATGGGCCCTCGCGGCTACCGCCGGTGAATTCGGGACAAGGAAAATGTAGCAACTGTTCGGTTTTTGAGGTAGCGTCTCGCTCACCCACACCACGACGTGCGGAAGAAGCGAATCGGGTGGAGAGGAACGGGACATCGATGTTCACCCCGAATGTTGCCAAGACACTCGTCGGCGGTCTGGCCGTCGCACTACTCCTGACCGGCTGCGGCCGGTCCGACGCCCGGCCGGAGCAGGCCGCGGCGGGCGCCCTGATCGACACCGAACCCGCCGCCGGCACCATCACCGTGTGGGCGATGGGAACGGAGGGCGAGCTTCTGCCCAAGCTGGCCGCCCGGTTCAGCACGGCGAACCCCGGCGCGAAGGTGGAGGTGACAGCGGTTCCCTGGCAGGACTACGCCAAGAAGGTGCAGACGGCGATCGCCTCCGGAGACACTCCTGACGCCACCATGGTGGGTGCTGTGGACCTCGCGGCGTTCGCGTCCACGGGCGGGCTGGACAAGGTCCCGTCCGAGCTCGTCGACTACAGCGCCTTCTACCGCGGCGCCGTCCAGAGCACCACCTTCGAGGGAGCCGAGTACGGCGTCCCCTGGTACGTGGAAACCCGCTCGTTGTTCTACCGCAAGGACCTCGCGCAGGCGGCCGGGGTCTCCGCACCCAAGACCTGGGACGAGTACGGCCCGTTCCTCAAGGCCCTCCAGAAGCAAGGGGCCAAGTGGGGGCTGTCACTGCCCACCGGCGCCACGGGGACCTGGCAGAGCGTCGTGCCGTTCATGTGGCAGGCCGGAGCCCGGATCGCGAGCGAGGACGGGAGCACGTTCACCTTCGACACGCCGGAGGCGCTCAAGGGGCTGGAGTTCTACCGTTCGCTCATCGCCTCGAAGATCACCAGCCCGAACGGCCCGGTGAGCCTGGGGGAGATCGAGCCGCAGTTCGTCGCCGGGTCCACTGCCGCGCTGATCTCCGGCCCCTGGGAGGTGAACCTGCTGAAATCCGCCGGCGGCCCGTCCTTCGTCGACGACAAGGTGGGCATCGCACCGCTCCCGTCGGGACCGAAGTCCAACGCCGGCTACATCGGCGGCGGCCAATGGGCGGTGTTCAAGGATGCCAAGAACCGGGAGGGCGCATGGAAGTTCATCCGGTGGCTGGCCGGTCCTGAGGTCCAGAAGATCTGGTACGACCTGTCCGGAGACCTGCCCGCCGTCCAGTCGGCCTGGAACGAGGGCAAGCTCGCGACCGACGCGACGTTGGCCGTGTTCCGCACCCAGCTGACGACGGCACAGCCAGGACCGAACACCACGACCTGGCGGCAGGTCACCGCGGTGCTGGACGGCGAGATCGAAAAGGTCGCCAAGGGCGTCAGCTCACCGGAAGCGGCTCTGCGGGAGATCCAGAAGAAGGCGTCGGCGATCGGGACCGGAGCGTAGGGATGACCTCTCTCGCCTCCGTGAAATCCGCACCCGGCCGGGCTGCCGGACCGCGGCGCACGAGGCCACCGCGGGCGGTGCCGGAACGCGCCCGGCGCACCCTGGTCGCGTGGGGCTTCTGCGCACCCTTCATCGCGCTCTTCGCCACCTTCGGCGTATGGCCGGTCTTCTCCTCCCTGTCGATGAGCGTCACGGACATCACGAGCCGGGACATCCGGACCCCCTTCAGCGTCGACTTCGTGGGGCTTGCGCACTACGCCGAGCTCTTCGGGGATCCGACCTTCCTGCGGGCGGCCCTCAACACGCTCTACTTCGTCGCCGTGGGAATCCCGCTGACGATGATCATCGCCCTGGCCCTCGCCGTCGCACTCAATTCCGGGATCCGGCGCGCGAAGGGACTCTTCAGGGTCTCGTACTTCGCGCCCGTGGTGACCAGCGTCGTGGCGATAGCGGTGGTGTGGAGGTACCTCTACCAGCCGGATGGCATGATCAACTCCATCCTCGCCGTCGTGGGCATCCACGGGCCGGACTGGCTGAACGACCCCAACTGGTCGATGCCCGCACTCATCCTGATGGCCGTCTGGCGCCACTTCGGCATCCCGATGGTGATCTTCCTGGCCGGACTGCAGTCCATCCCCGAGGACCTGCGCGAGGCGGCCCGCGTTGACGGCGCCACCCGCCGGCGGGCCTTCCGCAGCATCACCCTGCCGCTGCTCAGGCCGGCCACGCTGGTGGTCGCCGTGCTGCTGAGCATCGGTTACCTGCAGTTCTTCGAGGAGCCGTTCGTGATGACGAGCGGCGGCCCGCTGGACAGCACCACATCGATCAGTTACTACGCCTACGAGCAATTCGGCTTCGGCAATTACGGCATGGCCTCGGCCGCCTCGTACGTACTGGTGGTCGCGATCGCGCTGCTCAGCATCCTGCAGTTCCGCATCTTCCGAGCGAAGGCATGACATGACCACCACGACCGCGAGCACCGCTGCGGCCGCGTCCGGCCTCAGCGCGCCCCGGCCCGTCCGGTACGCCCGCATCATGCTCTACGGCGCCCTCATCGTGGGCCTCATCGCGACGCTGGCACCGTTCGCGTGGATGTTCCTGGGGGCGGTCAAGCCGACGGGGGAGATCGTCGCGCATCCGAGCGACTGGCTTCCCCGCTCCCCGACGCTCGGCAACTTCGAGGAGTTGCTGTCGAAGCAGAACTTCGCGGTGTACTTCTTCAACAGCACGCTGGTCGCCGTGACGTGCGTCGCGGGAAACCTGCTCTTCTGCTCCATGGCGGGGTACGCCTTCGCGAAGATGGACTTTGCCGGGAAACGCCTGCTGTTCGGCCTCGTCCTCACGATGCTGATCATTCCTGGCGTCACGACCTTCGTGCCGCTCTTCGTCCTCGTCAGCAACCTGGGACTGAGCAACTCCTATCTCGGGTTGATCCTGCCCTTCCTCGTGACACCGCTCGGCGTGTTTCTCATGCGGCAATTCATCAGGGACATCCCGGATTCTCTCGTCGAAGCGGCCCGCCTCGACGGCGCCGGCGAGACACACATCTTTCTCAGGGTCATCGTTCCGCTCTGCCGACCGGCTCTGGCGACCCTGGCGATCCTGACCTTCCTCGCCCAGTGGAACAACTTCCTGTGGCCGCTGGTGATCGCCCAGACCGAAGATCGTTACACTCTGCCGGTCGCGCTCGCCCTGTTCTCGGTGGGCGCCAACGGCACCAACTACGGTCTGCTGCTCGCCGGTGCGGTCACCGTCGTCACCCCGATCGTGCTGCTGTTCCTGTTCCTCCAGAAACAGTTCATCCAGGGCATCGCCAACACCGGCCTCAAATAGCAGGCCTCGAACAGGAAAGGAGAACCGACCATGCTTCGCCCGCAGGACGGTCCCACCCGCGAACGCCGCTCTCTGGCCGGCTTGTGGAGGTTCCGGCTGGACGCGGAGGGAGCCGGCCGCACCGAAGGCTGGTGGCGCTCGCCCCTCGCGGGGGCCGTGGACATCCCCGTACCGGCCAGCTACAACGACATCTACCCCGACGCGACGGTCCGTGACCACGTGGGCGACGCCTGGTACCAGGCGAATGTGTGGGTGCCGGCCACGTGGGCCGGGCAGCGCATCGTCCTGCGCTTCGACGCCGCGACCCACCGCGCGACCGTCTGGGTCAATGACACCGAGGTCGCCCGGCACGAAGGCGGCTACACCCCGTTCGAGGCGGAGGTCACCGCATACGTGCGACCGGGAGCCGAGAACCGCGTCACCGTCGTGGTCAACAACGAACTGAGCTGGGCGTCGATCCCGCCGGGCACCATCGAGGAGCGTCCCGACGGCCGCCGGGTGCAGCGCTACTTCCACGACTTCTTCAACTACGCGGGCCTGCACCGGCCGGTCTGGCTCTACACCACGCCCCAGGCGTACATCGGCGACATCACCGTGACCACGGCCTTCGACGACACCACCGGCGTGATCGGCTACCGGGTGGACAGCATCGGGGAGACGGGCTCCCTCCGCGTGTCGCTGCGCGACGCTTCGGGCGCCGAGGTGGCCGCCGCCACCGGCGCGGCCGGCACCCTGCGGGTGCCCGACGTACATCCCTGGGCGCCCGGCGACGGCTACCTCTACGAACTCGAGGCCACGCTGCTCAGCACATCGGGGGAGGTCGCCGACAGCTACCGCCAGCCGGTGGGCGTGCGCACGGTGGAGGTACGCGGGAAGCAGTTCCTGATCAACGGAACCCCTTTCTACTTCAGGGGGTTCGGCAAGCACGAGGACGCGGCGGTGCGCGGCAAGGGGCACGACGACGTGCTGATGGTGCATGACTTCGCCCTGATGGAGTGGATCGGCGCGAACTCCTTCCGCACCTCGCACTACCCGTACGCGGAGGAGGTGCTCGACTACGCCGACCGGCACGGCGTGGTCGTCATCGGCGAGACCGCGGCCGTCGGGCTCAACCTCAACATCGGCGGCGGTGTCTTCAACTCCGGCGAACGGGTGTCCACCTTCTCCCCGGACACGATCAGCGAAGACACCCGGCACATCCACCTGCAGGCGATCCGGGAGCTGGTGACCCGCGACAAGAACCGTCCCAGCGTCGTGCTGTGGTCCGTGGCCAACGAACCCGACCACGTCCAGCCCGAAGCGCGCGACTACTTCGCCCCGCTCGCCGCAGAAGCCCGCCGCCTCGACCCGACCCGGCCCGTGGCCTACGTCAACGCGCTGCTCGCGACGCCGGACCAGTGCGTGGTCACCGACCTGTTCGACGTCGTCCTGCTCAACCGTTACTACGGCTGGTACTTCGGCCCCGGCGACCTGGCGGCGGCCGAGACCGCGCTGGAGGCCGAACTGCGGCAGTGGGCGGAGACGCACGACAAGCCGATCGTCATCACCGAGTACGGCGCCGACACCTACCCCGGCCTGCGCAGCATCGTGCCCGCCCCCTGGACCGAGGAGTACCAGACCGACCTGCTCGACGTGTATCACCGGGTCTTCGACCGGGTCGACGCGGTGGTGGGGGAGCAGGTCTGGAACTTCGCCGACTTCGCCACCACGCCGGGCGTCTTCCGCGTCGACGGCAACAAGAAGGGTGTCTTCACGCGCGACCGCCGTCCCAAGACCGCCGCCTTCCACCTGCGCGCCCGCTGGCGTAAAGAGGAGTGATCGTCAGGGCGAGCGCGGCCAGGCTCAGCACCCCGCCCACCAGCGCGGTGCTCCGGACGCCGAAGCCGGGCAGCAGGACACTGCCGATGAACGCCCCGGCGGTGATCCCGACGTTGAACGCGGTGCTCACGCCCGCCGAGGCGAGCTCCACGCTGCCCGGGGCGACCTGCAGGATCCGGCTGGCCGCGGCGGTGCACATGGCGGAGAACGCCAGCCCGGTCAGCGCGACCAGCCCGGCCGCCACTATCGGCACGTCACCGAGCACGTACAGCCCGAGCAGCGCCACGCTCTGGGCGGCCACGGGGACGACCATCGCCGCCCGGGCGTCGCGGTCGGCCAGGTGCCCGCCGACGGCGACGCCCAGCAAACTGGCGATGCCCCGTACCAGCAGGAGCGGCCCGATCGCCGCGGCGGGGAAATCGCTCACGTCGGTCAGGAACGGGGCAACGTAGGTGAACCCGGTGAACGCTCCGGTGACCGCGAGGGTGGCCATCGCCATCAGCCGCCAGTACGCCCGGGCGTCAGGAGCGGTGCCCTTGGTGACGGGATCGGCCCCGGCCGGGGCGGCCGGTAACAGCGACGCGATCGCGACCAGGGCGAGCAGGCCGACCGCACCGAGCGCGAGGAACGACGCCCGCCAGCCGGCCTGCTGGCCGAGCCAGGTCCCGGCGGGCACGCCCAGCACGGCGGCGATCGAGTTCCCCGCGAACACCACGGCGACCACGCGGCCGTGCACGCGTGGCGGGAACAGGCCGGTGGCGGTGGAGACGACGATGGCCCAGAACAGCGCCTGGCTGAGCGCGATCACCACCCGGGCGCCGAGGAGGACCCCGTAGGTCGTCGCGGCGGCCGAGAGCGCGTTGGCCGCGATGAACACGGCGAGCAGGCTCGTCAGGACGAGACGGCGCGGCATCCGGTACGTCAACCGGGTCAGCGGGACGGAGGCGAAGACGACCATCAGCCCGTAACCGGTCACCAGCAGGCCGACGGCCGAGGGCGAGGTCGAGAGGTCGTCCGCGATCAGCGGGAGGAGGCCGATGGGGAGCGTTTCCGTGGTGACGTAGATGAAGGTCGACACCGACAGCGCGACCAGCGCGCCGATCGACCGTGCGGTGCTGGGTCTGTCCATCCTGCTTCTCCTGTATCGGCTTTTGCCGGTAGCGGATGCGCTAGGGGGTGGTGGTGCCCTGCCGGGCGGCCCGGCGGCGTTCGGTGAGGCGGCGTGACTTGGCGTCCGTTCCGCAGTCGGCCATCCGGCACCATCTGCGGGAGCCGTTGCGGCTGCGGTCGAGAAAGATCCACCCGCAGCCGCCGCTCTCGGTCGGGCAGCGGCGTACGCGGCCGAGATCGGCGGTGCGCAGGAGGTCGAGCGCGGCGTGCGCGGCGCGGTCCGGCACGAGCGAGGCCGGGACGATCCCGGCCACGAGCCGCGCCGCGTACGTGCCCCCAGGATCAGGCGCCAGCCTGGACCGGCCCACCGCGGAGAGCCACCTGCCGTGCAGCCGATCGAGCGCGGCGCCGGGGTCCGCGCCGTCGATCGCCGCCAGGAGCGCGGTGTGCAGCGCCTCCCGGATGTCCCTGACGGCGTCCAGCGCGGCCGCCGCCGCGCCGGGGTCGCGATCCCATGTCTCGGCCACCGTCCGGGCGTCCGGGTCGTCGATCAAACCGGCGCGGCCCGCCCAGAGCAGCAGCGTGGCCGGCTCCGCCACGTAGTCGCGCGGCTCCGAGCCGGGGGCCGGGACGCCCCGCTCCACGGTGTTGACCAGATCCAGGGCCGGGTGACCGCCCACCAGCGGCAGCTCGGACACATCCATGAAGCTATGCTACCTATAAAAGTTATTTAGATGGTAGCCTCCGTTTGACCCGGGCGGAGCGGACCGATCACTCCGGGCGTGTCCGGCGGCCCCGCTCCTCCACCGTCGGGCGCCCGAGCAGCTTGTCGATGCTGCGGCGTTCGCGTTTGGTGGGACGTCCCGCGCCGCGATCCCGAACGGCCACCGTCACGGCCTCCTCGCGCGGAGGGGGCGGAGGGCTCTTGTCGACGTAGCACTCGGCGGCCACGGCGGCGCCGACGCGCTTGGTGATGATCCGGGAGACGACCACGATGCGCTCACGCCCCTCGTGCCGCAGCCGGACCTCGTCACCGACCCGGACGACGTGCGCGGGCTTGACCCGCACCCCGTTGACCCGGACGTGACCGCCCCGGCAGGCGTCGGACGCGATCGAACGAGTCCTGGTCAGCCGCACCGACCAGATCCAGCTGTCCACCCGCGCACTCACCTGCTCACCTGACATCCCGACACTGTACTGAGTGAGGTGACACCCGTCGATCGCACGAGAGCAGGCGACCGAGCGTCGTCGCGCGCCGCCAGCCGGGTGGTCCTGAGCGTGTTCATTCATTACAGACCCTTGACTTCATGGGGCCCACGGTGGGGGTACCTCCTCCCTTATGGGGCGATCTTGGGCCCCCGGGAGGAGATCGGCTATGTACGCAGTGGTGCGGCGATATGAGGGGATAACCGATCCCGCTGAGGCCGGACGCCGAGTGAGTGAAGAGTTCGTCCCGCTCATTCGCCCGGTCCCCGGGTTCGTGGCTTACTACTGGGTTGACGCTGGGGATGGGGTGATGGTCTCCACCAGCGTCTTCGAAGATCAAGCTGGAGCCGAAGAATCAACCAAGATGGCTGCGGACTTCGTGCGGGACCGCCTTGCCTCCCTGTATCCGAACCCTCCTCAAGTCACGGCCGGCGAGGTTGTAGCGTCCGGGTAGTGGCTTTCCGTCACCCGATTGCCTTTGTTCCCACGTCCGGGGCGGATGTGGGTTCGCGGTCTCCGAATGACTTCACCGTCGGGCCGATGACTCAGTGCGGAGCTCAGTTGCCGGGGTCCTCGGGCTGGATTTCGGGTTCGGCGATCCAGCCGGCGGTCAGAATGAGGCGGCTTCGGCGGTCGACCGTGAGGAATCCGAAGGGATGGCTGAAGTCGAGGTCGATGCGCCTGACGCGGTAGGGCGGTGGTGGGGCTATTCCGGCTGCGACGGCGCCGAGGGCGGTTATCGCGGCGGCCTCGAAGCCGGTGGCCTGGAAGCTGGCGATGGCGTTCTGCCGGGCGTGGGTGACGGCGAGGGGCAGGGCGCTGATGCCGGGGAAGTGCCCGCGGGTTACGTCGGTCACCGTTGCCAGGCCGAAGACTTCGGGCAGGTCCAGGAGGTCGTGCGTGGAGGTGACGGTGAAGCGGGGGACCGTGACGTTCAGTACGTCGCCAGGGGCGTGGTCGCGGACGTGACGGACAGTCATTCCGGGGCCGGGGCTGCCCGCAGGCAGGAGGCCGGCCGGGGTGGCGGGGTGGCGTCCGGCCAGTACGTCGATACCCGCGGTGAGGACGTGGCCGGGTTTCATCGATTCGTCACCGAGAACGAGATGAACGTCGATTCCACCCGTGCCCATGACGCGAAGCACGGTCAGCGGGCCGGCGGGGGTGTCGGCGACCCTGGCCCGGTCGAGTATGCGGGTCCTGCGGCGTAGGACGTGGATCTCGAGGCCGGCCCACGGGCCGGTCTCGAACAGGTCGATGCCGTCGGTGAACGGGCGTAGCCACGTGGTGCGAACGGTCAGCGCCATGGCCAGGACGAGGAGCACGTGGTCGGTCAGCTGGAGGGGCATGTCGGGGATGAGCCCACCGGTCTGCTCCTTGGCCCAGGCGTCGAGCCGGAGCTGGTCCGCGGTGGTGTCCGCGGTCAGTTCGCCGTGCATGCCTGCGGGAAGCGTGGTGATCCAGGCCGGATGCAGCGGCAGGTTCGGCCGGGTCCACAAGCCCAGCGCCGACCGGATCGCCGTGGACCCGTCCATGATCGACAGTACGGCTCGGGCCGCCTGGGACGCGGTGGCGGCGTCCGTCCCGACGGCTTCCTGCAGTTCTGCGCGCCCTCGTCCCTCGGCGGCCGATGCCAGGTGGGCCAGCAGTGGCCAGGCTCCTGCGCCGGCCATCACGACCGACTCACCCGAACAGTTCTTCACCCATCGGGTGGTCAGCGCATTCGCCGCGGCTACCGAGTCGTGCTGCCAGTTCATGCGGGTGACCGTACAGGGGTCAAAAGCCTTGGGCGAGGACATTTCTGCCTTGGTCTACACGGCTTTGGTCCCTCGCGCTGCCGAGTACAGGCGGCAAAACATGGGTTTGTGATGTCTTGTCGCTGTGCGTCCCGAAGGGAGACCTTAAGAGATCCGTAAGGTTGTTCCGCGAGGCTACAGAACATCAGAGCGGCCGGGGCGGACGGCCCCGCCCCCTTCCTTGGAGGACCATCATGAGGACGATCGCTGCCAGCCTGTTCATCTCGCTCGACGGGGTCGTCGAGGAGCCGGCGCAGTGGCATTTCCCGTACTTCAACGACGAGATGGGCGCCGCCGTGGGCAGCCAGATGGCCGACACCCTGCTCCTCGGGCGCAAGACCTACGACAGCTTCGCCGGAGCGTGGCCGGAGCGGGAGGCGGAGGGCGGCGAAGACGCCGGCTTCGCCAAGACGCTCGGTGACGCGCGGAAGATCGTCGTGTCGCGCCAGCCCCTGGAGTTCAGCTGGCGGAACTCCGAGTTGCTCCAGGGCGACCTGGTCGAGGCCGTGACCGCGTTGAAGAACGAGCCGGGCGGCCGCATCGCCATCAGCGGTTCGGTCTCGGTGGTCCGCCAGCTGCTGGCCGCGGGGCTGCTGGACGAACTGCACCTGCTGGTGCACCCGATCGCCGTCCGCAAGGGCGAGCGCCTGTTCGACGAGGGGGACGACTCCATCCCTCTGGAGCTGATCAAGTCCGAGACGTTCACGACGGGTGTGCTGTACCTGGTCTACCGGCCCGCCGGGGCGAGCGGTGCCGCCTCTTACGACGACGCCAAGGCCCACCTGCCCCAGGACGAGCAGTAGGCAAGTACCAGGCGCGGGTGGCGCCGTTCCCCTCCGAACGGCGCCACGGTCCGCAGAAGTCGGTGACGATCGGAGAGCCGCCGGACAGATGAAGAAGCCATTTGGACGGCGCCCCCTATCTCACCTGGCGCCAGCTACAGCTCAGCCGTCACGGGCAGGCCACCGAGTCCTTCGCCGCCGCCATAGCACACCTGGGTGACCCGAGCGTGGACGTCCGCGGGTGGCATCTATGCCCTGGAACGCATCTCCCGCTCCTCCACGGCCGACCGCCGGACCATCGGGGAGATCCTCTCCGCGTTCATCGGCAACCGAGCCTGCGAGCCACAACGCGGCACCCAGCACGCGCGTCACGCCACCACAGCGGCGGGCAGCTCTGTCAACCTCTCCCTCCGCGCCCCTGACATCCACGCGGCACTGACCGTCCTCGGCCGCCGGGACACGGTCCGGGGCCAGGTGCTCCGCCTCGACCGCCTGGTCCTACCCAAGGCCAACCTCGCCTCCGCACGGCTGCGCGACGCGGACTTCCATTTCAGCGATCTGACCGGAGCCTCTTTCGTCGGAGCCGACCTGACTCGCGCGGATCTCACCGGAGTACGACTGGCCGGGGCGGTCCTTGCCGACGCGATCCTCTATCAGGCCGACCTGCGCGACGCGGTCCTGACCGGAGTCATCGCCGAGGGCATCGACCTGCGGGGCACCGACCTGACCAAGGCCGATCTGCGCAACGCGAACCTGCGCGGCGCTCGCCTGGACTACGGCGACCTGCGTGGAGCCACGCTGACCGGCGCCGTCCTGACCGGTGCTTCGCTGAAACGCGTGGTCTTCGACGAGACCACCGTTTGGCCCGACGGCTTCGATGCCTCCCGCATCACACCTGCCCGGCTACGGTCGCTTCCGCCGGTCCGGATCAGGGCCTACGGAGAGCTCGCCGTCCGGCCGGCGCCCGCCGAGAACGGCTCACCGGCCGACGCCGAGTAGGCCCCGCAGCCGTCAGCAGACGCCAGGCAGCTTGCACACCTTGGCGGCCATCTTCTTGGCCGCCTTGGTCAGCCCGCCGGGCTCGTAGCCTCCCAAGGTGGTCGTGTAGATCATCAGGGCGCTGCCTCGGCGCGCCACGACACCGCTGATCGTGTCGTTCACGCTCCCGTCCTGCACGGTCTCGAACCCCATCCCCATGGCCTCATCGCCCACCTTGACCTTGCTCGTCCGCCACCTGATCTCGAGCTCGGGCGACGACGGGTCGCCCTTGCGCGCGCACCGCTTGACCTCGGTGCGCAGGCGGGTGAGCGCGGCATGGGCGGCACGGGGGGTCTTGTAGAGGACGAGCTGTTCGGAGGAGTTGCTGGGGGCGCTGGTCCAGAGGGTGATCGTGCGGGCCGCCACCCTGCCGCGGTCAGCGGCGTTCCGGTGCCAGCACGGGTTCAGCTCCAATGGGTCGGTGAGCTTGTCGCTGATCTTGTAGCCCTGTTCGGACGCCACATTGGCGGGCTGGGGCTTGCGCGCCTCGCTCTCGGTGAGCAGGAAGTTCTTCGGGATATCGGTCACGGCCGCCGGGGAGAGGGCCAGCAGGAAGGAGAGTGTCACGCTGATCATGAAGCGTTTGACGCTGCCGGGAGCGGCTTTGTTCAAGAAGCCTTGGTACGCCCTTCCCGTCACCAGGGGTCGACGTCGACGCCGGTGGTGACGATTCGCAGGGCCGTGGAGGCGACCCACGGGCGGTCGTGCGAGCTGATGCCACCGTACGACGGCATCGGCAGCTCGGGGAGCAGGGCGAGCACGGCGCTCAGGTGGCGGCATTCGGCGGCTTGGACGGCGAGCTTGACCGTCGGGCTGTGGCGGCGTCCCAGAGGCATGCGGAGCAGCTCGGCACGCGCCTGCGCGAGGGCCTCGATGTCCGCGTCGCCGGGCCCGGCCGGGCGGCCGTGGGCGGCGTTGCGTTCCGCGATCGGCACAGCCTCCTCCACCCAGCAGTTGTGGCGCTCACCCCAGTCCACGAGCATTCGCGGCAGGCCGTGCTCGACGAAGAGCCGCTGCGCGCCCCAGCCCCGGAACCAGCCGTCACCGGACCGGAGCAACTCTTCGGCGAGCTCCACCCTGCCCTTGCGCAGCAGGTAGCCGAGGAACGGGATGCCGACGTCGTCGCCGGCAGCGCCGGTGCCCTCGGCGAGCAGCGCGCGCGCCTCGTCGCCACGGCCGCATTCCATCAGTGCCCGGACGACCGGGAGGCGGTGGTCCCAGCCGCCGCCCTTCTCGCGGAGCTTCTCCCGGGCCCGGTCGAACCACGCGTCGGCCTGTGCGCCGTCGCCCAGCAGCGCATGGACGGCGCCCATGGAGCCCGCCGTCGAGGCGGACTCACCCCACATTCCGTCGGTACGGCTGAAGACAGAACGTGCGTCGTCCTCCAGCCCCGAGGCCGCGAGCAGCATCGCCACCTCGGCGGCGACACGCGGCCGGCGATGTTCGGGCAACGTCCCGATCAGCTCCAGCGCCCCGGCCGTCTCCCCACGCAGCGCCCTGATCACGGCCGCGGCGTGGAGCGCCTCACCGGCCCAGGTGTTGCGGCGGTCAACCCCGTACGCCACGACCGCCTCCTGGAAGGCCCGGAAAAGGTCGTCGACGGTGGCGGTGTCGGGCGGCGGCCACTCCTGAGGACCCGGGTCCGGCATCGTCCGGCCCCGGAACGGCTCCAGGTATTCGAACAGCGGCTCGGGCACGCGTTCGGCCGCGGCGGGCGCGTCGGGGACGACCTCCAGCTCGCCCCAGTGCACGGGCCAGGCGAATCGCCCGGCGACCGCCCACGCGAGGGCCGCGGCCAGGTCGTCGTCCCGTCCGGGAGGGGCGATCACGATCCCGGGCAGCAGGGCGGCGGCCCAGGTCTCGTCGTCCAGCGCGAACGTGGGGTTCGGCTCGGGGTACATGTCCGCCCCGAAGTCCTCGTCGTCGAGCGCGAGGGGACGTGGCGCGGACGGCTGCCGCAGTAGCCTGAAGTCGCCGATCACCTCGCCGGAGTCCGCGCGCAGAAAGCGCAGCACCGCCGCACCCAGCAGCACGAGCACGTCGTCGGCGCCCCAGTGCACCCCCGTGGCCTCGGCGGGCGCGTCGAAGGAGCGCAGCCGTTCGCCTCCTTCATCACCGAGCGACCAGATCTCGACGCGGCCGTCGACGGTCAGGCACGCGGCACGCTCGCCGTCCGGCTCCCAGGCCCAGGACCGTACGTCCAGGTCGTAACTCGGCGACCGCGGTGCGACGTCGAGGTCGTAGCGGTGCTGTCCGGTCCTGTCCACGACCGCGACGCGCGAACCGCATTCGACGATCGCCAGGCGCGTCCCCCACGACATGAACGTCACCTTGGCGCACCCGGGTCCCTCGGACACCCGCCGGCCGGTGAGCGCGTCCGCGATCACCAGGCGGCCGTCGTGGTGGAAGGCGAGGAGGCTTTCGTCACGGCTCCACTCGGCGGTCGGCCACTTGTAGTTCCGGTCGCCCTCGGCCGTCCAGGTGACGCGGCCCGACGCGGCGTCGATCGAGCAGACCCGCCCGTCGTGCAGGTTTCCGTAGAGCCGCCGGCCGTCCCGCGACCAGACGACCCGATCGAGGACGAACCGGTCGCCGTCCGACAGCGGCTCGATCCTGGGGTCGTCCGGCCAGACCTCCCCGCCGTCCAGCGGGACGACGGCGCCGTGAGCGCTCGCGTCGGCCTCCTGGAGCACGTAGGCGCGCACGCCGTCGGGCGCGAGGGCGAACGGATCCGGACGTCCCGAGTAGGTGAGGCGAGCGGTCCCGACGGGTTGGTTCTCCTCGCCGAACGGATCCCAGACGCCCACGTTGTTCGACCGGTAGGCCAGGGCGAGGCGCGACTCGTCCGCCGACCACTGGATGACCTCGCCGTAGCCGGGCCACCCGATCCCGCCCTCGATCCAGTCGATGACGTTGACGCATCGCCCGGTGGTCACCTCCCAGATCTGCAGGGTGGCTCCACGGTCGTAGTCGTCGCCGCCGAAGTCGCCCACGGCCAGATACCGGCCGGACGGGCTGAGCGCCTGTGCGGTGATCTCGACCTGGTGGACGTCCGGATGGCGCAGCAGCGCACCGTGCTCCCGGATCCGCTCGGTCGCGTACCGGTGCGCGTCGACGACACCGTGGCGTCGCTCCAGCTCGGCGAGTGCGGCGCGCAGCGGGACAAGGTCGCGTTCCGGGGCGAACGCGGTCCAGTCCGCGGCCCGCAGCGCCGCCTCGAACGCCTCGGGTCCGGTCTCGGGCGAGTCGGGGATCTTCATGCCCAGTGATCGTACGAGCATTCACCACAGGCGCGTCAAAGGAGGACGAAAACGGTCCTCGTTGCGAGGCACAATGCAGGCATGCTGGAAACGTCCGCTCGGTTGCTTCGTTTGTTGTCGTTGTTGCAGCAGCACCGCGACTGGTCCGGCCCGCAGCTGGCCGACCGGTTGGGGGTGACGGTGCGCACCGTGCGCCGTGACGTCGACCGGCTGCGCGAGCTCGGTTACCCGGTGCACGCCACGATCGGGAACATCGGCGGTTACCGGCTGGGCGCCGGGGCCGCCATGCCGCCGCTGCTGCTCGACGACGAGGAGGCCGTGGCGGTCGCGGTGGGGTTGCGTACCGCGGCGAACGGCACGGTGGCCGGGATCGAGGAGACGTCGGTGCGGGCCCTGGCGAAACTGGAGCAGATCCTGCCGCCGCGGCTGCGCTACCAGGTCTCGGCGCTGGACGCCGCCACCGTGGCCCAGCACCGGCCGGTCGCGGTGGTCTCGACGGAGCTGCTGACCACGATCGCCGCCGCCTGCCGCGATCACCAGCGGCTGCGGGTGGACTACCGCAGTCACGACGGCACCGAGACCACCCGTACGGTCGAGCCGCACAAGCTGGTCCACGCCGGCCGCCGCTGGTACCTGGTCGCCTACGACCTCGACCGGGCCGACTGGCGGACCTTCCGCCTCGACCGGCTGCGGCCGCGCACCCCGTCCGGTCCGCGGTTCACGCCGCGCGAGCCGCCCGCCGACGACATCGGCGGGTACGCGTCCTGGAAGGTGGGCGTGGACCGGTACCGCTACCAGGCGCGGTTCACCATGCACGCCCCCGCGGCCCAGGTCGCCGAGCGGGTGCCGGCCGACGCCGGGGTGGTCGAAGCCGTCGACGAGCGCACCTGCACCCTGCGCGCCGGCTCCAACTCCCTCGACGGGCTGGCCCTGCACGTGACCCTGCTCGGCTTCGACTTCACCGTCCACGAACCGGCCGAGCTCGTCGAGCGCTTCAGGATGCTGCACGCCCGCATCGGCCAAGCCCTTCGAGAGGACTGACGGGACCGCTCAGGAGAAGTCGGCGGCCCGGTCGAGGGCCCACTGGGCGAACGTACGGGCCGGGCGGCCGGTGAGCCGCTGGACGGTGTCGTACACCTGCGCGGGCCGGCCGACCGACTGCTCCCACTGCTCGAACAGGGTGTCCAGGACGAACGGCGGCATGAACCGGCTCATCTGCTCCCGGGCGACCTCGGGGGTCAGCTCCTGGTAGACCAGCGGGCGGCCGAGCGCCTGGCCGATCAGCGTGACCTGCTCGGCGGCGGTCAGGGACTGCGGGCCGCTGAGCGCGTACACCTGACCGGCATGGCCGTCCTCGGTCAGCGCGACGACGGCGACCTCGGCCAGGTCGGCCTCGTGGATCGGCGCGCTGGTGGCGCCGGCGTAGGGGGCGCGCACCACGTCGCCGGCGCGGGTCTGCCCCGCCCAGGGCAGGGCGTTGGTGGCCATGTGCGCCGAACGCAGGAACGTCCAGTTCAGGTCAGCGGCGCGCAGCGCCTGCTCGATCTCGGCGTGGTAGGCCGCGATCGGGTTGGCCTGCTCGGCGGCGGTGTCGTCGACTCCGTTGGACGACAGCAGGACCACGCGCTCCACGCCGGCCCGCTGCGCCGCTTCGACGAAGGCCGGCCCGCTGCCGGGCACCGCGAACAGGAACACCGCGGTGACGCCGTCGAGCGCCGCGGCCAGGGTGTCCGGGCGCGACAGGTCGCCCTCCACCGGCTCGACGCCGGCCGGCAGGTTCGCCCGCCGCGGATCCCGCACCAGCGCGCGCACCTTCTCACCACGGTCGAGGAGCCGCTCGACGACGTTGCGTCCGACGTTGCCGGTGGCGCCGGTGACCAGAAACATGCTCACTCCACAGATGTACGAAGGGCGGGACCGGTTATCCGCTGCCCTGGTGATGAATACTCTGCCAGCCAAGGAGGACAGGACCGGTCCTCATTGCACGTGGAACGGGATGAACGCGCTCGACCACGGGTTCACGGTGTGCGACGTGTTCGAGTCGGTGGTCACGGTCCGCTGCGAGGAGGAGGCCGTGCTGGGGTAATCCCTAGGTGCCTCCCCGACGCGTACGGCCGGCCGCCGCGCATAGCGTCGTCGAATCGGACGAGGGAGTGCCATGGCGACGTACGGCATCGAGGCGATCAGGAACTTCGGGAACGCCCGCGCGAACGGCATCAGCACCGCGGAGGACCTCACTTACACCTTCAACCGCAGCAACGGCTTCGCCCGGGAACTGTCCGCGGCGGGTCACACCCAGGCGTTCTACTGGGCCAACCAGAACGCCTGGGAGAACGACATCCAGGACACCGACACAGGCGGCGACGACCGCAACTGGGTCGACAACGTCGACATCTTCTGGATCGAGACGCACGGCAACCACACCGGCGACGGCCAGGCGCGGCTGCTCTACGACGTGCCCCGCGACCAGTGGCGCACCTTCTCCGGCACCTGGCAGCTGGGGGAGAACTGGAACGCCGAATGGATCATGGCGTACTCGTGCGACACCGCGCCGCTGTCCACGATCACCGGGCTCTGGAACATCTTCGACGGCCTCCACCTCTACTGCGGCGCCTTCGACAACATGTACGACGGCAGCACGACGGACGAGTGCGGTGAAGACGTCGGCGACAACCTCACGGACGGCGACACCGTGGCCGATTCGTGGATCGACGGGGTGTCCGACTGGTGGGTGGACAACCACCCGGTGGTGGTCGGCCCCGGCGACGCGAGCACCTGGAACGGCGGGGACATCCGCTGGGAGCTCAGCCCGCACAACCGCGACCACCTGTGGGGTCACGGCACGGTGTCCCCTGATCTGCCTCCCGCGCAGCAGGCGTGCCTGCTCTGGCGCTGGGCCGAAGGGTAGGAGTAGACATGCCTGCATACGCGGACAAGCTGGCCGAGCAGCTCACCTCCATGGCGGGGGACGTGCCCGACACCGTAGAGGTGGTCGCGCTGGCCCAGCCCGACCCGGGCGTGATCCAGGAGCGCCTGGCGAAGCTCGTGGGGACGGTGGCGGACGTCGCCGGCATCGAGCGTCAGCGCCCCGAGGTGGTCACCAAGGACATACGGACGACGATGCGCGTGCCGGGCCGCCTGCTGGCCACGGGGTTCCACGCCTCGGGCTCGATGTCCGTCCGCCTCAATCTGGCGCCCTTCGAGGACGTCTTCAAGGACGACCCCGGCGATGAAGACCTGGTCGCGCTGCTCGGGCACAGCAGCGGGCGTCTCGGGATCGCCGGCCTGCTGCCCGCCGAGGACGACCTCGAGTTCGAACGCCTCTGGCGGATCAAGGCGGCGGGCGGTGACCGGTCCGGCAAGGTGTCCGGCGCCGTCCTGTGCCGCGCGATCGGCGCGTTCCGCCACGTCACGCGCGGCCTCCCCGTGTACGGCCGGGCCTCGGCCACGGTCGAGCTGGCCGCCGCCGGCCGGCTGGCGTCGGTCAGCGTCTCGGCCCGCCGGTTCGTGGACGACGGAGGCGGGCGGACGGTGGCGACGCCCGAGTCGCGGCGGCCGGCCGCCGCCGCGAAAGAGGTCGCGGGCCGGATCGTCAAGGCGTTCGGCGACCTGGAGGAGCTGAAGGACGTCCGGCTGGTGCCGGAGTGGTTCCGGTTCGGCTACCTGGCGCTCGGCCGGCGCCGGTCGCAAGCCGTGCTGGCCCCGTTCTACGTCGCGAGCATCTCCGTCGACCGGCCGGAGGCCGAGGCGTCGGCGCACGTCATCGCGGTGCCGGGCACCGAGGATCAGTTCGTCCGCCTGCCCGCCGGCCAGCGTTCGTCCGCCCCGTCAAGGGGATGACGGACGCCCCCGAGGCCGCACACTGCGCATGCGGCCTCGGGCGGGGTCAGCGGGTGGTCATGAGGGTCAGGCTCTCGTCCTGTACGGACGCCGCGACGCCGCGGGTGATGCGGTATCCGGCGAGGTCGGGGCCGTCGCCGTCGATGATCTCCTGAGCCACGAGCCGGCCGAGCTCGGGCGCCAGGTTGACGCCGCTGTGGGTGACGAGGTGGTAGAGGCCGGGGACGTCGGGGTGCGTGCCCGCCAGCGGCAGCCCGTCCGCCGGCACGGGCCGGACGCCGAGGCGCACACCGGCCAGCCGGGCGGTGCGCAGCGCGGGCAGGACGCGCTGCCCGCCGGCGTGCAACCGTTCGGCCAGGGCGTCGTCGCTCTGGCCGGGCAGCAGCGCGTCCACGGGCCAGGAGATGGAGCAGATCCGGTCTCCGGGGGCGGGGCGCAGGTCCACCTCGGGAGTGGCCAGGATGGCGTCGAGACGCAGGCCGGGGACCGGGGTGCTCTCTCCCACCAGCCCGGGGATCCGGGTCATGGGCAGGTCGGTGCCGGCCAGGGCCGCGATGCGGTCGGCGTCCGGGCCGGTGCAGTTGACCACCCAGTCGGCCTCCCAGCGCCGCGTGCCGGTCTCGACACCGGTGACGGCGTCGCCGTGGCGGATCAGCGCCTGCGCCCGCAGGCCGTACCTGATGTCGGCGCCGAGCGTGGCGGCGCGGTCGAGCAGGCGCTGGACGAAGAGCGGGGCGTCGTACCAGGCGCTCTGGTCGTGGACCACGAGCTCGCTCGCCGTGCACGCCGCCGGGTCGACGGCGGGGGCGAGTTCGCGCAGCTCGGACGGGTCGGCGATGCGGCAGGGGTGCCCCCAGGACCTGAGGCGCTCGGCCCGCTCCCTGAGCCCCCGCCGGCTCTCCTCGCTGTCGCCCCACTGGATGGCGGGCATGGGGTGCCGCCACGACGCGCCCCCGAGCTCCTCGGCCAGCGTGGCGTGCAGGGCGGAGCTGGCGCGGTTCAGTTCGTAGTAGGCGCGCGGGGTCTTCAGATGGGTGACGTCCATGGAAAAGGTCGCGCTGGAGGTTCCCGCGGCGGGGCCGCCGGCCTCGATGACGACGACCTGGGCCCCTGCGACGGCCAGGTGGTAGGCGACGGAGGCACCGAGCACTCCGGCGCCGAGAACGATGACGCGGGACACGTGGATATCTTTCCTTCGGGAGTCAGAGAACCTTGCTGAGGAATGCCCGGGTGCGCTCGTGCCGGGGCTCGCCGAGCACGGCGCCGGGCGGCCCGGACTCCACGACGACCCCGTCGTCCATGAAGACGATGGTGTCGCACACCTCCCGGGCGAATCCCATCTCGTGGGTGACGATGATCATCGTCATGCCGTCCTGGCGTACGAGGTCGCGCATGACGTCCAGGACCTCGCCCACGAGCTCCGGGTCGAGGGCCGAGGTCGGCTCGTCGAACAGCATGAGGTCGGGCCGCATCGCCAGGGCGCGGGCGATGGCGACGCGCTGCTGCTGGCCGCCGGACAGCTGGTCGGGGCGGCTGTTCGCCTTGTCGGCCAGCCCCACCCTGGCCAGCAGGGCGTGGGCGCGCTCGCGTACCTCGGCCTTAGGCTCCTTCTTGACCATGATCGGCGCCATCATGACGTTCTCGAGCGCGGTCATGTGCGGGAAGAGGTTGAAGCGCTGGAAGACCATCCCGATGTCCACCCGCTGGGCGGCGATCGCCTTGTCCGGCAGCTCGTAGACCTTCCCGTCGCGCTCCTCGTAGCCGATCAGGTGGTCGCGGAAGTAGAGGCGGCCGGCGTCGATGCGTTCGAGGTGGTTGATGCAGCGCAGGAAGGTGGACTTGCCGGACCCCGACGGGCCGATCACGGCCAGCACCTCTCCCTCCGTGACCTCCAGATCGATGCCTTTGAGCACGTCGAGCGTCCCGAACCGCTTGTGCACGCCTTCCGCGCGGATGAGGGTCTTCATCTGCTGAACCTGCGTTCGATGTAGTGCTGCCCGGCGTTCAGCACGGTCGTGGCCACGAGGTACCAGAAGCACGCGACCGTGAGCAGCGGGACCTGCTGGAAGTTCCTGGAGTAGATGCCCTGGATCGAGGTCAGGAGCTCAGGCACGGCGATGGCGAAGACGAGGGAGGTGGTCTTGAGCATCGAGACCACCTGGTTGCCCGTCGGCGGGATGATGACCCGCATGGCCTGGGGCAGAATGATCTTTCGCAGGGTCTGGAAGCGGGTCAGGCCCAGCGCGTGGGCCGCCTCCGTCTGACCGTGGTCGACGGAGGTGATGCCGGCCCGCACGATCTCGGCCATGTAGGCCGCCTCGTGCAGGCCGAGCCCCAGCACCGCGGCGGCGAGCTGGGTGATGATCAGGTTGGTGTCGACCTCGAAGAACGTCGGCCCCCAGGGCACGCCGAGCCCGATCCTCGGCACCACCGCGGACAGGAAGTACCAGAACAGCAGCTGCACCAGCAGCGGCACGCCGCGGAAGATCCAGATGTAGAACGCGCTCAGCGACGCCAGCAACGGGTTGGGCGACATGCGCAGCACGGCCAGCACGATGCCGCCCGCGACGCCGACGACCATGGCGAGCAGCGTGAGCAGCAGCGTGGTGCCGAGCCCGCTCAGGACCGCGGGGGAGAAGAGGTACTCGCCGACCACCTTCCACTCCATGCGCGGGTTGGCCAGCCAGCCCTGCAGCAGGAAGATCACCAGGAAGCCGAGGACGGCCGCGCTCACCCAACGCCCCGGATGTCGGAGCGGGACGGCCTGGATCCGCTCCCGGGGAGCCGGGGGAGCGGTCTGCCCGGTCGTGGTCACGACTCGCCGCCGTTGATCACGGCTTTGTCGAGGGCGCCCGACGACATCTTCCACTTGTCGAGGATCTTGGCGTAGGAGCCGTTCTCCATCAGCTTCTGCAGCGCCTGCTGCACGGCCTTGGAGAGGTTCTGGTCCTCCTTGTTGACGAGGATCCCGTACGGCAGGAAGCGGTAGGGCTCGCCCACCTGCTTCATCCGGCCACCGGACTGCTCGGCCTGGTAGGTGATGGTGGGCGTGCCGCCGATGAAGGCGTTGGCCCGGCCGGTGGAGACGGCCTGCAGGCAGCCGACCGTGTCGGGGAACACCAGCACCTGGACCGCCGGCTTGCCCGCGTCCGTGCACTTCTTCTTCTGCTGCTCGGCGTCGTCGGCCTGGGCGGTGCCCTGCTCGACGGCCGCCGTCTTCCCGCAGAGATCGTCGAGCGACTTGATCGTCTGAGCGTCCTTCTCCTGGACCAGGAGCGAGCTGCTGGTCTTGAAGTAGTCGACGAAGGTGACCTTCTCGCGGCGTTCCGGCTTGTCGAGCATCGCCTGGATGGCCAGGTCGTAGCGGCGTGCCTGCACGCCGGCGATGAGGCTGTCGAAACTGGCCTGGCTGAACGTCACTTCGACGCCGAGCACCTGGCCGATGGCCTTCATCAGCTCGGGTTCGAGGCCGATGACCGACTTGTTGTCGGTGTCGAGGAAGACCAGCGGCGGGTAGTTGTGACCTGCCGCCACGTTGAGCGTGCCACTCTTCTTGATCTTGTCGGGCAACAGGTCGTGCAGTTCTTGGTTCTTCTGCTGTGCCGGGGCGGCCGCCTGGGAGGCGCCGCCTCCGGAACAGGCTGTCAGGGACAGGAGTCCCGCCAGGCCGAATGCGGCGGCTGCTTGGGTGAACCGCATGGCGCAGGACACCACCTTTCGCGCTTCGTACTACTACGTTCCGTAAACACCAATATTGGGGGTCCGTTTAGATACGACAAGGTAAGCGAGCATGCGCATTGGTGCACATCCTGTTCAGTCCTCCTTATCCTCTTTCTCGACCTCCCCAGCTCGCCGCCCAGGTGATCGATCGTCTCGCCCCAAGATGGTTCGCGGTCTGGTGATGCTTATCGCCCGACTGTTAAGTTGGGCCGATGCTTACCCCCGCCCAGCTTCAGGCGATCCGTGAGGTGGTCGCCACCGGTTCGCTCAGGACCGCCGCCAAGCGCCTCGGGTTCACCCCGTCGGCCATCTCGCAGCAGGTCTCCTCGCTGGAGCGGACCCTGGGCGTCCAGCTGTTCGAGCGGCTGCCGCGCAGCATCCGGCCCACCGCGGCGGGGGCCGAGCTGGCCCGCAAGGCCGCCCGGCTGCTGGCCGACCTCGAGGCGGCGGAGGAGGAGATGCGGTCCTTCGCCACCACCCACCGGGGCAGGCTGCGGCTCGGCAGCTTCTGGTCCGCTGGATTTCGGCTGGTGCCCGCCGTACTGGCGGAGTTTCTCCGCGACCGGCCCAACGTGGACATCCGGTACGAGGAGGGCGATCCGCACCGGACCATTCCGGCCGTGAACGAGGGGCGGCTCGACCTGTCCGTGGTCTTCGAGTACGGCATGGTGCCGCACAACTGGCCGAAGGACCTGACCATGACGTTGATCATGGAGGAGCCGCTCTACGTGCTCGTGCCGACCGGCCACCGGCTGGCCGGTCGCAAGCGCATCCAGTTCGGCGAGCTGTCCGCCGAGCGGTGGATCTCCTACACCGAGGGGATGGACGCCTCACTCAACCTGTCGCACATCTGCGCGGCCAGCGGCTTCGACCCCGACGTGCTGTTCCGCACCAACGACTACAACCTGCCCTTCGAGCTCGTACGCAAGGGGCTGGGGGTGGCGATCGTGCCGGAGTTGGCGATGATCGAGTCGCGCGACGTGTGCGTGTTCCGGCTCGGCGACCCCTCCCAGGTCCGCAGGGTCTTCACCGTGTGCCGCGCCACCGACCCCAACCCCCTGCTCGGCCACGCGACGAGCATGCTCATCAACGCCGCCGAATCCCTGCACCAGCGCGCGGACCTCCCCATCGCCGTGTGAGCCCAGCGCGGAACACGGCCTGCACGATCACGGCCGCGCCGCCGGGCCGAGCAGCGGCTCGACGGCCTCCCACGTGGGAGGCGCCGGCCACTCGCTCCCCTCCGCCGCCTCCAGACCGATGACCGCGCAGGCCAGCAGGTGCTCGCCGGGCGGCAGGTCGCCCTTCAGCGTGGGGATCAGGGTGCGCGGGGCGAACACGTTGGTGCCCGGCAGGGCCGTGACGAGGTCTCCCTCCCGCCCGCCGGACAGGTCCTCGATCACGCACAGGCCGTTCGGCGAGTCGAGCCTGGCCCGCCCGGGACCGGTGTCGACCCGGGCCGGCGGCCGGTCCCGGTCGACCGCGAAGGCCCCCTCGGCCGTGCGCAGCGCCCGCCCGGTCCTGATCCGGTGCACCCGCACGTGCCACGGGGGCAGCGCCACGAGCCAGGTCTCGACCTCCACGTCGTCCCAGGGCGTCCAGCGCGCGTGCAGCACACCGTCGGCGGCGGAGGCGTCCTGCGGCAGCTCGCACGGCCGCCAGTGCTCGCCGTCCTCGCTGAGCGCCAGCGTGCTGTCGAAGGCGCCCTGTTCGAGCCCCAGCGTCCCGGCGGGCACGCTGAAGCCGAACCGCGTGGAGTAGGCGAACTTGGCGTACTTGGCCGCGCCGTGCCGCATCCACGGGGCGTGCTGCCCCGCGCTCAGCAGCACCACGTGCCGCCCCTCCTCGCAGCGCAGCAGCGCCACGCCCGCCTCCGGCTGGGTGCTGACCTCGGGCAGTGGCGGCGCGTCGGCCTCCTTGGCGGCCCAGAACGGGTGCTCCGCGGGCAGGGCGAGCGGCAGGAACGCCTTCATGGCCCAGTACGGCGAGCCGGGCGCGTTGTACTGCTCGGCCAGGTGCGGCTGGGGATAGCGGTAGCCGATGGTGAGCAGCCCTGAGGTGTCGCGGATGGGCTGCCCGCCCCACCAGCGCAGGTTCCGCAGCAGGTGGCCCTTGGTCACCTCCCAGGGCAGCGCCTCGACCCCGGCGAAGGCCAGCGCCCCCCAGAACGCCGACTGCGCGAAGCGGTAGGTCAGGCTCCTGCCGAACGGAACGGCGACCCCCTCGCTGGTGAACCAGTGCTGGAAGTCCTGGGCGAACGCCGCGGCCCGCGCGCGGAAGCGCCCGACCCTGCCCGGGTCGTCGCCGAGCGCCGCGTAGATGAGGCCGTAGTAGTGCATGGCGAACGGGATGTAGTAGTCGCGCTGCCACTTGGGCCCGTCGGAGTACCACCCGCGTCCGAGGTCGAACTCCTCCAGCCGGTCGAGCCTGGCCCTGTTGGCGTCGCGGTCGTGGGCGACCCCGACGCGGTCGAGCCCGAGCCCCACCATGACGGGGAAGAACAGCCAGTTGTTGTCGTTGGGCTCCACGGTGACCGCGTGCCGCAGCCAGGCGGCCACCGTGTCGCGCTGCCGGCCGGTCAGCGGGTCCCAGACCTGCTCGGGGGCCAGGGCGAGCGCCAGGCCGATGGCGGCGGTCTCGACCAGCCGCTGGTTGCGGTCGAAGGCCGCGCCCCAGTAGTCGGGGTGCTCGGGGTCGGTCCCGGCGGCGAGCCCGGCGCGCCAGAGCTCCCAGTGATCGAACGCCCCGCCGCCCGCCGCCAGCGGCGCCAGGCCCCAGAGCGGGCGCGCAAACGCTTCCAGCTCCGATGCCGCCTGGTCGTAGTGCGCCGTGTTGAACCCCAGCCGCAGCCGCCCCCCGCCCGGGCCGAACCTGGTGATCAATGGTGTGACCAGGTCCAGAACCTGATCCCTCAGATCGTCACGGTCGCTGCCAGGCCGCCCTGCGCGGTCGTCGGTGTCCACGGGTTCTCTCTCCTCCGCTGGGAAAGCGCTTTCTGGAAGACAGGGTTCCCGTCGCCGGCCGTACTTGTCAACAGTGGGGCGGTGCGGTGCTGTCGCGGACGTGCAACTCCATCGGCAGGCAGACCGGCTCCCCGTCGTGCCCCTCGGTCATGAGGGCCTCCAGGATCTCGGCCGCCTGCCTGCCGAGCTGCCCGCGGGGCACCGACACCGTGGTCAGGCTCGTGTGCGCCACGTGGTCCAGCGCGATGTCGTCGAACCCGACCACCGACAGATCCTCGGGGACCCGTACCCCGAGCTCGCGCATCCGGGTCACCGCCCCCAGGGCCACCAGGTCGTTGTAGCTGGTGAGCGCGGTGGCGCCGGTGCCGGCCACCTCGGCGGCGGCGTCGTACCCGGCGCGGCTGGTGGACCCGCACGGCAGGATCGTGACGGAGATGCCGAACGCCTTGGCCGCCTCCAGCGCCCTGATCCGCTCGGCGTTGGCCCAGGACACCTCGGGACCGCTCAGGTAGGCGACCCGGCGGTGGCCCAGCTGCGCCAGGTGGCCGCAGATCAGCATCATCCCGCCGAAGAAGTCGGCGGAGACGGCGGGCGCGGCGATGCCGGGGACGATCCGGTCGAGCAGGACGAGCGGGTGGTCGCGGGCGGTCAGCACGACCAGGTCCGAGCGCTCCATGCGGGAGGAGCAGAGCAGCACCCCGTCGCAGCTGCGCATCAGGTCCTCGACCAGGTCGTGCTCGATCGAGGGATCGTCGTCCGACTCCATGACCATGACGCGGCGCCCGTGGGAGCGGGCGACGGCCGAGACCGCCTTGAGCACGTCGGGGAAGTAGGGGTTGGCCAGGTTGGGGACCAGCACGCCGATGGTGCCCCACTCCCCGCGGGCCAGCCCCTGCGCAGCGGCGTTGGGACGGTAGCCCAGCTGCCTGACCGCGTCGTGGACGCGTGCCGCCAGCGAGGGGTCGACCTTGGCCGTGCCGTTGAGCACGCGGGAGACCGTCGAGGCCGACACCCCCGCCGCCGCCCCGACGTCGCTGATCGTCACCCGGGCCGAGCGGCCCTGCCGCAGATTACGCACCCGCTCCTCCTCCCCCTGTGGAGCGCCCGTCAGCCGAGCAGTCCGCGCAGATGATCAAGATCCCGCCGTACGGCCGCCACCGGGTCGGCCGCCGGGTAGTGGACGTGCAGCGACAGCACTCCGGTGTAGCCGCGGGCACGCAGCCCGGGGACGATCTCCGGCCAGGGGACCACGCCTCCGTCCGCGAACGGTTGCCACTCGCACACCCAGCCGTCCGCGGTGGACCGCCAGACGGCGTTCTTCACTCCCATGCAGGCCATCCGATCGCCCAGCAGGTCGACGTTGAGCGCCCATGCCTCGCTGCCCTCCTTGGCCTGGTTGCCGGGGTCGGCGTAGAAACGCACGTCGTCCAGGTCGCCTGCGAGCGCGAGGGCGAGCGAGGCGGATGGATGGATCGTACCGTGATGCAACTGGACCGCCAGCCGTACGCCGTGCCGGGCGGCGAGGGCGACCAGGCGGGACAGCGCGGCCCTGGCCTCCTCCAGTTGACGGCGGTATCCGGCGGCGGGGTCGTAGCGGTAGAAGCCCACCCGCATCAGGGGGACGCCGCTCTCGCCGCAGGCCGCGATGATCCGCTCGGCGTCCGCGTCGACGTCGAGCAGGTCGGTGGTGACGACGTCGAGGGTGAGCCTGCGGCGCTCGAGCTCGGCGGCGACGACGGCGATGCCGCCCGGGTCGGCGGGGCTGACGGTCTGCCCCTCGCGCACGACGAGGTCGACCCCGTCGGCGCCCACCGAGGCCACGGTCTCGGCCAGCCGGGCGGGGTCGATCAGGCCGAAGGGCTTGGTGAAGGCGAGCAGGCGCACACGTACTCCCGAAGTTCTGAAAGCGCTTGTAGAGATTTTTCCGGCGCGCCGATCTCATGATCTTACCGGCGCGCGTCGCCGAAAAATGCCAGGAAAACCAGCATATGTCGGGTGGTAGGGGTCATCGACGGACAGGTGTCATGACCGAGCATCGATCTGAAACCGCTTTCTCACAAGTCTTGAATCGGCCTGTGACCGGGGTTACTCTCGGACCCACCTCTCGGGCAAGCGCTTACCCGGTGCCCGACACCCCTCTGACCTCCGTCTCTCGGGAGGGCTTCATGAAACTCCATCGGCCCGCGATGATCACCGCATTCCTGGCGTCACTGCTCGTGGCGGCATGCGGCACGTCGAGCAGCGGCAGCGGCGGCGGCTCGCAGACCACGCTGCAGATCTGGGACTTCTCCGCCGAACAGGTGAACTTCCACAAGGACATCGGCGCGCAGTTCACCAAGGAACATCCCACCATCAAGATCGAGTGGCGCTCGATCACGCAGGCCGACTACATGAAGACCCTGCCCCTGGCCTTCCAGAGCAACCAGGCGCCGGACATGTTCTACTGGAACGCGACCGGGCTGTCCCAGCTGCTCGACCAGAAGTGGATCAGCCCGCTCAGCCCGAGCGGCACCGTCCCCGCCGACTTCACCAAGCGCTGGCCGGACGGGTCCTTCCTGGAAGGCATCAACGTGCAGGACGGGAAGACGTACGGTTTCCCGTTCTCGGAGAACCTGTACTGGGGCTCCGGCTACATGTTCCTCAACAAGCAGGTCTTCCAGCAGGCCGGGCTGGACGTCAACAACCCGCCCAAGACCTGGACCGACCTCAAGAACGCCTGCGCGCAGATCAAGTCCAAGACCAAGGCCGAGTGCATCGCCGCCCCCACCAAGGGCCCGGACATGCAGCGGATCTGGTACGCGATGATCAGCAGCGTCTCGACGGACGAGTTCTTCGACTACAAGACGGGCAAGTTCGACCTGACCGAGCCCGGCCAGCTGAAGGCCTTCGCCTTCATCCAGGAGCTCAAGAAGGCCGGTTACCTGGCGCCGGGCACCAACGACAAGAACTTCTCCCGCCAGCAGTTCGCCGCCGATCAGGCCGGCATCTTCTTCGACGGAACCTGGCTGCCGAGCGTGTGGGCCAGCCAGGGCTTCAGCAGCGACAAGTACGTGGTGGCGCCGCGCCCCAACCCGGACGACGGGCAGACCGGCGCGGCCGGCCGCAAGTACGACACCAACAAGTACTGGGTCAGCTCGCAGACCAAGAACCATGACGCCATGTGGACGTTCATCCAGTGGATGACCGACCCCGACGGCTACTTCGTCAAGCAGTACTACAAGAGCGCCTTCGGCACGCTGGCCTACGTCGACAACCAGAAGATGGTCACCGACCCGGCGCTCAAGCAGATCATGCAGATCGGCGCGCAGCCGGGCTACCGGGTCCAGCTTCCCGTGCCGCTGCTCAAGTGCCCCGACATCGCCAAGTCCAAGGCGTACGTCAACGCGCTGGCGAAGAACCCCGACGGGGAGTGGGAGGCCATGGGCCAGGCGCTCGTCAGCGGCCAGTCGCTGGAGTCGGTGGGCGCCGCCATCGTCAAGCAGCGGCAGACCGCCCTGGAGGAAGGGCTCAAGCAGGAGGCCGCCGCCGGCCTGAAGGTGTCGATGGACTGCTACACCTTCCCCGACTGGGACTACACCAAGGATTACTCCAAGGACATGTACCGGCACTGAGCCAGACCGGACGGCGCCCCCTTTCTCCCTCGTGAGGACATCCATGACAACCACCGCCCCCGCCCCAGGCAGGGAGAGGGTGACGGACAAGGACCGGTCGCCCGCCGAGCGCGTGCCCGAACGCGTCGATCACTCCCGCGAGCGTGTCCGCGGCTTCGACAGGGTCTGGCTGGTCATCTTCCTGGCCCCCTTCCTCCTGCTCTACCTCGGCTTCACCCTCTGGCCGCTGGCCGCGACGATCTACTACTCGTTCTTCGACTGGTCGGGCATCGGCCCGATCGACCACTTCGTCGGTACCGGCAACTACGGCTCGATCCTGGTCGACCCGCTGTTCTGGCTCTCGGTCGTCAACACGCTGATCTTCGCCCTGCTGACCACCGTCATCAAGCTCCCGATCTCGCTGCTGGCGGCGATCGTGCTCACTCGCAAGTGGCTGCGCGGCAAGCGGTTCTTCCGGACGCTGTTCTTCGCGCCGCTGATCATCCCCGTCGCCATGGCGGGCCTGGTGTTCACCTACCTGCTCAACCCGTCCAACGGCGCGCTGAACGCGATCCTGCGTGACCTCGGCCTGGTCGACCAGGGGTTCGACGTGTTCGCCAACCGGTGGAGCGCGCTGCTCGTGCTCGTGCTCGTCTCCGTCTGGCAGATCTTCGGCCAGTACATGATCTACTGGATCGCGGCGCTGCAGAACGTGCCGGAGGAGGTCTACGAGGCGGCCGCCATCGACGGCGCGGGCGAGTGGAAGAAGCTCACCCGCATCACGCTGCCGATGATCAGGCCGGTCGCCGTGATCATCGCCCTGCTCGGCATCGTGAACGCCATGCACGTCTTCGGGCTGGTCGTCACGCTCACCGCGGGCGGCCCGGGCACCAGCACGTACGTGGTGTCCTACTTCATCTACCAGAACGCCTTCGGCTCGGTGCCGTTCGCCTACGGCTACGCCTCGGCCGCGGCGCTGCTGTTCTCCGTCATCGCCTTCGTGCTGGTCTCCGCCCAGGGCGTCGCGGTCCGCCGGGCCCAGCGACTCAGGAAGGAGTACGGCGTCTGATGACCACGGTCAACCAGGCCGCCCGGCGCAGCCACAGGACGCGGGCCAACCTCATCGCCCTGCCGATCCTGCTGGTCATCGGGCTCGTCTGGGTCTATCCGTTCCTGTGGACGATCTCGGCGGCGTTCAAGACCCAGGCCGGGATGTTCACCAGCGGCGCGAGCCTCGTGCCCGACCAGCTGAACTTCGACAACTTCGTACGGGCCTGGGTCAACGCCGGGTTCTCCGGATACTTCTTCAACACGGTGCTCTACTCGGTCGCCTCGACCCTCGTCGAGCTGGTCAAGGCGGCCCTGTGCGGCTACGTGCTGGCCAGGTACGAGTTTCCCGGCCGCACCCTGCTCTACCGGATGATCGTGGGGACCCTGTTCATCCCGGTCGCCTCGATCATCGTCCCGCAGTTCGTGCTGATCGAGAACCTCGGCCTGCTGAACACGCGGGCCGGGGTCATCCTGGCCATGTCCGGCGGCGCGGGCGCGCTCTACGTCCTGCTGTTCGTCGGGTTCTTCTCCAGCGTACCGAGCGACCTGTTCGAGGCGGCCAAGCTCGACGGGGCCGGTTTCATCAAGACGTTCGGCCTCATCCTGCCGCTGGCCAAACCGGTCATCGCGGTGGTGGTCATCTTCCAGTTCATCAGCAGCTGGAACGAGTTCAACATCCCGCTGGTGTTCACGCTCGGCCAGCCCGACCTGCAGAACCTCGCCGTCGGGATGCTGTCCTTCCAGGGCGAGCACGCCACCGACTGGACCGGGTTCGCCGCCGGGATGACGATCTCGTTCCTGCCGATGCTGGCGATCTTCCTCTTCTTCCAGAACTACTTCACGCGCGGCCTGGCCGGCGCCACTAAGGGGTGACTGTCCGCTTGGAGACGAGGCACGGCGCGTTCGCCTACACCTGGGACCTCGTGGGCGACCCCGCGGCGGCCGAGCGCATCGCCGGACTCGGTGTGAGCACGGTGACCCTGCAGGCGGCCTACCACTCGGTACGGGCCACCACCGCGTGGCATCCGCGCCACCGCATCGTGCAGGCCGACCACGCGGCGGCCTACTTCCGGCTGCGCCCCGACCGCTGGCGCGGGCGGCTCAAGCCGTACCCGCCGGGCTGGGGGGTGCCGGACGAGGACAGGTTCGGCACGGCGCTGGCCGCGCTGGCGGCGGCCGGGCTGCGGGCCGAGGCCTGGATGGTGCTCACGCACTCCTCGATCCTGGGCCGCGAGGCGCCCGACCTGACGGTCAGGAACGCGTACGGCGAGTCGTACCCGTACGCGCTCTGCCCCGCCCAGCCCGCCGTCCACGACTACGCGCTCACCCTCGTGAGCGAGGTCTGCGAGCAGTACGACGTGCCCGCGCTGATGCTGGAGGCGTGCGGCTGGCTGGGCGCGGAGCACGCCGGCCACCACGAGAAGACCTCCGGCGCCCACCTGTCCGCCTGCGGCAGGGCGCTGCTGTCGCTCTGCCTCTGCCCCGCCTGCCGGGCCGGGCTGGCGGAGCGCGGCCTGGACGTCGAGGAGCTGGCGCGCGACGTGCGCGCCGCCGTGGACGGGGAGCTCCAGCAGGGCGTCCCGGCCGGGGCGAGCCTGGGCGACGCGCTCGGCCACGATCGCGCCCAGGCCCTCTACGACCACCGCGGCCGGGTCATCGCCGACCTGGTCCGCGCCATGGCCGCGCCGGCCGCCGGCCGCGAGCTGCTGCTCATGGCCACCGACGACCCGCAGGTCACCGGCCCCGACGTGGGGATCGACCTGGCCTCCTTCGACGCGCCGGTCGACGCGTACGTGCTCAAGTGCTGGGGCCCGGAGGAGGCGGCACTGGCCCAGGTGAAGGCCGCGGCCAGCCGCACCGAGACCTCCCTCGTCGCCAACCTGACCGTGCTGGAGGACGGGCACGCCCGGATCCCGGCACTTGCCGCCGACCTCATCGCAGGGGGAGCGCGGCAGCTACGTTACTACCACGCCGGGCTCGGCTCACCCGCCCGCCTGGCCAGCGTGCGGGCGGCGGCTCGCTTGAAGGAGAGGCAATGCTGAACGGGCTGTACGTGATGGACCCGAACCGCTTCGACGACGTCTACGGCCCCCAGGCCAGGGAGGCGATCGAGCGGCACCTGACCATCGCCTCGCCCCTGCTCACCGCCGACCGGCTCACCCCGGACGTGCTCGCCGACCTTGACGTGCTGGTGACCGGGTGGGGGGCGCCCAAGCTGGACGCCGACCTGCTCGCCGCCGCGCCGAAGCTCTCGCTGGTGCTGTACGGCGCGGGCTCCATCAAGGGGATGGTCACCCCGGAGATGTGGGCCAGGGGAGTGCGGGTCACCTCGGCGGCCACGGCCAACGCCGAGCCGGTCGCCGAGTTCGCCCTCTCGCAGATCCTGTACGCGCTCAAGCACGGCTGGCGCTACGTGCTGGCCGCCCGCGCCGCCGCCGCCACCGCCCCGCGCGGGCCCGAGATCGGGGCCTACGACGCGGTGGTCGGGCTGGTCTCGCTCGGCGCCACGGGCCGGGCCACCGCGCGGCTGCTCGCCCATCACCACCTCGACGTGCAGGCCTACGACCCCTACGCCGACCCGGCGCAGGCCGCGGAGCTCGGCGTGCGCCTCGTCGGCCTGAAGGAGCTGTTCGCCACCTCCGACGTGGTCAGCCTGCACTCGCCGCTCACCCCGGAGACGCAGCGCCTGGTCGGCACCGAGCTGCTGGAGTCGATGAAGCCCGACGCCACCCTGATCAATTCGGCGCGCGGCGGCCTCGTCGACGAGGCCGCGCTCGTCGACGTGCTGAGCCGGCGGACCGATCTGTTCGCCGTCCTCGACGTGACCGACCCGGAGCCGCCCGTCGCGGGGTCGCCGCTGTTCACGATGCCCAACATCGTCGTGACCCCGCACGTGGCGGGCAGCCTGGGCCACGAGCGGCGCCGCCACGGGCAGGCGATGGCCGAGGAGCTCGCCCGCTACGTCGCGGGAGAGCCGCTGCTGTACGAGATCACCGAATCCGGCCTGGCGAGGAGGGCGTGAGCGTAGCCACCCTGGTGCTGCTGCCGCCGCACGATCCGGCCACCGCCGGCTGGCGGGCCCGGCTTGAGCAGGCGGTGCCGGAGCTCGCCGTCCTCCAGCCGGAGACCCGCGAGGAGGCGGTGCGCGCGCTGGCCGACGCCGACGCCGCCTACGGCACGCTGCCCGCGGACCTGCTGGCGCACGCCGGACGGCTGCGCTGGCTGCAGGCCCCGCAGGCCGGGCCGCCTCCGGGCTTCTACCACCCGGCCCTGGTCGCGCACCCCGTGCAGGTCACCAACATGCGCGACACCTACACCGACCACGTGGCCGCGCACGCGCTGGCGCTCGTGCTCGCGCTGGCCAGGGGCCTGCCCAGGTACGCCCGCGAACAGGCCCGCGCGCGCTGGGCGCCCGACTGGGACCCCGGCGCCGTGCTCTCCCTGGGCGAGGCAACCGCCCTGGTCGTGGGGGTGGGCGCGGTCGGGGCCGAGGTCGGCAGGCTGCTGGCGGCGTTCGGCACCAGGGTGGTGGGCGTGGACGCCCGGCGCGGCGGCCCCGTGCCGGGCTTCGCCGAGGTGCTGCCGGCCGACGCCCTCGACCGGCTGCTGCCCGAGGCGGACCTGGTCATCCTGACCGTCCCGCACACGCCCGCCACCGAGGGCCTGCTGGACGCGCGGCGGCTGGCGCTGGCCAAGCCCGGGGCGTACGTCGTCAACATCGGCCGCGGGCCCACCGTGCGGCTCGACGACCTGGCCGCCGCCCTGTCCGAAGGGCGCCTGGCCGGCGCGGCCCTGGACGTCTTCGAGACCGAACCGCTCCCCGCCGATCACCCGCTCTGGGGGCGTCCCGACGTGCTCATCACCCCGCACGTGGGGGGCGTGGGGCCGCACGGCGACGAGCGGCGCTTCGCCGTACTGCTGGAGAACGCCCGGCGCTTCGTGGACGGGCGGGAACTGATCAATCTGGTCGACAAGTCCGAATGGTACTGATCACGTGAACCGGATAGCACGCGTCGAGACCTTCACCGTGGGCCTGCCCTCGCTGCGCGACTTCGCCGTGGCAGGCGGCTCCGTCGTCCAGGGCGGCCGGCCGGCCGTCAGAGTCCTGGTGAAGATCACCGCCGACGACGGGGCCGTCGGGTGGGGCGAGGCCACCCCGATCCCCTCCTGGACGTACGAGACCACCGAGTCCATCGTCTCCACCATCGAGAACTACCTGGCCCCGGCGGCCGTCGGCCGTCCGCTGTGGGACCTGGACGGGCTCTGCCGCGTCTTCGACCGTACGATCAGCAAGGGCTTCTCGATCGGCATGCCGCTGGCGCGCGCGGCGGTCGACGTGGCCTGCCACGACGCCTACGCCCGCAGCCTCGGCCTGTCACTCGGCGAGCTGTGGGGCCGGCGCAGGCGCGACACCATCGAGCTGGCCTGGATCGTGGCCACCGAGTCGGCCGCCGTGGCCGCGGACTCGGTGGCCGAGGGCCGCGCGCTCGGCTACCGCCACGTCAAGGTCAAGGTCGGCCTGCACACCGAGGACGAGGACGTGGCCCTCGTGGAGGCCGTGCGCGCCGCCGCCCCCGACGCCGTGCTCTGGGTGGACGCCAACCAAGGCTACACGGCCGCCGCCGCGCTCCGGGTGGCCCGGCGTCTGACCGACCTGGACGTCGCCGTCTTCGAGCAGCCGGTGCCGTCCAACGACCTTGCCGGCCTGCGCCGCCTGCGTGACGCCAGCCCGATCCCGGTGGCCGTGGACGAGAGCCTGCGCCATCCGAGCGATCTGGCGACGTTCGTCCGGCTCGACGCCATCGACGTCGCCGTCGCCAAGGTGCAGCGCTGCGGCGGGCTGACCCTGGCGCTGCGGCAGTGCCAGCTCGCCGAGGACTGTGGCCTGGCGATCATGGGCTCCGGCCTCACCGAGTCCGACATCGGGCTGGCCGCCTCGCTCCACCTGTTCGCCGCGTTCGGCGTGGACACGCCGGTCGACCTCAACGGCCGGCAGTTCATCACCAGCCCATACGCCACGGATCCGGTCATCACGGTCACCGACGGCGTCGCCCACGTACCCGCCGGCCCCGGCCTGGGGATCGGCGTGGACGAGGAGGCGGTCCGGGCGCTCGCTCTCTGAACGGGCCCAGACCATTTCCCGCAAGTAGGAAGCGAACCGGCGAAACGCCCTGTCAGCGTTTGGCCCGTGAGCTCGATGGAGCACGTCGAACGGCTGCGCAAGGACGGCGTGCCGTTCCGGAGTTATCTGGACGCCGGGCGGCACCTGGTGCGGCTCGCGCTGCCCGGGGTGCTGGTGCACGTGCCGCTCGCCACGCTGTCCCTGCTGGCGCTGACGGTGTCGACCGGCGACTCGGCGGCGGTGGTCAACGGGCGGTTCCAGCTGATCGGGACGTCCGATGTCCCGCTGCGGATCTGGACGCTCGTACCGGCGGTGGTCGCGCTCGCCGGGGAGATCGTGGTGTTCCCCGCGACCGTGATCATCGCCACGGGTCACCTGGTCGACCGGCGGATCCCGCCTGTCG
Organism: Nonomuraea sp. NPDC050451; assembly: GCF_044458585.1. NCBI lineage: Bacteria > Bacillati > Actinomycetota > Actinomycetes > Streptosporangiales > Streptosporangiaceae > Nonomuraea > Nonomuraea sp. NPDC050451. The sequence goes on from NZ_JBITHZ010000018.1 coordinate 190,227, forward strand.
AGGCGCTGCGGGCGACGGTGCGGCGGCTGCCGCCCCTGCTGGTCCTGCTCCTGGTGTCCGGGGCGGCCTGGGCTGCGGGAGCCGGCCTGCTGATGGTGACCGATCAGCATTGGCTGGTCAAGGTGGGGCTGGTGGTGGCCGCGTACGCGGCGATGCCGGCCCTGCTGGCCGTGCCCGCAGTTCTGCTGCACGGCTGCTCGGGGCTGGGCTCGATCCGCCGCGCCTACCGCATGACCGAGCTGAGTTTCCTGCCGACCGCGTTGACGCTGGGCTTCGGGGTCGTCCTCGTTCCCGGCGCGGCGGCGTGGGCTCTCGAGTCAGGGCTGCGCCTGCTCCCCGGCCCCCTCGCCACCCTCGGATGGGGCCTGGCCGCAACCGTGCTGGCGCTGGTCATCACGCCCTTCCAGGCCGCCGTGGTCGCGCGCCAGTTCCTGCACAGCATGGCCTGGCGCACCGAGGTGGACGACTCCGACCTGGCGCACGGCCTGCCCGACGGCCCGTCGCCGCGCCCGGTGCGGCCCGGCCTCCTGCCGGTGGCGCTGCTGCCCGGACTGCTGTTCAGCGGAGTCGTGCTGGTCAACCCGTTCGGGTGGCCGGAGATCACCGAGACGGACGTGACGGAGTTCTCCGCCTCCTCCCGCGGCCGCGAACCGCAGCTGCGCCCCCTCGACCTGCAGGACCTGCACATCGGCCGCGACGGGCGACCGGTCGCGGTGATGGACGGCTTCGAGGATGATTCCAGCCTGCTGGCCTGCGCCGACCCCTCGTGCCGGAGGGCGAGCTTCGCGTGGGCCGAGCCGGACGACTCCGGCACCCGCTGGCAGGCGGGCGCGGCCAGCGCACGGCTGCCCGACGGGCGCCTCCTCCTCACCACCTGGACCTCCGGCAGGCTCGAACTGCTCACCTGCGCGGCGACCGCGTGCGTACGCGGCAGCGGGGCCGTCGCGACGACGCGCAGGCCGCCGGAGTCGGTGGGGGTGGCGCTGGCGGTGCGACCGGGTGGCGGACCGGTCGTGGCCTACGCCGAAGCGGATCCGGCGGGCGGTGACCAGCCGACTCACGACCTCGTCTCCTTCATCTTCTGCCCGGACCCGAGCTGCGCGCGCCCGGAGTCCAGGCAGGTCGCCCGCCTGGAGGCGGCCGGGTACTCGTCCATGGAGCATGACCTGGTCGTCGCCGTCGGCCCCGGGGACCGTCCGGTCGCCGCCCGGTACGACTCCGCCACCGGCCGGATCAATGTGATCTCCTGCCTGGACGTCGCCTGCCACCAGCCGAGCGTGACCAGCCCCGTGCCCCCCGCTCCGCCGGCTCCCGACCGGCTCTGGAATGCCGGCCTGGCCATGGCGGTACGCCCCGACGGCCGCCCCGCCATCGCCTACCGGGACCTGCGCGACCAGGCGACCAAACTGCTCGACTGCCGCACCCCCGACTGCGCCCAGGCCGACGTGCGCACGCTGGGCGCCGGAAGCGAGTTCCAGGCGGCTCCGGTGCTGGTCGTGGACCGCGCGGGGCGGCCGCTGGTGGCGTTCGAGAGCCTTGAGCCCCGCGCCGGCCGGCCTCGACTGGAACCTGCGCATCACCACCCCGCTCAACCTCACCCCCTGACCGGCGAGTGGCACGGTGACGACCAGGTCCCAGGGGGCCTGACCTTCGTCACCCGGCCTGGGCCGGGCGGCGTGGCGCCCGCAGCCCGAGCGCGCGCCGGCCGGCCTCGACGAGATGCCGGAGCAGGACGTCGTCGTCGACGTGGACCAGGGCCGGCCTGGCCGCGGAGGCGATGCCGGCCAGCACCATGGTGGCGTTGACGTAGCCGGCCGGGCCGGGGGTGAGGTCGGCGAGGATGGCCAGCTGGCGGTTGATCAGGTCGCTGGACTCCGGCTGGCCGCGCAGCAGGTCGATCGCTCCGGGATCGGTGGCGAGGACGGCGACCACGGCCCGGTGCTCCACGGCGAGGGTGGCGTAGGCGGTGAGCAGGTGCTCGGCCCGCGCGTGGGGCGTGCGTCTCGTCTCGGCCGACTCGATGGCCACCTGGAGTTGGCGTAGCGCCGGTTCGACCACCGCGCTGAGCAGCTCCTCGCGGGTGCGGAAGTGGTGGTAGACGGCGGCCTTGGTGATGCCCATCTCGTCGGCGATCATCTGGAGCGACGTGCCCGCGAAGCTGTGCCGGGCGAACAGGCGAACCGCGACGTCGATGAGGCGCTGCCGGGTGTCGGGTGTGACGGACCCCTTCCGGGCGGTTCTCACTGTCACGTCTGCTCCTTCTCTCATGGTCTCTGTGCGGATTCTAGCTTGCCGATCGGCAAGCTTCCAACCTGCCGATCGGCAAGTGATTTGCATCACAGTTCCTGGTTTACGGCTAGCCGATCGGCTAGGAATTGGCTTGCCGATCGGCTAGGTCGGCACTTGTCGTACAGGACCGAAGGAGAGACGCATGGCCGACGCTCCCGGCTACCCGATGGCCAGGGACAGCCGCTGCCCGTTCCACCCGCCGGAGGGAGTGCGGCGGCTGACCGCCGAGGAACCCGTCTCCAAGGTGCGGATCTGGGACGGCAGCACGCCGTGGCTGATCACCCGGCACGCCGACCAGCGGGCGCTGATGAACGATCCGCGCCTCAGCATCGACGAGAAACTGCCCGGGTTCCCGCACATGACCCGAGGGAGGGCGGAGACCGCGAAGGTCACCCCCGCGCTGATCACCAACACCGACGCGCCCGAGCACACCCGCCTGCGCCGGATGGTCAACGCCCCGTTCACCGTCAAGCGGGTCGAGGCCCTGCGCCCGGCGATCCAGAAGATCACCGACGACCTGATCGACGCCATGCTGGCCGGGCCGAAGCCCGCCGATCTCGTCACCGCGCTGGGCCTGCCCGTGCCGACGCTGGTGATCAGCGAGCTGCTGGGCGTGCCGTACGAGGAGAGCGAGTTCTTCCACCGCAACAGCACCGTCGCGGTCAGCCACAGCGCGTCGGAGCAGGAGGCGCAGGAGGCGGGCGCCGCGCTCTACGGCTACCTCGACGGCCTGCTGGGACAGAAGACGGCCGCTCCCGCCGACGACATGCTGTAGGAGCTGGCCGCCCGGGTCGAGGCCGGCGAGATGACCCGCGCCGAGGCCGTCACCATGGGCGTGGCCGTGCTGATCGCCGGGCACGAGACCAGCGCGAGCATGATCTCCCTCGGCACGCTGCTCCTGCTGCGGCACCCTGACCAGCTCGCCGTGCTGCGCGACACCGACGACCCGAAGGTGATCGCGAACGCGCCGCGAACTGGGACGCCGGCATGTTCCCCGAGCCCGAGCGGCTCGACCTGGGGCGGGCCGCGCGCCGGCACCAGGCGTTCGGGTACGGGCCGCACCAGTGCCTGGGCCAGTCGCTGGCCCGCGTGGAGCTCCAGGTCGTGTACGGCACGCTCTACCGCCGCGTGCCGACCCTCCGCCTGGCCGTGCCGATGGACGAGGTCCAGTTCGCGTTCGAGGGCATCGCCTACGGCCTGCGTTCTCTGCCCGTCACCTGGCTCAGTTGATCAAGGAAGGAAGAAATCCCATGCGAGTGGAACTGGACGAACCGAAGTGCGTGGCGTCGGGGCAGTGCGTGCTGGCCGCCCCCGAGGTGTTCGACCAGCGGGACGATGACGGCGTCGCGATCCTGCTGGACGAGACTCCCGCCGCCGGGCTTCTCGACGGGGTCCGGGAGGCCGTGGCGATCTGCCCCGCGGCGGCGATCCGGCTGGTGGAACGGTGAAGCGGGTCCTTGTCGTCGGCGCCTCGGCAGCAGATCCTCTCGGGCGAGTGGAACGCGGGGCGGCTGCCGCTGCGCACGCCCGCCGATCTCGACGCGCTCGGCCTCGACCTGCGCCTCGGGGTCGCCGCGACCGGTCTCGACCTCGCCGAGCGCACGGTGCGGCTGGCGGACGGCGCCGCGGTGCCGTACGACGGGCTGATCGTGGCCACCGGGGTGCGGCCGCGCCGCCTGCCCGGACAAGGCGCGCACGTGCTGCGCACCCTGGACGACGCCCTGGCCCTGCGGGGGCGGCTGGGGCCCGGACGGCGCCTGGCCGTGGTCGGCGCCGGATTCCTCGGGGCGGAGGCCGCGGCGGTGGCCCGCGGCCTCGGCTGCGAGGTCACCCTCCTCGAACCGGCGCCGGTGCCGCTCGCCCACGCCCTCGGCGAACAGGTCGGACGTGTGCTGTCCCGGGCCCACCTGGAGCACGGGGTGAATCTGCGCACCGGAGTCACCGTGACCGAGGCGAGCGAGGGCGGCGTACGGCTCGCGGACGGCGAACTGGTCGAGGCCGACGAGGTCCTGGTCGCCATCGGCTCCCTGCCGAACACCGAATGGCTGGCCGGCAGCGGCCTGACGGTGGCCGACGGCCTGGTGTGCGACGCGTACTGCGCCGCCGGGCCGGACGTGTACGCCGCCGGGGACGTCGCCCGCTGGCACAACCCGCTGTTCGGTACGTCGATGCGGATCGAGCACCGTACGAACGCCGCCGAGCAGGGCATGGCCGCCGCCCGCAACCTCCTCCGCCCGGAGGCGCGCAAGCCTTTCGCCCCGGTGCCCTACTTCTGGTCCGACCAGTACGACATGAAGATCCAGGCGTACGGCTACCTGCGCGGCCACGACGGCGTGGCCGTGATGGAGGGGGACCTGGACGAGCGCCGCTTCCTGGCCGCCTACCGCACCGGCGACCGCCTGACCGGAGTGCTCACGGTCGGCATGCCGCCCAAGGCGATCCGCCCCTGGCGCCAGGCGATCGCGGCCGGCGCCGGCAGCGATGAGCCCGCCGACCGGCTCGCCGCCCCCGCCTAGCATCACCTCGAGAAAGAGAGTCTCTCCATGGCCACGATGAAGTCCGTCCGGACCGGTGCACAGGGCACGGTCGACGTGGTGGACATCGAACGTCCCGTCCCCGGCCCCAAAGACGCCCTGCTGCGGATCCGCGCCTGCGGCATCTGCGGCACCGACCTGACCTTCCTGCGCATGGGCGGCATGCCGCTGGGCCCGGACGGGCAGCTGACCTCGATCCCGCTCGGGCACGAGCCGGCGGGCGAGATCGTCGGGGTGGGCGCCGAGGTCACCACCCTGAAGGCCGGCGATCGCGTCGTCGTCAACCCGCAGGCCGCTCCCTCCGGCATCATCGGCTGCGGCGGCGCGCTCGGCGGCATGAGCGAATACCTGCTCATCGAGAACGCCGTCGCGGGCAAGAGCGTGGCGGTCCTCCCCGATACGGTGCCGTTCGCCGTCGCCGCGCTCAACGAGCCCATGGCGGTCGCCCGCCACTGCGTCAACCGCTCCGAGGCCGGACCGGCGGACAAGGTCCTGGTGTTCGGCGCCGGCCCCATCGGCCTGGGCGCCGCGATCTGGCTGAAGCTGCGCGGGGTCGAGCACGTGACCGTCGCCGACGTCATCCCGCAGCGCCTGGAGACGGCCCTGGCCGTGGGGGCGGACGCCGTCATCGACTCCTCACGGGAGGACGTGGCCGCGCGCCTGACGGAACTGCACGGTCAGGGCACCGACTCCCTGGGCCGGCCCCGCCCCGGCACGGACATCTACATCGACGCCGCGGGCGCGGCCGCCGTCGTCGACACGGCTCTGTCGTCGGCGAAGTGGGGCGCCAAACTGGTCACGGTGGCCGTGCACACGAAGCCCGAGCCCATCGACCTGGGCGCGATCCTCCGCAGCGAGATGACCATCCTCGGCTCCCAGGGCTACCCCACGGAGATCTTCGAGGTGACCCCGGAGATCGTGGAACACCAGGAGCGCTTCTCCCGGCTGATCAGCCACACCGTGCCCTTCTCGGAGGTCGACCGCGCCTTCGCCCTCACTCTGACGCCGGGAGCGGCGGAGAAGGTGGTGGTGACCTTCGACGACCAGCCGTAGCCCTCGCACGATTTAGGCGCTGTTTGTCGCTTTCATGACCTTGTTCGGGCGGTGCGGATGACACCGTGAATGGATGGAGCCCTCGAGGACCGGCCGGAGAGGGGTACGACGACATGACGAGATGCCGAGTTTCGTGCGCCCTTCTCCTGTCGGCCGTGGCCGTCGTCCCGGTGCCCGGCGCGGCGGCGGCAACGGGGCGCGGGGCGTGCCCGTCGCCGGGCGCTGCCAGGTCGACGGTCGTGCTGGTGCACGGTGCGTGGGCCGACACCTCCAGCTGGAGCGGGGAGGTGCAGGCGCTGCAGCGGGCGGGCCACGTCGTGCGGGCCGTGGCCAATCCCCTGCGCGGCCTGACCGGTGACGCGCAGACCGTACGGGACTTCCTGCGGACCGTCTCGGGGCCGGTCGTGCTCGTGGGGCACTCCTACGGCGGCTCGGTGATCACGAATGCCGCAGCGGGCGACCCGCGCGTCAAGGCGCTGGTGTACGTCAGTGCCGCCGCGCCGGACGTCGGCGAGACCACGGGGCAGCTCAGTGGCTCCGGCTCGGCGCTCGGCGGTGACCCGGCCACCCTTTACGACCGCTCGGCCTACCCGGGATCGAGCGGCGACGCCGCCGACCTGTACCTGAAGCGGGAGGTGTTCCGCCGCTCCTTCGCCTCGGACCTGCCCCGCGAGACGGCCGACCGGCTGTGGGCCTCCCAGCGGGCCGCTTCGACGGTCGCGTTCACGACGCCGTCGAAGGCCGCGGCGTGGAAGACCATCCCATCGTGGTACTTCATCGCCACCGGTGACCGGATCATCGTGCCGGCCTCGCAGCGGGCGATGGCCGAGCGGGCGGGCTCGAAGGTCACCGAGTTCCCCGGCGGCTCCCACCTCACGCTCATCTCGCACCCGGACGCCGTGACGCGGGTGATCGAGGACGCGGTCTGCTCCGTACGCTGAACGCCGCCCGTTCACGTCGTCCGGAGATCTCGCTCCCGCGAACAACACAAGGAAGGGGATCCGGTTCATTCGCGAAGGGGTGCTCGTGGGCGGTTCGCTGGGGGAGAGATGCGCGCAACGGATCGTGGTAGGTGGTGCGGGGGAACTGCCGGTGTGGCTGGTCGACGGCATGTTCCGCCTGCGCCACACAGTGTTCTTCGAACGCCTCCGCTGGGACGTCGACAGCTTCCACGGCAGGGAACGCGACTTCTACGACGACTGCGATCCGGTCTACGTGATCAGTTACGCGGAGGACCGCCAGGAGGTCACGGGCTGCTGCCGGCTGCTCCCGACCGTCGGCCCCTACATGCTCCGCGACGTCTTCTCCGAGGCGTTACGCGGCGGCCCGGCCCCGTGCGACCCGGCCGTCTGGGAGCTCAGCCGGCTGGCCACCGCTCGCGCCTGGTCCCACAAGGCGACGGTGGGGTTCGGGCCGCTCGCCCGCGCGCTGATCCGGGAGGCGTTCCGCTGGGTCGACCAGCGCGGTGACACGGTGGTCGCGGTCTCCAGCGTGGCGGTGGAGCGCAGCGTGAACGCCATGGGCGTGCCGACCCGGCGCCTCGGTGACGGCAGGGCGACGCGGCTGGGCAGTCTGCTCTGCTCCGCCTACACCACCTCCACCAGGGACTTCCTGGAGAACGTGCCTCCCGTGCCGGAAGGAGAGCTGTAGCGCCAGGGCGGGCGCGTGCCGCATTTGACGTGCCGCAGGCCAAGAATTTCATCTCGCCGAAACCTATGGCGGGATCGCGCCGGATAGAGTCCCGCCATCCTCGACAACGTTGATCCATTCATCGGTACCTCGGCGACCGACCTGCCCAGGGCACGTGGTCTGGCCGCCACTTGGTGGTGGCCGAAACCGCAGGTGGGCAACACCCATCCGGGGGCCACCTCGCCACTCGGCATGGTGTCGGCCTGTGCCTACTCCGGCGCGTACCCGACGGGGTACGGCAGGTACACCAAGAACACCGAAGGCGTGCCCGAGGAGATGCTGGAGCGGCTGCAGGCGTCCGGGTTCACCCATTTCCAGCAGTCCGGCACCGGCGCGATCCGCAAGTACTACAACTACGTCCGGGTCACGCCGATGGTGCAGCCGCTCGACGCGCTGGGGGAGGCCTGGCAGCTGCACGACGAGGTGGCGGAGGCGGGCTACTACGCGGCCACCCTGGACACGGGGGTTCGCTGCGAGCTCACCGTGGGCGCCAAGGTCGCCGTGCACCGCTACACGTTCCCGGAGCACAGCAGCGCCCGGGTGGTGATCGACCTGTCCTGCGGTGGCCTGGACATAGAGCTCGGCCGTACCGTGCCGCTGCGGGCCCAGGTGGAGAGCATGGGTCACGGGCGCACCCAGGGCACCGTGGTGATGGAGGGCGTCCCGCTGTCGGTGGTCGTCGACGTCGACAGCCCGGGCTGGCGGCAGATGCTCTGGTACGACCGGCGGCTCATCGACGGCGGCACGCGCCTCGACTTCGACAGCATCCGGCACACCACGCTGCGCCCTTTCGGCATGCTCCACATGGGCCCGGCCACGCCGGGGCAGACCATCGAGGTACGGCTGGGCTTCTCGTTGCGCGGGTGCGACCAGGCGCGCGACAACCTGGAGCGCGAGTGCGGGCAGGGGCAGCCGGCGTTCGACGCGGTACGCGCCCGGACGCGCGCCCGCTGGAGTGATCACCTCGACCGGGTCCAGGTCGAGGGCGGCACGCCGGCCCGCCGGACCGTGTTCGCGACGTCGCTCTACCACGCGCTGATCAAGCCGTGCGTCGCCGACGACGAGAGCCCGTTCTGGCCGACGCCCGGGCCGTTCGCGTTCGACGTGTGCACCATGTGGGACATCTACAAGACGCAGCTGCCGCTGCTCGCGGCCATCGCCCCCGACCGGGCCGCGGACCTGCTGGAGTCGCTGATCCGGGTCTGCGAGGAAGAGGGCAACTTCCCGATCGGATACCGGATGTCCCGCGGCGCCGACCGGTTCTTCCGCCAGGCCAGCGCGCTCGCGCACACCGCGCTGGCGGACGCCCACGCACTCGGCTTCGGGGGCCTCGACTGGAACTGGGCGCTCGTGCACATGGTCGACGACCTGCGCCGGATGTACGGCGAGGACTTCTTCGAGCACGGAGTGGTCCACCCGATCACCCACACCCTCGACCTCGCCTACGCCCACCACTGCACGGCGCAGGTCGCCCGGGCGCTGAACGACCGTCGCCTCGCCGCCGACCTCGAGGACCGCAGCCGTCACTGGTCCAACGCCTTCGACCCGGGCACGGGGCTGCTGCGCGACTCGGACTTCTACGAGGGCGGCAAGTGGAACTACTCGTTCAGGCTGCTGCACGACATGGCCGCGCGGATCGCCCTGGCGGGCGGCGACGCGGCCTTCATCGACAAGCTGGACAGGTTCTTCGGCTTCGGCGCCGCACGGGTGACGCAGCCCGGCCGGCGTCCGCGGGCGGCGGAGATGGCGGCCGGTTACGCCCTCAACCGGTTCGAGGGGCTGAACAACGAGCCCGACATGGAGGCGCCGTGGGCGTACCACTACGCGGGCCGGCCCGACCGCACGGCCCAGGTGGTGCAGGCGGCACTGACCTGGCAGTTCGGCACCGGTCCCGGCGGGCTGCCCGGTAACGACGACTCCGGCGGCCTGAGCTCGTGGTACGTCTGGGCGTCCCTGGGGCTGTTCCCGGTCGCCGGGCAGAACCTGTTCCTGGTCAACGCGCCCGCGTTCGAACGGGCCGTGCTCCGGGCCGGCGGCAACGAGTTCGTCATCGAGACCAGCGGGCACCGCGAGACGCCGATCGGCGTCGACGGCATCGATCACGACCCGCCGGCGCAGTACGTACAGTCGGCGACCCTCAACGGCGAACCCCTGCACGCGACGCACCTGAGCGCCGCCACCGTGCACCGGGGCGGCCGGTTGCACCTGCGGCTGGGACCGGAACCGTCGGCGTGGGGCCGGGGGATCCGTCCGCCGTCCCTGTCCGATCCGCCCGCGACACCGGAGGAACCGTGATGACCCACCCCCGTCGCCGTCTCGTCATCGTGGTCAGGGCCGACCCGGTCATCTGCGGCCACTCCGGCGAAGCCCGCAACCTCGCCGAGGTGGCGCTGACCCGCGGGTTCGCCGACGTACGGCTGCTGACCTGGCCGATCCCGACGTTGCAGGCGGCCGGGCTGCCGCTCAAGCCGCTGGACCGGCTGCTGCCGTACAGCGCCGGGATCACCGTGGAGCGGCCGGAACCGGTCGGCGACTACCGGGTGCCCGACGGGCGCCACCAGGCCGGGCTCACCGGCCGCCTCGTCGAGCTGCTCGCCGAGCCGTTACCCACGACCTGCCTGTCCATGTATCTCGCCCCGCACACCGCGGTCGTCGTGGACGCGGTCGCGGCCGCGCGGGCGGCCGGGTTCGCGCCGAACGTCCACACCATCGCGAAAGCCGTCGGCTCCGACGTGACCAACGTGATCCGCTCGTGCCTGCGGGAAGGCCGGTTCGGCGCGGCGACCGTGCTGTTCACTACCTTCCTGGCCAACGACGAGGTCGTCGCGGTCTCCGAGTACACCCGCGAGGAGATCGTCGCCTCGGCCGAGCAGGTGGACGCCCACTGCGGCACCACGTTCGCCGAGCAGTGCCGGCGCCGCGTCACCGTCAGCTACCCGCCGATCGACTCCTCCGCCTTCCTCGATCCGGACCCGGCCCAGGTGGACGCCGCGCTCGCGCGACGCGGCCTGGAGCGTGACGGGTACATCCTGTTCCTGTCCCGCGTGACCCGGGCCAAGGGGATCCACGACCTGCTGGCCGCCTTCGGCCGGATGCGCTGCCGCTCGCGCGTGAAACTGGCCGTCGTCGGCACCGGACCGGCGCTGGAGCAGGTACGGGCGGCGGCCGAGGGCGACGACCGGGTGGTCTTCTTCGCCGACGTCGACGACCAGGAGAAGCCGCTGCTCATGCGCGGCTGCGCGGCCTACGTCCTGCCCACCAAGCCCGAGCCCGAGTTCGTGGAGACGTTCGGCATCGCCCTGGCCGAGAAGATGCTCTCCGGCGGCGGGCCGATCGTCACCACCACGACGGGCGGGACCCTCGAGGCGGTCGGCGACACCGCCGTCGTCATCGAACCCGGCGACGTCGCCGGTCTGGTCGCGGCCGTGGACCGGGTGGTCCTCGACATGCCCGCCGCCGAACGGCAGGACCTGGAGCTTCGCGCCCGCGCCCGCGCGATGTCCTTCGACCGGGTCGCGGTGTTCGACAGCCTGTTCCCACAGGAGACGCCTGCCGTGGCTTCTTGCTGATTTGGGACGTGTCTGAATAAGTCCCGAACACGTCCATATGTTTCGTGGTAGGACGTACGAGCGAACGTATGGATCGGCTGGATGTTGCGCTCGGCCTGCCCATGGTGTGCGCGCTCGCCGCGCGCCGCCGGGCCACGGGGCCGTCGACGGGGATGATCAGAGTCGGCCGCGTGCCGCGCGGGGGCCAGCCGACAACGATTGGAGCAATGTGCGACGAAAGTACTCTGTGCTGGCTGCCGCCTTCGTGGCGTTAGCAGCGCTTTTGCCCGTCTCGCCGGCCGCAGGTGCGGCCACCCGGGACGGAGCCTCGGGGGAGGCCACGACAGGCACCATCGCCTGGGCGCCCTGCGAGGAGGAGCCCTCCGCCGAGTGCGGCAAGCTGGCCGTCCCGATCGACTGGTCCAACCCGAACGGCGAGAAGATCGACCTGGCCGTCGCCCGGCGCAAGGCCACGGACCCCGCGGCCCGGATCGGCTCCCTGGTGATCAACCCGGGCGGTCCCGGCGGGTCCGGCGTGGAGGCCGCGTACGGCGCCACCTGGTTCACCGACGAGCTCCAGAAGCGCTTCGACATCGTCGGCTTCGACCCCAGGGGCGTGGGCCGCAGTCACCCGGTGATCTGCTCGGCGTCGGTGTACAACCAGATGCCGCACACCGTCATCTCCTCCCAGGCCGAGTTCGACGCCTGGGACGCCTTCACCAAGAAGCTGCACAAGGACTGCCGGGAGCGCACCGGCCCGCTGTACGACCACGTCGACTCGCGCAACGTGGCCCGCGACATGGACGCCCTGCGCGCCGCCCTCGGCGAGGAGAAGCTGACCTACTACGGCATCTCGTACGGGACGCTGATCGGCCAGATGTACGCCGAGATGTTCCCGAACCGGATCCGGGCGCTCGCGCTCGACAGCAACATGGACCACAGCCTCGGCGTCGCGGGCTTCCTCGCCACCGAGGCGGTCGCCGTCGAGGACGCGTTCGACGAGTTCGTGGGCTGGTGCGAGGTCGACGAGAGCTGCGTCCTGCACGGGCGTGACATCCGCGCTATGTGGGCGGACCTGCTGGCCAAGGCGCGGCGCGGGGAGCTGTACTACCCGACCGCCCCGGGCAAGCCCATGACGGAGCTGCAGGTCGTCTACAACGCCGCGCTCGGCACCGAGGGGCCCGACTGGCGCACGCTGAGCGAGGTCATCAACTGGCTGAGCGGCGGCCCTGAGCCGTCGTGGGTGCCGCCGCTGCCGGGCCGGGGGCCCGTCGAGGGCGACGTGGCCGAGCTGCCGACCCGGATCCTGTGCCAGGACTTCAACCTCCGGGTGCGGAACTACACGGAGTACGCGGCTCTCATGCGCGTCTCCAACGGCCTGGCGCCCGACGTGCGGTACCACCCGTACCCGTACGACGACATGCCGATCTGCCTGAACTCGACCACGACGAACCCGCCGCACGCGCTGCGGTACACGGGCGACGCCCCGATCCTGCTCGGGAACTCGCTGCACGACCCTGCCACTCCGTACATGTGGTCCGCCAACGTGGGCCGCCAGCTCGGATCGAAGGCGACGCTGCTCACCTACGAGGGCTGGGGTCACCGCATCTACGGCAAGGACGAGTGCAGCACGGTGCCCATCGACAACTACCTGATCTCACTGACCGTGCCCCCGAAGGGCTTCCGCTGCGAGGTGGGCGGCAAGGCCGAGATCATGGCCAAGCGGCAGCCCGGCCGACTGTGGCCGACCGACCGGCTCACCTGGGGTGGCTCGCTCGCGACCCCGTCCTTCAGGCCGGCCGGCTGAGCCAGCCGCCTTTGACGCCGCCCATGGCCCGGGTACGTGGCCATGGGCGGCGTCTCAGCTTTCCGGGGTGTCAGGATCGGGGGCGGCGGGCGTGGAGGACGAAGGCCGGGGGCCAGTTGCGCCAGACGGTGCGGCTGGGGATGACCTCCTCGAAGCGGTCCGTCATCAGGTCGCGGAAGCGGCGCGCGGAGCTCAGGGGGACGGCGTGGAGGTAGGTGAAGGCGGTGAAGGCGCTGTACGGCCCGAGGATCCCGGTCGTCGCGTCCATGAGCTCCTGCTGGTCGGCGGCCGGGAAGAGGGTCCAGGGCAGGCCGCTCACCACGACGTCGGCGCGCTCGATCCCGCGTTCGTCCAGGAGTCGCCGCAGATGCTTGGCGTCCTCCTGGATCACCTCGGCCCCCGGATAGCGGTGCCGGAGCAGGTCGGCCAGGCGCGGGTTGAGCTCGATGGCCAGGTGGCGGCCGCGGCCGCCGAGCCGGCGCTGGATCTCCGCGGTGAACGGCCCCGTGCCGGGGCCCAGCTCGACCACCACGGGCTCTCCGCGTTCCGGGAGGGAGCAGGAGACCGCGCGCGCGAGATGCCGTGAGCTGGGAGCGACGGCGCCGATCCGCAGAGGGGATCGCAGCCACTGTCCCAGGAACAACGTGAGGTCGTTCGGCGCGAGCCGGGCCGGGTCCGCCTCGGTGTGATGGCGGTCCGGTTCGCCGGTGGCGTGAGTGGTGCTGGAGGTCATGCTTTCCCTTCGCGGTGTGCGGATGCGGGACATTGCGATCACTTACGTCGGCGACCAGGGGAGAAGCCGCTGCGGGGACTGGGAGGCGGCCATGGTGACCGCGAGCACCGCCGCGCCCGCCAAACCCGCTGCCAGGACCGATCCCTCCTCACCGTCTGACCGACCAGGTCATTGGAGAGCTGTACCCAAAAGAGATGTCCTGATTAGTGTGGAGTCGTCCGAGCCGGGGCGCATCTGGGAGTGGGGATCCGGCCTTGTCGGTGTCATCGGCAAGGGTGTCGCTCCAGTCGTCGCGGCCTGTGACCTGGTAGTAGACCCTAATGCCGATGCGGCCGACCGCGTGCCCGCCGGGCCCGGGAATCACGCCGGGCGGTGTCGCGGACGCGGCTGCTGAGGCTCAGGTCGAGGGATTCGCGGTGCTCGCGGATCGCCCGGATGTAGCGGACGACCTCGTCGTGCTCCCTGACCTGGATCAGCCCGGAGATGACGTGGAGCATGGCCTCGCGGTGCTCGGTCAGGCCGGCGATCTCGCGGGGCTCCATGCCGAGGGTCTGGCGTTTGATCCGCCTGGCCAGCAGCCACGATCCGAGCCCACCGAGCAGGATGGCGACGCTGAGGTAGGTCAGCAGGTACGAGGAGGCGCCGACCAGTCGCTGCCAGACGGTGGGGGTGGCCACTCCGACCGAGACCGTCCCGAGGTGGCGGCCGTGGCGGGCCGGAGTGTCGTCCAGCACGGGCACTTGGGCGGCGACCTCGGGGATCCCGTCGACCACGAGGTGGCCGGACCGCCCTCGCGCCTGGGCCAGGCCCGGGTCGCCCGGCGGCAGGTCGCTGTCCAGGAGCGTGGTGTTCGTCGAGCTGATGATCTTGCCGTGGACGTCGGCCACGGTCACCGACGTGACACCGGATTGCGTCAGTGTCGAGTGCACCAGCGGGGCGAGCACCTCGCGCGGCGCCGGCTGGTCGATCTGGGCGCGCAACAGCGGGTTCCACGCCAACTGCTCGGCCAGCGCGGTCACCCGCCGTCCCTCGACGCGGTCGAACGTCGCCGCCGACTGCGCCAGCGAGATGGCGCCGACGGCGAACAGGACCACCAGGACGATGGCCAGCTGGAGGACCAGCATCTCTCCGGCCAGGGTCGGGCGGCGGTGGCCACGACACCACAGGACCGGGCTGAGGGCCGCCCCCGTTTCGGAGGCGGCCCCGTCGCCTGCCTACTGCTGGCCCTCTTCCGGCAGCCCGTTGTCGAACTGCTGCTGGGGCTGCACCTGCTTGTGCGGCTTGCCCCGCTCACCCCGCGCCAGGACGGCGGCGTCCGGGTAGTCGGTGACGAACGCGTCCACGCCCAGGTCCAGGTGCGCGCGGTACTCCGCCAGCGCGTCACCGTGGTCGGTCGCGACCTGGCCGCGGCGCAGCTGCAGGGGCAGGTACTGGTTCTCGCTGCGGAAGGTGTAGACGCCGATCTTCAGTCCCGCCTTGTGCGTGTCGGAGACCAGCGTCGTCGGTGCTCCCCAGCTGCCGTCCGGGTTGAGGGAGATCGCCGAGGACTTGTCCGGCCCGATCCACTGCGCGTACTGCGCGATCTTCGCCAGCCCCTCGGGCTTCATCATGTCCGCGTACGTCGTCGGGTCCCCGGCCGCCGTCAGGTCGTACGGCCGGCCGGTGGTGCCCAGCGCCTGCCACAGCGGCACGCGCAGGTCCTTGGCCACCCGCTTGAGGCTGGACGGCTCGAACGACTGCACCACCACCGGGCCGCCCGGCCGGTTGAGGCCGTTGCGCTTGACGGTCTCGATCAGCGGCTCCTCCAGCGGCAGCCCGATCGACCTGAAGTACGTCGGGTGCTTGGTCTCGGGGAAGACGCCGACCTGCCTCCCGTACTGGCGCGAGAGCCGCTTGGCCAGGTCGAGCACCTCCTGGAAGGTGAGCACCTGGTAGTAGCCGTTGTAAACGGTGTTGCGCTGGCGGATCGCGGGCAGCCGCTCGACCGCGCGCAGCGTCTTCAGCTCGGCCAGCGTGAAGTCCTCGGTGAACCACCCGGTCACGTTGCGCCCGTCGACGACCTTGGTGGTCTTGCGCGCGGCGAACTCGGGGTGCAGCGACACGTCGGTGGTGCCGGAGATCTCGTTCTCGTGCCGGACGACCAGCACGTGGTCCTTGGTCGGCACCAGGTCGGGCTCGATCCAGTCGGCGCCCATGGCCACGGCGAGCTCGTAGCCGCCCTGCGTGTGCTCGGGGCGGTGGCCCGCCGCGCCGCGGTGGCCGATGACGACGACCTGGGACCGGTCGGGCGTGGCCTCGGCGGCGGCCGGAGCGGCACTGGCACCGGCTCCGGCGAGGGGGGTGATGATGGCGAGCGTGGTGGCCGCGATCTTTCGCACGTGAAACTCCCTGCGGCATCGGCACCGGAGACTCTCACCGGTGATCGCCGCGGCGATTATGGTAAGGACCGAAATGCGACTATGGGCCAATATTGGCGGAATTTCCGGTGACACCGTGGTGGGAACAAGCCGCAGCCCGCTCGGCAACAACAGGTGTGCTACTTCAGAGCCGTGAGGCCACAGAATGAGCGGGACGAGCCGGGCAGAGGTGGATGACGCCTCGTGCATCGAACGGTCCCGGCGTGACCCCGAGGTGTTCGCCGAGGTCTTCCGCCGGCACGCCGCGGACATCACCCGCTATGTCACGCGCAGGCTGGGCGAGGACGCCGCCGACGACGTGGTGGCTGAGACGTTCCTGACGGCGTTCCGGCAGCGCGACGGCTACGACCTGTCCCGCCCGAGCGCGCGGCCCTGGCTGTACGGCATCGCCACCAACCTGATGCGCCGCCACGTCCGGACCGAGGTCCAGCAGCTACGCGTCGTGGAGCGCACCGGTGCCGACCCCGTCACGGCGTCGTTCGCCGAGCGCAGCGACGAGCGGCTCAGCGCCGAGGCGTCCCGGCGGCGACTGGCGGGGGCGCTGGCGGCGCTGCCCAAGGGGCACCGCGACGCGTTGCTGCTGGTCGCCTGGGGCGGGCTCAGCTACGCGGAGGCCGCCGAGGCGCTGGGCGTACGCCTGGGGACCGTGCAGTCGCGCATCAACCGGGCCCGGGGCAGGCTCCGGGCCGAGCTCGGCGGGATCAACCCTTCGGCCACCGTCAGCGAGGAGTCCGTCTGTGAATGAGATGACCAGGCTCGAGCGGTTCCGCTCGGAGGTCCCCCGGCCCGACCCGGACCGCCTGCGTGCACAGGAGGACCGGCTGCTGGCCGCCATCGCCCAGGACGGGGAACGCGGTCCGCGCCGGCTCGCCCAGGACGCGGTACGCCGCCCGTTCCGCGCCCCCTTCCGCCTGGGCAGGCTCGGCCTGGCGGCCGGCCTGGCCGCCGCGCTGGCGGCCGGAGTCGTGGTCGTCACGACCCGCCGGGACGACCCGCCCGCGGTCATCCACCCGATGCCCGCGGCGGCGTCCGAGGTCCTCGCCCGGGCCGCGCAGAACGTGACCAAGACGCCCGAACTGCATCCCGAGCCCGGCCAGTTCCTCGTCTACGAGTCGCGGACCATGGACCCCGCCACCGGAGAGGACCGCGACGGACGCCCCATGCGGTACCTGTCCCGAGCCGTGCGCAAGGTCTGGCTGCCCGTGGACGGCGACGCGACGGGCGGGTTCATCGAGGAAGAGGTGCTGGAGCCCAAGCCGTGGCCCGGCTGGCCGATCCCGCCCGAGGCCCGCGAGAACGTCGGCCGCGGCGCAGGCCCTTCCAAGCTCGCCGACTTCGACGACCGCGCCGAGTTCCTGCGCAACGACTACGCCTACGTGAGCCGCCTGCCCACCGACCCGCGCAAGATGTACGAGCACCTCTACACCCAGCTGGGCAACACCCGGCAGGACGACACCGACGCCTGGGACCGGGTTCGCGGCCTGCTCACGGAGGCGTACCTGCCCGCGGCCCAGCGCGCCGCCCTGTTCCGCGCGGCGGCGGCCATCCCCGGCGTCGTCACCGTCGAGCACGCCGTGGACGCCGCCGGGCGCGAAGGGATCGCCGCGGCCAGGGTCGATCCCGTGATCGGGCAGCGGCAGGAGTACATCTTCGACCGCGAGACGTACCTCTACCTGGGTGAGCGCAGCGTCGTCACCGACGCCGAACGGGCGGGGGCGCCGGTGGGCACGGTGCTGACCTCCTCCGCGCAGCTCAGCGTCTCGGTGGCCGGCCACGCGCCGTCAGCAGCAGTCGGGGGTTGACCGCACGGGCCCGGCGGACCCGGCCGCCGACCGGGCGCCGGTGCTCGCCTCGCGGTCGGCGGCGATCCGGCCGCGCAGCATGGTCTCCATGACCTTCATGAAGCGCTGCGCCCGGGGAGCGCCGATGACGAACGGGTTCGCGGCCCCGGACGACCCGCTGCGCAGCTCCTCCATGCGCGCGAGGCCGTTGTCGCAGAGCCCGTGGTTGTTCAGCTCGACGTCCACGCCTGTCTGCCTCATCCGGGCGGTGAAGGCGAGCACGGAGGTGAGGAGGGTCCGCTTGTCCTTGGTGGCGGTGGGCGGGTTGGTGCCGCCCCACAACATCGCGGTGTGCCGCTGCCCCTTCCACCGCACCGGGAAGATCGGCGAGACGGTGCCCGGCGTGTGTCCGGGCGTGTAATGGAAGGTGACCGTGGTGTCGCCGAGGGTCAGCCGCTGACCGTCGGCGATGTCCAGGTCCCGCTTGGGAGCGTTGGCCGGACGGTCGGCGGCGATGAGTTTCCAGTCGGCCGGGGCCATCATGACGCGGGCCCCGTACTGGTCGGCGAGGTACTGGGCGCCGCCGAAGTGATCGCTGTGGCCGTGGGCGGCCACCACGTACTTGATCGTCGAGGGATCCACTCCCAGCGAACGCAGCTCCGGGACGATGATCTTCTTGGCGTCGTCCGGCGACCCCAGCGCGTCGATGAGGATGACGCCCCCGGACGTGAGGAGCGCCGTGGCCGAGACGAAGCCGGTGCTCACCACGGCCACGTTGTCGAAGATCTTCAGCGGCTCGGGGGCCTTGACCTCCGGGATCGCGGCGCCGGGGGAGAGCGCCTTGACGAGCTGCCGCAGGACCGGGTCGTCGCCGGCCAGTGCGGCCGCGCGGTCGTAGTAGTCCTTCGCGCGCCTGGCCGTGGCGGCCGACGCCTCGGCCGCGCCTCCTGCCAGCGGCAGGAGGGCCGAGGCGACCAGCAGAGTACGGCGGGACAGGTTGGACTGCTCGAACGACATGCGGGCGGACCTGCTTTCACGGGTGGACGTCGGTGCCGCCCAGCAGACCAGAGCCGATCATGCGATGTCCAATATTGGTAACGCTCGCGCTTCGATAGCGAAGCCGATATCTAAGCTGGTCAGGCGGGCGCGGGGGCTCTGCGTGGCGTGAAGAGCGCGACCGCGAGCAAGGCCACGACGGTCAGCGGCACATTGATCAGGAAGACCCACCGGAAGGACAGGAATTCGGTGATGACGCCGCCGATCACGGGCCCCGCGATCTGGGCCGGGACGGCGAGCACCACCGGGATCACCAGCGCCGGCCACAACTCGGTGCCGCGGAAGTGCTCCCTGGCGAGCTCGAAGCCCGCCCGCAGCACGATCGCGGCCGCCAGTCCCTGCGCGGCCCGGCAGCCGACCAGCATGACGCCGTTCGCGGCGAACGCGGCTGCCGCCGAGGCCAGGCCGAACGCGCCGAGCCCCAGGAGGAGCACGCCGAGCCGGCCTTTTATGGGGATCAACACCGCTAACAGAGCGGCCGGATAGATGTAGACCAGCCATACACCGGCGGCCGGGGTCAAGTCGAGGTCTCTGGAGATCATCTCCTGAGCTGCGTGCAGCGCGGTCCAGTTCGCGGAGAAGAGCGCCACGCACAAGCTCAGGGCGACCATCATCTGCCATCGTCCAGTCACGGTCCGACACTTTACTCTCACGCACTTGACGATCACTTGTCGCGACCGCTACGTGATGTTGTCATTCGACTCCAGAGGGTTACTATGGCGTGGGGCCCGCAGGACCTTCCCGACCCTTCCCCCTGACCACGGAGTGCCGCATGGAGCGAACGGTTCTGGCCGCCGTCACCGAACGTCCCGACGCCGATTCGGCACTCGCCGAGCAGCTCCGCCGCGTGTGCGCGGCGATGGACGAGCTCGGGCTCCAGGTGCGCTGGACCCACCGTGCCGAGGACGCCCTGGCGGTGGTCGGGTCCGACGCGTCGCTGTCGGCGGTGCTGGTGGCGTGGGACGCGCCGGGGGCCGAGGAGCTGCTGGGCGCGGTCTCCAGGCGGTTCCGCGGCCTGCCCGTCTTCCTGATGACGCAGGAGCAGGAGCTTCCGCTGTGGGTGTACGAGGTCATCCAGGGCTACGTCTTCCCGCTGGAGGACACCCCGCGCTTCATCGCCGGGCGCATCGCCTACGCGGCCGAGCAGTACGCCGAGAAGATCCTGCCGCCGTTCTTCGGCGCGCTGCGGCGCCTTGAGGACCACCATCGCTACTCCTGGCACACGCCGGCGCACGCCGGAGGCGTGGCGTTCCTCAAGTCGCCGGTGGGCCGGGCGTTCTTCGACTTCTACGGGGAGCGGCTGCTGCGCACCGATCTGTCCATCTCCGTCACCGAGCTGGGATCGCCGCTCGACCACACCGGCCCGATCGGCGAGGCCGAGCGCAACGCCGCCCGCGTCTTCGGCGCCGACCGCACGTTCTTCGTCGTCAACGGCAACTCCACCGCCAACCGCATCGTCGGCCACCACGCGATCGCCCGCGACGACACCGTCCTGGTCGACCGCAACTGCCACAAGTCGGTCCAGCACGCGCTGGCCATCAGCGGGGCCCGCCCGGTCTACCTCGTGCCCGAGCGCAACGGGCTCGGGCTGGCGGGCCCGATCCCGCCCGCCGTGCTGGAGGCGGACGCGGTCAGGGCGCGGGTGGCCGCTCACCCCCTGGCCGCCGGAGCGCCGGCGTACGCGGTGATCACCAACTCCACCTACGACGGGGTGTGCTACGACGCGGTGCGGGTCGGCGAGCTGCTGGGCGCCAGCGTGCCGCGGCTGCACTTCGACGAGGCGTGGTTCGCCTACGCCCGGTTCAACCCGCTCTACACCGGCCGGTACGGCATGGCGATCGACGAGCGCACGCTGCCCGGCCCCGGCCGCCCCACCGTGTTCGCCACCCAGTCGACGCACAAGCTGCTGGCCGCGCTGTCGCAGGCGGCGATGCTGCACGTCCGACCCGCGGAGCGGGCGCCGGTCGACTACGACGCGTTCAACGAGACGTACCTCATGCACGCCTCCACCTCGCCGCTCTATCCGATGATCGCCTCGCTGGACGTCGCGGCGGCGATGATGGACGGCCCGTCGGGGCCGTTCCTCACCGGGGAGGCGATCGTCGAGGCGGTCCGGTTCCGGCAGGCGATGGTGAGGCTGGCCGCGCGCATCCGCGAGGACGGCCGGCGGCCCGACTGGTTCTTCGGCGTCTGGCAGCCCCGTACGGTCACCGACCCGCGCACCGGGCAGACCGTCTCGTTCGCCGAGGCCGACCCGGCGCTGCTGTGCACCGAGCCCCGGTGCTGGGCTCTGGGGGCGGGGGCGGCGTGGCACGGGTTCGACGGGATGTCCGAAGGCTACGGCCTGCTCGACCCGGTCAAGGTGACGATCACCTGTCCGGGGGCAGACGCCGCCACCGGCACGCTCGACTGGGGCATCCCGGCCCGCATCGTGGCCGCCTACCTGGCGCGGCGCGGCATCGTGGTGGAGAAGACCGGCGACCACACGCTGCTGGTGCTGTTCTCCATGGGGATCACCAAGGGCAAATGGGGCACGCTGATCGACGCGCTCACCGACTTCAAGAACGCCTACGACGACGATCTCCCCTTGGCGGAGGTGCTGCCCGGCTTCGGGCCGCCCGCGGTCTCGCTGCAGAAGTTCTGCACCCTGGTCCACGAGAAGCTGCGCGACTCCGAGCTCGGGAAGCTGCTCGACCAGGTCTTCACCACCCTGCCGGAGCCGGTGTCCACCCCCGCCGACTGCTACCAGGCCATGATCCGGGCCCGCACCGAACGCGTTCCGCTGGACGACCTGCCGGGCCGGGTCGCCGCGGCCACGGTGGTGGTCACCCCGCCCGGCATCCCCATGCTGATGCCCGGCGAGGCGACCGGCCCGGCCGACGGGCCGCTGATGACCTATTTGCGGGCTCTGGAGGACTTCGACCGGGCCTTTCCCGACCTGGCCACCGAGATCCACGGCGCCCACCGCGACGGCGAGGGCCGCTACTGGGTGGAGGTCGTCAAGGTCTGAGCCCGCCTCACCGCCCTGGCCGTGCGGATGAGGCGGATCCCGCTGCCGGCCGTGCTCGCGACCCTGGACGTGATCTCCAACGGACTCCGCCGGGCAGTGACGGCCTGCCGGTTGCCCGGCGCCGCCCGGCGGCGAGGCGGAACGTGCCGCGGCTCTGCAGGCCGATCCGCATGGCGGGGTCGTGGCCGACGGGAGGTCCTCGATCGCCTGCGTGAGGCAGGGCCGCCGACCTCATGCGAGCTGCCCGGCTCGGGTCACTGCTCCTCGTAGGTGATCTGGTGCTTGGCGGCGATGAGGTTGAGCTTCCTGGGGTCGAACTGCCCGTCAGTGGTGGTGGCGTCCGGTCCGGCCTCGGCGGCGTCCTCGAGGTAGCACTCCCATCCGCCCGGCGTGGAGATCTGGATCACCCGCGGGGGCGGGGTGGATCCCCTGCGCAGGGCGTGCGGGACGCCGTGCGGCAACAGCACGAACCCGCCCGCCGCCACCTGCTCGACCCGGTCGTCGAACTCGACCTCCAGCACGCCGTCCAGCACATAGACGCATTCGTCGGCCACGTGGTGGACGTGGCGGGGGATGTCGCGGCCCAGGGTCACCTCCAGCAGGGAGAGCCTGCCCTCGGTGTCCTCGGTCCTGGCCTTGAGACCGAACACGGGAGGCATGGGGACCCGGCTCGGCCGTACCTCGCCCGGCTTGAGCAGGATGAAACGATCCTTCGACATGGTGACGGCCCTTTCGGACGTGGCATAATGGAATGCGGAATCCTGATTCCGTAATGAGTCTAGACAGGGGATCGCAAGGCATGTCAACTCCGCCGACCCGCCGCAAGCCGCGTACCGATGCCGAGCGCAACCGTGACCGCGTCCTGGAGGCGGCCCGGGCGCTGTTCGCGGAGCACGGCTATGACGTGCAGATGTCGGAGGTCGCCCGCGTGGCCGGGGTGGGCGTCGGCACTCTCTACCGCAAGTTCCCGACCCGCGAGGCCCTGATCGAGGCCGTCGCCGAGCGCCGCTCCGCCGAGATGGTCGCCTTCGCGAGGGAGCGATGCCTGGCCGAGGGTGACCCGTCCCAGGCGCTGGGCCGCTTCCTGGGTCACGTCGGCGAGGTACTGGCGGGTGACCGCGGGATGTCGGAGGTGATCGAGCAGGCCATGGGCTCGACCGAGCCGCAAGGGGAGCCGCGCGCGGCGCTCCACGCCGTCGTCGCGGAGCTGATCGATGCGGCGCGAGCCGGCGGCACGGTCCGGCCGGACGTGACGGCCGCGGACATCAACATGGTCGTGTGCGGTCTGGCGGCCGTCATCCGGCGCTCGGCGGGTGACTGGCGGCGGTTCGCCGAGATCGCGCTCAACGGCCTCCGTCCGTGAGGCCACGGGCTTGGTCGACCCGCCCGCGTCGACCGTGGAGAACCGCTGCATACGGCGAAACGCCACAGCTGGTCACTGCCGGACGGCGCGAGCTGCACAAGAGGGCGACGAGGCAGGCCTTGCAGGAGGCCGCGACGCGCATGTTCGAGGAGCGGGGGTACGCCGAGACCACGGTGCGCGACATCGCCGAGGCCGTGGGGGTGACCGAGCGGACGTTCTTCCGCTACTTCCCGTCCAAGGAAGACCTGATCCTGGGGGAGATCCTCGAGCTGTTCCCCGAGTTCGCCCGGCTGGTGCGGGGCAGGCCCGCGGGCGAGGGGCCCTACCTCGCCGTGCGCAACGCCCTGTTCCACCTCGCGGCACCGGGGTGGCCCTGCTGTTCAGCGGCCTGCCCGGCCAGGTGTTCTCCCACCCGGCCCGGTCCGCGCAGCCGGTGCTGCTGGAGCTGGAGGACGGCCTGACGGCCGCGCTGCGTGAGCGGCTGGTCGGCTCGGGTGGCGGGGAGGACGAGCGGGCCCTGTCCCTGCGGGCCTCCGTGCTCGCCCGCGCCTGCGTGGCCGCGCTGCGCGCCACGGTCCTGGCCTTCCACGCGCTGCCCGAGGAGGAGCGCACGCTGGAGTCGGCGCGCGGCCTGGCCCGCCAGGCATTCGACATCCTGAACGACGCCCCGCAGGAGCGCTGAGGCTCTAGCCGTACGACTTGGCGACGCCGTCGAGCAGGTGTTCAAGCGTGTCGTACGAAGGGATGTCGACCACGTCGATGAGGTCCTTCGGGGCGGGCACGTTGTGATCGGCGGCGACCTTGGCGAACCGGGTGGCGTCGCCCGAGCGGAGCCCGTGCTCGGCGGCGAGTCCCTGCAGCTCGGGGTCGGTGCTCAACAGGCGTCCGATCCGGTCGCCGGACGGGGTGAGGGGCACGAGCGTGTGCTGGGACAGCACGGTCGGCGACGGGTACATCAGCACCATCCCGGGCTTGAGCCGCCCCCGCGCGGCGGCGTCCACGTACTGCGCCTCGTAGATCCAGACCATCGGGGTCGGGCCCATGCCCACCGTGAGGTATTCGTTGAACGGGCCCTCGGAGGTGTTGTCGGTGTAGCCCTGGCTGGTGAAGAGCTGGGTCATCAGGGGCAGCACGCTCTTCTCGGCGGTGGCGCCGTGCACGACCGCGTTGCCGTTCGCGACATAGCTCGCGGTCGCCAGGTACATGGCCGCGGAATTCGACGTGCGCGGGTCCGTCGTGGAGACCAGGACGTTCTTGTCGACGGGGTAGGCGGAGTTGCGCGAGAGCTGGGACCACTTCGTGCCCGCCGTGACGAGGCCGAGGTAGCGGTCGACGCTGAAGGTCGGGACGGTCCCCTTTTTCACCACGCCCGCCTTGGCCAGCAGGTCCACGATCGGCTGGAAGGTCGCGATCGCCATCGGCGAGGAGAACGGCGTGTATTTCGTGCTGACCTTGCGCGTGCGCTGGATCGACTCGCCCGCGGGCGCGCTCGACGGGAACGCGAAGTCGTACCGTTCGAGGTTGATCGAGGTGGCGATCTGGCGCGAGCCCGCCGATTCGACCTCGACTTTCACGCCCTTGCCGGCGAGGGCCTGCTGCACGCGTGGATCCTCGAAGAACGCCTTCTTCTCGGAGCCGATCACACCCCGCACGGTCGTGAGCGGGGGCGGGGGTGGAGGCTCGTCCTGGCCGGTGTTCACGACCACGACGACGGCGGCGGCCACGACGACCGCCGCCGCGGCGAGAGAAAGAAATCCCTTACTGCGAATGAGGGAGGGCAGCTTCGGGGATGGCCGGTCGTTTTCCGGAGCGTGAATTTCCGGTGAATCGGGGATATCGTCGGCCGGTTCCGGAACCTCGATGTCCGCGACCTCGTCGGCCCGCGCCTCCGCCGCCAACTCTCCGTGCGCGATGCGTTCCACCAGAATGGGGACGAAATCCCTGATGGGAAAGCCGTCGAAGCGGTTACGGGCCGCCTCCATAACGGCTCTGACGTGCTCGGCGGAGTGAGTGCCGGCGTAAAGCTGAACCAGGCGGTCGGTGGCCCGGCTTATCGCCTGTTCCTCACGCAGAGTATCGACGCCCACCAGTATCTCCTCGACCTCATATATCGCCGCAGACTGCCGTGTCTGCCCGCGCGCCGGGCCCAACCTTATAGGGGTTTCGGTCGAGAAGATAACCCGGGCCAATCGGTTATTGAATGACGTCCGGAATCGTCTGTTCACCATTGAAGCATTTTTTGTTCAATTGGATTTCATGGCCTACGAGGTGGTGGAGGGCGCGCGGTGGACGAGCAGGAGGAACCGCTCGCCGGACGTCATGGCCCCAGACCCTATCCATCGGCCGTATTGTGCCCGGATATGCCGGAGATCTGGGGCGTTGTCCTGATTTTCAGCGATTGCTCTCTCGGCGTTGGCTGACAGGTCTGACAATCGCTCTGACCGCGGGTTCGCGGTGCAATCCCCCACGGAGGAAACTCTGATGCGAGTCGTCCAACTGCTCACCGCCGCTGCCGCGGCCTTCGCCACGGCGGCCGTGCTCGCCGCACCCGCCGTGGCGCAGGCCGATCACGGCCGCCCGATCCAGGTTCGCCGCGACCACTCCGACGTACGGGTGCCGTTCCTCGTGAAGCGGGCCGGCGAGGCGGTCGTCGACCTGAACGCCGCCGCGCCCGGCACGGACTGGGCCGTGAAGGGCGGCGAGTCGGCCGTCGTGTCGATCTACGTCGACAACCGCTACGCCACCGACCTCGTCGTCTCCGGAGACCGGCGGCTGCCCCGGCAGCTCGCGCTCGGCGCGCTGCGGCCGGGGCCGCACGTGCTGCGGCTGCGCTTCGCCGGTGACCGGTCCGCCGCGGGAAGCACATCCGTCCTGCTCGACCGGGTGAAGGTGACGACGTACGCGCCGGGCGGCGCCGAGTACCTGGCGCTGCGCTACGCCCCGATCGTCTACGGCCGCAACCTGTCCGAGCTCGGCACCCCGTACCAGAACGCGACGACCGACACCCCGCTCATCGCCTGGCACGAGGTCGGCCCGGGGTCGGCGCCGGGCCGGACGAAGCTCACGTACTCCGTCGTGTGGAGCAACGAGGACGGCGGGACGAACACGCCGGCGCTGATGGCGCGCTGGGGCCGTACCACCGACATCGAGTGGGTCTACGCGGTGGAGGTCGACGAGCGCGGCAACCGGATCGCGGGCAGCGACACCTACCAGGCCGCCAACCACCAGACGCTGCGGTTCGCCGGCACGTACGAGGGCGACCACGCCCAGCTGGAGACCTGCACGAACAACAACAACATGTGCGACAAGGTCACCGACCCGATGCGGTTCTTCCTGTCGGCCCTGCAGACCCGCCCGGCCGGTGAGGCCCGCGAGTACATGATGGACACCAACTCGTGGACCTACCAGATCATGTCCAAGGAGATGATCCGGGAGGGCAAGATCGAGGCCGCCTCCGACACGACGCCTGCCACGCCGGAGGTCAGCGACCAGCGCAACTACCTGTACGCGGTGGTCAAGAAGACGACCGACCGGCCCAACACCGGCTCGTCCTGGGTCGGCGTCTCGCTCGGCGTACGCCTCAGGAGCGGCGCCACCGTCCACCTGTCGAACCACGTGGACCCGACCTGGTCCATCCAGCGGGACGACCCGGCCGCGACCACCGTGGAGCTGCCGCCCGGCACGACGGCCGACGACATCCAGGAGATCACCGCCAACCGCGTCGTGGTCGGCACCGACAACGGCGCCGTCGTGCACGTCACCGGCATCAAGCGCGGCTTCTTCCTGGGCCAGGACTACCTTCCGCAGCAGTCCTTCCTCACCTGGAGCGGCGACGTCACCGTCGACGCCGGCACCCCCTCCGCGGTGATCTGGCGCCGCTGAGCCCCCTGACAGCGAAAGGCGTCCGGCCGGGCCGTCAGCCGGCCGGGCGCTTGCCGAGCTCGTCGGACCAGCCCATGTCCTCCAGCGCCACCCGCAGCAGGAGCTTGCCCTTCTCGGCCAGCTCGTACTGCAGCAGCTCCGCCGACTGCTCGTCCACGATCAGCCGCACCGTGAGCGCGTGCGCCGTCGGCGCGGAGAGGGCGACCCCGGTACGCCCCAGCGCGTCCGAGGTCTTGCCCTCGAGCGTCATGACCGGCTGGTCGGCCAGCACGCGGAACAGGGCCGAGCGGGTGCCCGGCTTGAGCGGCGCGGTCATCAGGTCCACGCCGGTCTGCCAGAGGTAGCCGGCCTTGTCGGTGTTCGCGCTGTTCGGGCTGCGCTTCCAGAGGTCGTCCAGACGGCGGCGCAACGCGTCCTCGCCGGTGGGCAGGTCCGCGATGTTGCGCAGGTTCAGGCTCGGGTTGTCGATCGACAGGATCCGCTCGGTGTCGTCGTCGTAGGTCGTGGGCCTCTTCTCGACCAGCTCGGGGGAGCCGGCCGCGCGCCAGTCGGCCTCGTCCTGCGGGGAGCCGAAGGTGACCTCGACGTCCTGGTTGCCCGCGCTGCGGCCGGTCTCGCCCGCCTTCATCGGGCGCCAGGTCTCACGGGTGTCGGCGGCGAAGGCCGTGTACGGCAGCTCGGTGGTCCCGCCGGTCTTCAGCTCCGTGACCTTCCGGTCGAACTCCTTCTTCGCGGCGGCCAGTCGCTCCGGGTCGCCCTTGAGCTCCGCCTCCTTGCTCTTCTGCGCGTCGAGCAGGGCCTTGAGCTTGGCCATGTACTCGCCCGGCACGTTCTGTATCTTCGCGAACGTGCGCTCCCGGAGATACCAGTAGCGGCCGGACCCGTCCGGCTCGCGCAGCGCCGTCGAGGCCGCCGCGAGCAGGAAGGAGCGGGCGTTCAGCGGCTCGGCCGCGACTCCCGGGCTCTGCGTCTTGGGGGCCGGGGTCTCGCCGGAGGCGACGACCACGGTCGCGGCCGCGAGCCCGGCCGCGGCCGCGCTCGCCACCAGCAGGAACGGCCGCCGCGAGCGCCGCTTGACGCGCGGCGTGGCGAAGGCGCGGGCCAGGTCGGCCGAGCGGCGCCGCCGGTAGCCGTCCTCGGCCAGCTCGTCCAGCCCGTCGGGCTTGAGCTCGGCGAAGAGTCGGTCGGTCATCAGAGGTCCTCCAAGGGTGTGATCAGAAGTCGAGGCTGCGGGCCGGGCTCGCGCCGCCCAGGCGGAGGGCCTGGGTGAGGCGCTTGCGCGCACGGTGGAGCCGGACGTTGTACGTACGGACCGAGCAGCCCACGACGGAGGCCGCCTGCTCGGGCGGCAGGCCGTACCAGGTGGCGAAGATCATGGCCTCTACGTCGTGCTCCGGCAGGGCCGAGAGCGCGGCCAGCGCGGTCTCCCTGTCGATGACGTGCTCGGCCACGTCCCAGGCCAGCTGGTCGCGCGGGGTGGTCAGGGCCACGATCCGGTCGACCAGGGCCTGCCGCCGGTGGCGCGAGTCGCGCTGCTTGGCCAGCAGGTTGCGCGCCACCCCGAGCAGCCACGGCAGCGGCGGCTCCGGCACGTCGTCGAGCCGCCGCCACGCCACGAGGAACGTCTCGCTGGAGACGTCCTCGGCCAGGTCGCGCTCGGCCCGCAGCAGGGCGTAGCCCAGGACGCTGCGATAGTGCCGGTCGTAGAGGTCTGTGAATCGTTCCTCGGGATCATCCACACCCAGTAGTCCCTCCGGACGTCCCCGGATTACCGCGACCTACCGAATTATCCGTACCGGCTGAACGTCCCGGGGATGCTGAGAGCGGGCGGGTCATGGCGCGGTCGTAGAGTGATCGCGTGAGAAGACATATCGCGTTCGAGCGCCTGCACAACTTCCGGGATCTCGGCGGCTACCGGGCCGCCGACGGGAGCGTGGTGCGGTGGGGGCGGCTCTTCAGATCCGATTCGCTGGCCAAGCTGCGCGGCGAGGACTGGGACCGCTTCCTCGGCCTGGGCGTCCGTACGGTGATCGACCTGCGCTACCCCTGGGAGATCGAGGCCAAGGGGCGGGTGCCGCACCACGACGGGGTCGCCTATCACAACCTCAGCATCGAGCACCGGCCCTACGACCAGGCGGAGATCGACCCGGACGCCGACCCGTGGCGCTTCCTGGCCGACCGTTACGCCGAGGTCGCCCTCGACGGGGTCGCGGAGCTGCGGCAGGCCCTGGAGGTCATCGCCGCGGCGGACGAGCCGCTGGTGTTCCACTGCGCCTCCGGCAAGGACAGGACCGGGCTGGTGGCCGCACTGGTGCTGGCCCTGCTGGAGGTGCCGGAAGACGACATCGTGCGGGATTTCGCGCTGACCGAGCTGGCCACCGACCGGCTGGTCGCCGACTGGCGGGTGGCCCACCCGGGCCGCGAACTGAAGTGGCCCGGGTACGGCAGAGCCCCCGCCGAGATCATGCGGCTTTTCCTGGACGACCTGACGGCGGCTCACGGCTCCGTCCGGCGCTATGTCACCGACCGGCTCGGCGTGGACGAGGAGCTGATCTCAGAACTCCGCGCCCGGTACGTCCACGACGGCTACGCCGGCAGCCAGCGGTAGGAGGCGACCTCGGCGCCGCGCGGCTCGTACGACACCTCCCCGGTGCGCCCGCTCGACGACCGGCCGCCACTCGCGCGAGCCCCGGGTGCCGCGCCCCATCGCGTCGTAGCAGGCGCCGACCGCGGCACGGACGGCCTCGGGCACCAGCCCGATGGACGCCGTGTCGAAATACCCTCCCGACTCCATGCCCACCTCCAATGTTCAACACACAGTAGAGGAATTCAATATTTAGTCAAGAGGTTCGGTCTGGATTTCGTTGAGGTAGTTGTAGATCGTGAAGCGGCTCACCTGAAGCCGCTGCGCCGCCAGGTCCACGGCGCCGCGCAGGGTGAAGAAGCCGCGCTTGTTGAGGTCCTCGACCACCGCGATCTTGTGGGACTTCTTCATCAGCTCGACCGGCACCCCCACGGCGCCGACGGCGTCGGCCAGGATGCCCTCGCCCAGGCTCTCCAGCGTCTGCGGGAACGTCTCGGCCGGCCCTCCGGGCGGCCCGTCCAGCAGCGGGCCCGCGCCCGGGCCGGCCGAGGTCAGCGCCCGCAGGATCTCCTCGGCCCGCTTCAGGTCGCCGATGTCGGTGTTGACGCACAGGCACACCACCGACCGGCCGGAGGGGGCGTGGAAGAAGATGCTCGACGAGCGCATCACCAGCCCGTCGGCGGTCTCCGACCGGTAGCCGATCAGGTGCTCGGTCCAGCCCGCCTTGAACGTCCGCAGCCCCAGGTCGGTGGGCGGCCCGCCGATGTCCCTGCCGGTCAGCGTGCCGCCGATGGCCGCGATCGTGTCGGGCATCGTGGTCAGGTTGTGCAGCACCACCTCGGTCTTGGGGCCCATGGCCCGGGCGAGCACCGGGACGACCGGCCCCAGGATCTCGACCACCAGCGCGGCGTGCGCCCGATCGCCCGTGGTGAACGTCTGCGCGTCGTCCTCGGATGTGGATGTCATGACCGGCACCTGTCTCGTGGCTGCCAGAAGATCAACAGCATGTCGAAGGAGCGCTGCCGCGTATGGCGCCAAGGAGGTGTTACTTCATGGAAACTTCTCACTATTGTAGAGCACTGCAACAAGCCGTAACCTTGACCGCCGTCCCGGTACGCTCGGACGGCATGACTGTCGTGCCCGCCCTGTCCGGCGGCGTCTCCGGCGCCGCCGCCCTGGAGCCTCTGCTGCGTACGGTGCTGGCCGCTCTCTCGGAGGGTGCGGCACGGCGCCACGGGCCCATCCCGGCCGGTGCGCCCGGCGAGCTCTTCACGAGAGTCGCCCAGGGCTTCGCCGAGCCGGGCGATGACGTCCTGCGGCGGTTGACCGAGCTGGTGGCCGCCGGCAGCGCCGACCCGGCCGACCCGGCCTGCGCCGCGCACCTGCACTGCCCGCCGCTGGCCGTCGCCGTGGCCGCCGACCTGGCGATCTCCGCGCTCAACCCGTCGCAGGACTCCTGGGACCAGGCCCCCGCCACCACCGCCATGGAGACCCTCCTGCTGGGTGAGCTGGCCGGATTGGTGGGCTACCCGGACTCGGCCGCGGGGGTGCTCACCTCCGGCGGCACCGAGTCCAACTTCCTGGGCCTGATGCTGGCCAGGGACCGGGTGCTCGGGAAGGCGACCGGGCACCGGATCGAGCGCAGCGGCCTGCCGGCGGGCGCGCCGCGGGCGAGGATCTTCGCCTCCGCCGCCGCCCACTTCTCGGTACGCCGCGCCGCGGCCCTCCTCGGCCTGGGCGAGGACGCGGTCGTGACCATCCCTGTGGACCACGAGCTGCGGATGCGGCCGGAAGAGCTGGCCGCCGCGCTGCGGGAGTGCGTCCGGCGTGGCGAGCTGCCGATGGCCGTGGTCGCCACGGCCGGCACCACCGACACGGGCGCGATCGACCCGCTGGGGGCCTGCGCGGCCCTGGCCGCCGAGTACGGGGCCTGGCTGCACGTGGACGCCGCCTACGGCGGTGGCGCCCTGCTGTCCGACCGGCTGGCGCCGCTGCTGGCGGGCATCGGACGGGCCGACTCGGTGTCCCTGGACTGGCACAAGCTGGGCTGGCAGCCCGTCGCCGCGGGCGTCTTCCTGGTACGGCAGGCCGAGACGTACGAGTCGCTGGAACGGCGCGCGGCCTACCTCAACCCGGCCGACGACGAGGAGGCCGGCTACACCAGCCTGCTCGGGCACTCCCTGCGCACCAGCCGCCGCCCCGACGGCTTCAAGATCGCCGTCACGCTCGCGACCTTCGGCAGGGACGGCCTGGGCCGCCTCGTGGACGCCTGCCACGACCTGGCGCGGGTCGGGGCGGCGGCCGTACGCGCCCATCCCCGGCTGGAGCTGCACGCCGACCCGGTGCTGACGGCGTTCCTCTTCCGGTATCTCCCCGCGGATCCCGACCTGGCGGACCGGGTGAACGCCGGGCTGCGGCGCCGCCTGCTCCGCGAGGGACGTGCCGTCGTCGGCCGTACCGAGCTCCCGGGAGAGGGGCCGGGCCGCGTCCGGCTCAAGCTCACCCTGCTCAACCCGCACACGACCGCTGCCGAGGTGGAGCGGCTCGTCCACCTGGTCGCCGCCGCGGGCGAGGCCGAGGGCGTCCAGGAGGGAACTCATCCCACGGTGTAGTCCTTGAGCGGCACCATGTCCTCGGCCACCTCCACCAGGGGCTCGGTGGGCGGCTGGAGGAACCAGCGGGCCGCGGCCCGGCCGTGCAGCTGGTTGCGCTCGACGTAGTCACGCAGCTCACGCTCGTACGCCGCGAAGGCGGTGGCGTGGTCCGGGGCCTCGGCCAGCTCGCCGGCCAGCACGTACGCGCCGATCAACGCCTGCGAGGTGCCGCGGCCGGAGGTGGGCGCGGCGCAGTAGGCGGCATCGCCCACCAGCGCCACCCGCCCGGCCGACCACGAGTCCATCACGACCTGGCCGGAGGAGTCGAAGAAGAACTCCTCGGCCTCGCTCATGGCCTCCAGCAGCCGGGGCACCTCCCAGCCCGCGCCGGCGAAGTGCTCGGCCACCAGCTTCTCCTGCTGCCGGCGGTCGCGCCGGTCGTAGTCCAGGTGGTCGGCCCCGAACGACAGGCCGACGCGGAGCTCGCTGTTGCCGCGGGCGGCGAGGGCCAGCGCGCTGCGGCCGGCGGTGTTGTGCATCAGGCCCGTGCGGTCGAGGCCGAACAGGTTGGGGGCGGTGAAGAGCGCGCCGTAGATGCCCAGGTGGCGGACGTAGCGGGACTCGGGGCCGAAGGCGAGCCGGCGCACGGTCGAGTGCATCCCGTCCGCGCCGATCACCAGGTCGAACGTGCGGGATCCGGCCCGCTCGAAGGTCACGTGGACGCCGGAGCCGTCCTGGTCGATCCCCGTGATCGTGTCGTCGAACAGGTAGTCGGTGGTGTCGCGGGTGGCCTCGTACAGGATGGCCGTCACGTCGGACTTGAGCACCTCCAGGTCGCCGGAGATGGCGGTGGCGGGCAGCTCGGCCAGAGGGGCGCCGGCGTCGTCGACCAGCGTCATCCCGGTCATCCCCGTCTCGTGCCGGCGCATCTCCTCCAGCAGGCCCATCCGCTCCAGCACCTGCAGCGCGCTGCCGCGGAAGTCGATGGCGGCGCCGCCGCCGCGGACGCCCGGGGCCCGCTCCACGATCGTCGGCGCGTGGCCGTGCCGGTGCAGCCAGTAGGCCAGGGCGGGGCCGGCGACGCTGCCGCCGGAGATCAGGATCCGCATGGGGACTTCCCTTCTCGGTTGGGGTGGGGCAACCGTACGCCGAGTTTGGGCAAATGCGCAAGACAGCTGTCTCATGCGCTCGTGCTAGGCTGAGCGCCATGGGAAACCGTGAGGACCTGCTGGCCGGAGCGCGGCGCTGCCTGGAGGAGAAGGGGTGGGCGCGCACGACCGTCCGCGACATCTCGGCGGCGGCCGGCGTCAGCATGGCCGCGATCGGCTACCACTTCGGCTCGCGCGAGGCGCTGCTCAACGCGGCGCTGGTGGAGGCGATGCGGGAGTGGGGCGAGCAGATCGGCGCCGCGATGGCGGCCGTGGACGAGAAGGCCACGCCCGATGAGCGCTTCGAGGCGCTCTGGGAGCGGCTCATCGTGTCGATCGGCGAGCACCGCACGCTGTGGCTGGCCAACCTGGAGGCCATGGTGCAGGCCGAGCACTCGCCGGAGCTGCGTGACGAGCTCGTGGCCGGTCAGCGCGAGGGCCGCCGCGGCATGGCCGCGCACCTGGTGGACGGCGACGAGGCGGACATCGCCGAGCGCGAGGTGCGCACCGTCGGCTCGGTGCACCTCGCGCTGCTGCTGGGCGTGATGACGCAGTGGCTCAACGACCCGGACCAGGCCCCGACGGGGGCGGAGGTCCTGGCGGGCCTGCGCGCGCTGACCTCCCGGCTGGGGTGAAGTTCGTCGATCGTTCAGCTCGGCGCAGCCGGCCGGATTCCGGGCAGGCGCCATCATGCGACTGTGTACCGCATCCCGGTGGCCGTCGTGCTGGCGGCGCTCATGGTCACGCCGGTCGAGGCCGTCTCCGGCTGGGAGGTCGGCTTCCGCGGCGGAGCCCGTACGTACATCGCGGATCTCGCCGCCACCGGACCGGCGGACGCCTGGGCCGCGGGCCGGCGCGAGACCAAGAGGCTCGATCCGCGGACCGGCTCGCCTCTCACCGTGCCCTTGATCAGGCACTGGAACGGCAGGGAATGGGCGGAGTTCACCGGGCCGGGCGGGGCCCTGCGTGAGATCTCCCTGATCGAGGCGTCCTCCCCGGCCGACGTGTGGATCGCGGGCGACACCGGCGCCCGCTCGGTGCTGTCGCGCTGGGACGGCAGGCGCTGGCGGCTCATGGGGTCAGGGCGGACCACGATCACCGATCTGGACGTCCCGGACGGCGAGCACGCCTGGGTCGTGGGCCGCGACGACCGTACGCGGGGAGTGTTCTTCAAGCGCTATCACAGCGGTCGCTGGACGAGCCTGCCCGCGCCGGCGTCACTGAGGGAGATCAGCGTCCGCACGCCCGGCGAGATCTGGGGCTGGGGTCCCTCCGCCGTCATGCGCTGGGACGGCAAGGCATGGCACCCGGTGGCGCTGCCCGCCGTCGCGGTGCCCGCGGCGGCCGTCCCCGCGTACGGACCGGTACGGGTCCGCTTCGACGCGGTGCTCGCCGCCGCGAACGGCGACGTCTGGATCGCCGCCGGGTTCCAGCAGGGCGACTGGACGCAGCCGGGGGCCGTCCTGCTGCACCGGCGCGGCGGGACGTGGGAGCAGCTCCGGCTGCCCGGCGACCGCGTCACGACCCTGTCCGGCGACGGCTCGGGCGGCGTCTACGCGGCGACGACCCGGCAGTCGATCACCGCGACCCCGGACGGCCAGGACCCCTACGCCTACACCACCCTGTCCATCGACGCGCTCCGGTACGCCGGCGGCGTGCTGACCCGGCAGAGCGTCACTCCGCCGGCGATCGGATTCGAATGGACGGACCTCGTCGCCGTGCCGCGTACGGGCTCGGCGCTGGCCGCGGGCTTCGCCTGGAAACCTCCTCAGGGAGACGTGATCTTCCGCAACTCCTAGGGCCTGTACGGAGTTGAGATCAGGGGGATTCGCCTGCGCCTTGGCCTGGATCCTGGTAGGCCAACGGCATGGCACGTGGAGACCTCACCGACGA
>NZ_JBITHZ010000019.1:0-212301 GCF_044458585.1 Nonomuraea sp. NPDC050451
TGGACGAACATCTCCTCCACCTCGCGGTGGTCTACGACCAGGACTTCGATCATGTCCTGCTGCGTGCCCATGACGGCCTCCCTCGAAGTTGGCGTGGGTCATGGGGCCCCGCCGCCGTATGGCAGCGACGTTGACGGGGCCTCCCGCTCTCGTGCCCGCTGACAGCGGCTGAAACATGAAACGACTCAGCGGAGCAGGTCGCGGATTCGTGCCGCCGCCGGGTGATCCTGAGGGGCGATGCGGAGGAAGCGTCCCAGGGTCCGGCGGCCCTGCGGCGGGTCCGTCACGAGCTGCGCCGGCAACGCGAGAGCGTGCAGGGGACCGCCTCCGCCCGCACGCTCGCCGCCGCCTCGCTCGAACTCCCGGCCGCGGCTGCCCGCCGGAATCCTGTGGCTCTGGGTGGGCGCCGGCTACCTGGTCACCATCGCCGTCTGGGTGGCGTACATCGGCTGGCGTCTGCGGCATGGGCGGTCATGAGCCGCTGGGCATGCGCGGCGCTCTCCGCGTGACCGCGTAATAGCGATGGGTGCCCAGCGGGGCATACGCCTGGGACTGCCATTCCGCGAGCAGCACGGTGGCGTCGTCCTGGAGCACGCCTTGCTGGTACTGCAGCAGCGCCTGGACCAGCCGGCGCAGCGTTTCGGGGGCTGAGACCTGATCGGCTTCGTGGCGGGCGATGAAGTCCACGAACCGGTCCAGGCCGAACTCGCGGCCGTGCGGGTCCTTGGCCTCGACGACGCCGTCGGTGTAGCACAGCAGCCGGTCGCCCGGCTGGAGCTGGTAGTGGGCCGGGTCCTCGTAGGCGCCCAGCCACAGCCCCATGGGAGGGTCGGGCTCGGTGGCCAGTTCGGCCACCACGTGGCCCTGGCGCAGCAGCAGCGGTGGCGGATGGCCGCGGTTGACCCAGGTGAGCACGCCGGTGCGGATGTCGAGGGTGGCCAAGATGCCGGTGGCGAACTGCGTACGGGCGAACTGCTGGGCGATGGCGCCGTCGATCGCCTCGCCGACGGCGCGCAGGCCGTCGCCGCGCAGGCGGTGATTGCGGAAGGCGCCGATGGCGATGGCGGAGGTCAGCCCGGCGGTGAGGTCATGTCCCATGGCGTCGAAGATCGCCAGGTTCAGCGTGTCACGGGTCAGGGCGTAGTCGAAGGCGTCGCCGCCGATCTGGTAGGCGGGTTCCAGGGCGGCGGTGACGACGATCCGGTCGGTGGCGAAGGTCTTGGCGGGCAGCAGGGACCACAGCACTTCGGCCGACAAGTCC
Source organism: Nonomuraea sp. NPDC050451 (assembly GCF_044458585.1). Classification (NCBI taxonomy): domain Bacteria; kingdom Bacillati; phylum Actinomycetota; class Actinomycetes; order Streptosporangiales; family Streptosporangiaceae; genus Nonomuraea; species Nonomuraea sp. NPDC050451. Next base: position 1,262 of record NZ_JBITHZ010000019.1, read on the forward strand.
ATCGGCCGGTCGCGGACCACGGTGGCGTAGGTGTCGCTGGTGGCTCCTTTGGCGGCTATCACCATGGCCAGCAGGGACGCGAGCCAGTGCGCGCGGCGCCGGGTGTCGTCGTCGTCGACGGGAGCGGTCATGGCCAGGACGCCCATGCGGTCGGTGCCGTCCAGCAGTGGCAGCCACCAGCGCCTGGGGCCGCCCTCGCCGGGGCGTGCCTCGTCGAGCCCCTCCTCATCCGGGTCGGCCGCGCCGGGATCGCGGGTCTTGGTGGAGGAGACCAGGTACAGGCTGCGGTAGGCGCGCCCGGCCAGGGTGGTGTCGATGCGCAGGCGTTGCGGGGGCGAACCGTCGGGCAGGTGCTGGCCGGGCAGCGGCACCAGGTACTGCTGTTGCAGATCGGCCAGATACAGCAGCGGCTCGGAGAAGCCGGCCAGGCCGGCGTAGGCGACGAGCAGCGCGGGCAGGTCGTCCATGGGCGTGAGGTGATGGGCGGCGATCAGGCCTCCGAGCATCTGTTCGCCGTCCCTGTCCATGTGCTGCCTCGCGGGCAGTTCAGGCGTCCTCGCGCTGAGGGTTCTCCAGGCGGAAGAAGTTGCTCTGGGTGCCGTCGCTCTTGGATTCCTGATAGATGAAGTTGAGCCCCCGCTTGTCGAAGGTGTCGAACCACTCTTCCCAGCTCACGTGCCGAAGCTTGTCCCCGCCGCCGTAGCCGGGAAAGTCGAATCGCAGCACGCCCAGGTGATCGCCGTGCTCGGTGCCCTCCACCGTGGCGGCCGTCGCGTCGCGCCCCTCGGCCCAATCTTCTCGTCGTGACATGGCCTGTCCCACCTCCGTGTGGCCCGCCTACCCGTGCCCTGCCACACAAACGGGGTGCGCTGCCCAAGCTTTCTTGGTGATGACCAGGGCCGGGGCTCGGCGCCGTCGCGCTGCGGGACGCGGACGTGGCGCGGCCGTGGCGCCGTTCGGCCGCATGTTGCAACTGGGTGCCGTGCTGGTGAGCGGAGGGGTGGCGCTTTTGGTGGCGATGGTGCGGCCCGGACCGTCGTCAGAACACCTGGGCCAGGCACCCCAGGGCGACGGCCACCACGATCGTGGCCACCGCCAGGACTGTCGCGGATTTCGGTATGCGCAACACGAGCCCCTCCAGTTTCACAGGCAGTACCGAACGAGCCATTCGTCCGAGTCATAGGCGTCCCGCGCGGGGTCCGGCGCGGTGGCCGCGTGCTCTTCGACCGTGTCCTCGAGCCGGACCCGCTCGGGCAGCCGGCCGAAGCGGGCCCGGCGCGCCGCTTCGGCGAGGTCCTGCGTCGCCCGCATGTCAGGCGACTTTCGTGTTGATGGTGACCGGGATGTTGCCGCGGGTCGCCTTGGAGTAGGGGCAGATCTGGTGGGCCGCGGCGCCGAGCTCGTCGGCCGTCTGCTGGTCCACGCCTCCGAGCTCCAGGTTGAGCACGGCGCTGAGGCTGAACTCGCCGTCGTCGCCGTGGTTCAGGGTCACCTCAGCCGTGATGGCCGTGCTCTTCAGCGTGATCTTGCGCTGCGCCGCCGCCCTCCTGACCGCGCCGAGGAAGCAGGAGCCCCAGCCCGCGGCCAGCAGCTGCTCGGGGTTGGTGGCCCCGCCCGCGCCGCCGAGCTGCTTCGGGATGGCGAGCGTGGTGTCGAGGAGGCCGTCGTCGGCCTGGACGCGGCCTCCGTTGCGGCCCTCCCCCGTGACGGTGACGACCCCGGTGTAGCTGACGGCCATGGCTTTTCCCTCCTGGTCAGGTGAACGCGCCACTTGCGCGTCACCGGTTCAACTGGTGACGATATTGGCAGGATCGAGCGTCACCTGTCAAGCCGGTGACGAGTCCACTTCGGAGCGGTGGAACAGGTTCGGGTGCCGTTCGGCCCAGAGCTCTTCCTCCAGGTGGTGGTCTCGCCACTCCTCCGGCGGGTCGGCCAGCCAGTCGTGGCCGAAGATCGTGTACGGGTGGTCCGCGCGCACGCGCTCCACCTCGTACTGGCCCAGATACTCCATCAGCGGCCGCCACCACTGACCGTTCGCGACGACCAGGTACGAGGCCGCCAGCCCCGGCTCGTGCAGCCAGCCGCGCATCATCCGCGCCTGGAAGACGTCCATGACGGGAGACGGCTTGGCCTCGAAGGCCGGGCAGATCAAGTGCCGCGCGATCGCGATGTGCGCCCCCGGGGGCACCGCCCTGCGCCGGCTCACGTCGTGCCAGATGTCGCCCACGACAGGGTCGGCCTCCAGCTCGTCCCGCTCCGGCGCCCGCAGGGTCAGCCAGCTCATGAAAGCCCGCAGCCGGTTGTTCTCGCGGCACCGGAGGAGGAAGAAGGCCTCCGGCTGACGGCCCAGCCAGAACCGGACGGACGCGGCCGTGACCTCACCGCCGCACTCGCGCGCCATGGTGACGAGGTCGTCGTGGTCGGCGGGGGTCGCCTCGGCCACCCGCACATCGGCCTCGCCCACCTTCGAGACGTACCGGCGCACGACCCCGCCGCGCCGGCGCAGATGGCTGATCGTCCGCATGGCCGCCACGCTCGCCCGGGGTTCGCGGGCGTCGCGCAGGAGCTCGTCCATGGCGTAATGGCGGATCCGCCGGTGCATCCGCTCGTAGCCGACGGGGTCCCGCCACCGCAGGTCGTGGTCGAGGGCTTCGCGCAGCACGCCGTTGATGTCCAGGCCGTGAGCGGCGGTGTCGACACATGGTTGCGCCCGGAGCCAGTCGAACAGCTCCGCCGCCCGTCCGCCCGGCACCACGGCGCCGAGGAGATCCTCGGTGGTGTGGCGGGCGTGCGCGCACACGTGCAGCGCCCACCGGTGCGCGTCCGTCGGCACGCTCCCGGCCAGGCGCGCGAGCACGTTGTCGACGACGTGGCGTACGGCGTCACGGCGCGACGGCTGTCCCGTGGCCGACATGCTCCTGCCGACCTCGGCGGCGAGCGACAGGGCGAAGGGGTTGCCGGCGGCGAAGTCCACGATGGACCTCCGCAGGCCGGGGTCGACGCCGCGGGCCTCGACCAGCGCGGTGGACTCCGAGGCGGTGAGGACGTCGAGGTGGCGGATGACGATCGTCCCGGACCAGGCCGGATCGGTGAGCCAGGCGGCGCTCGGCCCGGTCCGGCCCGCCACCACGACGATCGTGTCGGCGGGCAGCCGCCGGAGGCATTCGTCGCGCAGCCACGGTTCGAGGTCCGCCAGTTCCTCGAACGAGTCGATGAGCAGGATCGGGCCGGGTACGCCGGAGAGCTCCTCCGCGAACCGTCCGAGGTGTTCGCGCGCTTGCGTGACCACCGAGCCGTGGAGGTGCCACACCCGCCGGCCCGCGTCGGCGGCGTCGTCGGCGAGCCGGCGCAGCAGTGTCGACTTGCCGATGCCGGCGGGTCCGCGGAAGAAGAGAAGGCCCGGACGTTCGCCACGGCTCTTCTTCAGCAGGTCCTGGAAGGCGGCGCGTTCCGTGTCCCTCCCGACGAACCGCCAATGGGGAGTCTCGTCCGGGGAGCGTACGGCGGGCCGCTCGGCCCATGGCGCGAGGGCGAACCCGTCGTCGTGGTCCGCGTCGGCCCGCAGGATCCGGTCGTGGATCTCCCGCAGCCGCGGCCCCGGGCTGACGCCCAGCTCCTTGCCCAGCAGGTCATAGACCATCCGGTAGACCTCGAGCGCCTCCACCCGCCTGCCGCAGCGGTACAGGGCGAGGAGGTAGATCTCGTACAGCGGCTCTTCGAGCCGGTTCAGCTGGATGAGCAGCGGGATCTCGGCCACCACCTCCGCGTGCTCCCCCCGCTCCAGGCGGAGCTGCAGCAGCTCCTGGGTGGCGAGCAGCTTCAGTTGTTCCAGCCGGAACCGCTCGCATTCGGCGGCCTCGCCCGGCACCCCGGCCAGCGCCGTGCCCGTCCAGAGGCCGAGTGCCTGCTCCAGACGGCTCGCGGCCACCGCGACGCGCCCGCTCGCGCGCTCCTGCCTGGCGGATTCGAGGAGATCGGCGAACTCGGTGGCGTCCAGCGCGCACAGCGACGGGTCCAGCATGTAGCTCCCGGACTGGGAGCTGATCGCCGACTCCAGCCCGCACTCGGACAGCAGCCGCCGGATGCGGGAGATGTAGGTCCGGATGACGGCTTCCCCTGTGGCCGGTGCCCGGTCGCCCCACACACCGGTGATCAGCTCACCCATCCGTACGAAAGTGCCGCTGTTGACCAGCAACAGCATCAGCACGGCCTGTTGTTGCGGTGCGCCGAGATCCAGGCGCGTCTCACCGCAATAGAGGCCGGGCGGCCCGAGAACGGTGAACCTGCAGGGAGCCGAGACGACGTTCGGCTGTCCAATCACGATCGGGCGCTTTCCTTACGAGTGCACAGTGCGGGCCCGCGGTAGTAGATCCCGGCCCGGACCGCCTTCGCGAGCGTCACGTGACGCCGTACGTGTACGTCATCCCGGGACAGCAGGGCCTGAGCCGGGAAAAGTCAGAAAACTCACAGACCACTGACAAGCCGGTCAATGCGCCAAAAACCCCGACGCGGCGTCAGTAGGGTCGGTCAGGGACGCCCGAGTACGGCGTCGGTGACGCTACGTGAGAGGGCGGGGGAACCTCGATGGGTGGGGTGAGCTTTGGGCTACTGGGCCCGATCAGGGTCTGGAGCGGCGGGGAAGAGCTGGACACGGGGTCGCCGCAGCAGCGGGGAGTGCTCGCCCGGCTGCTCCTGAGCCAGGGGCGTCAGGTCACGATCGACGAGATCGTGGGCGCGTTGTGGGGTCGCGAGGCGCCGCGCAGCGCCGTCGTGAGCACCCGTACCTTCATCTCCCGCCTGCGCCGGGTGCTGGCCGACGCCAGTTCGGCAGGACTGGGCACCGAAGCGGAGATCAGGTCGGTGGGCCGCGGTTACCAGTTGGCGGTCGACCCCGGTGCGGTCGACGTGACGGTGTTCCGCCAGGCCACCGCCGCCGCCCGCGAGGCCCGCGAGCAGGGGAAGATCACGGAGGCGTCCGGGCTGCTGCGTGGCGCGCTGACGCTGTGGCGCGGACCGGCGCTCGACGGGATGAGCGGCGCCTTCTTCGAGGGCCGCCGCGCCTGGCTCGAACAGCTGCGCGCCTCGGCCATGGAGGAGCGCTGGGCGCTGGACATCGAACAGGGCGACTGCGGCGACGCGATCGATGGACTGACGCTCGCGACGGCGGCGGAGCCCTATCGCGAGCGGTTGTGGGAGCTGCTGATGTGGGCCTTCGACCGCGACGGCCGCCGCGAGGAGGCTCTGTCGGCCTACCACCGGATCGCCGGGCTGCTGGACGACGATCTGGGCCTGGAGCCCGGCCCCGGACTGCGGAGGATGTACGCGCGGATCAGGACGGCGGCCGACGCCTCACTTGTCTGAGCCGTACGAAGTCGTGAGCACCCGCGCGAGATCGGCCCGGGAGCTCACCCCCAGCTTGGGGAAGATCCGGTGCAGGTGGGTGCTGACGGTCCGGTGGGACAGGTACAGCCGCTGTCCGATCTCCCGGTTGGTCAGCCCCTCGGCGGCCAGCTGCGCGATGCTCAGCTCGTGCGGGGTGAGCTTCTCCCGCGCGTCCGGGTCGCGGTTGGGGCTCGACTCCCCCGCGCCGCGCAGCTCCCGTCGTGCGCGCTCGCCCCATGCGGCCATGCCGAGCGCGTCGAAGGTCTCCCTGGCCGTACGCAGGTGCGTCCGGGACTCCGCGGCCCGGCGCCGCCGCCGCAGCCATTCGCCGAACGCCAGATGGAGGCGTCCGCGCTCGGCGGGCCATCCGGTCAGGTCCGCCCGCAGCGCGGCGGTGAACAGCTCCTCCGCCTCCTCGTCCGGGGCGAGCACGGCACGCGCGTAGCGCAACCCGATGTGCAGCGCCGGTGACGGCGTCGACGCGGCCAGCGGCTCCAGGTCGCGCAGAATGTCCCGCATGGCCTCGGTACGCCCGGCGCGCACGGCGGCCTCGGTGAGCTCCGCGAGGCAGTAGGCGCGCAGGGCCAGCTGGTAGCCGGGGTCCGCGGGATCGAGGATCCGGCTCAGGGCGGCGAACGCGTCGTCGAAACGCCCCTCGCTCAGGGCCGCGAGCCCCCGCGTGAGCTGGACGGTGGCCAGGACGGGCCGGGCGCCGACCGGGAGTGCGACGCGTTCCGCCTCGTCGGCGAGGGTCCCGGCCTGCCCGGTGTCACCCCTCAGCGCGGCGATCTCGGCCTGGACGGCCGTGGCCAGCCCGTACATGAACGGCTGGCCGGTCTCCCGGGCGAACGTGGCGGCCTCCGCCGCGGCCGTCAGGGCCCCGGCCAGGTCGCCGAGCCGGGCCCGGCTCCACGCCAGAACGGCCAGCGCCCGGGGCAGCAGGCCGAGCCGCCCCTGGGCGCGCAGGGCGGGCGCGGCCGCCGCGGAGAAGCGGGCGGCCAGGTCGAACGCCCCGACCTGCAGCGCCGCGCTGCCCAGGTAACGATCAACCTCCGGGTCGGCGCCGGCCACGGCGGCCAGTTCGCGCAGCCTGTCGAGCGTGGTGCCGCCCCGCTCGAACGGCGCGACGTACGCGGCGACCGCGACCAAGCGCGGATCGCCGGCGGGAACGGGCAGCCCGTCGGCCACGTCCAGCAGCGCACGCCGGGCGGCCGGGCCCGGTTCGGACCAGAAGCAGCGCATGGCGGCGCCCCACAGGATCCGGACAGCCGGCTCGACCTGCCCGTCGGCGGCGACCGAAGCGGCCAGCTCGGCCAGCTCCGGCACCCGGGAGAGGTCCTCGCGCACGCCGTCCTCGAAGCTGCTGAGCAACCACGCGGCGGTGGCCCGCCGGCGCGGCGAGAGTTCGAGTGCCTGCGCGTCGCGCACCAGACGCTCGGACGTGCCGCGGCTGCCGGACTCGACCGCGAGCTCGGCCGCTCCCAGCAACCTGTCCGCCTTCCGATCCGGTACCTCGCTCAGCCGGGCCGCCTGCTCGAAGGCCGCGATCGCGGCGGCGACGCCGCCCCGGCGCCGGGCCCGGTCGGCCGCGCGATCCAGCTCGGCCGCCACCGCCTCGTCGGCTCCGGACGTCGCGGCGGCCCGGTGCCATGCCCGCCGGTCCGGCTGGTCGCGCAGCGTCTCGGCGAGGGCCAGGTGGGCCTGCCTGTGTTCGGCGAGCGCCGAAGCAGCCGGGATGGCCGACCGCATCAGGGGATGGCGGAACCGCACCGCGCCGATGCCGAGCTCGATCAACCGGACCTCGACGGCCGGTGCGAGGATCTCCAGCTCGGCCGCCGACCCCAGGATCAGGCCCGTGGCCGCGAGCGTCTCGGAGACCGAATCGCTCTGGTTGAGCGCCGCGACCAGCAGCGCGGTGCGGGCCGGCACCGGCAGGGCGGCGACCCGGGCGGTGAACGCGCGCTCAAGCCGCTCGCTCAGCGGCAGCATCGGACCGCGCTCGCCGTGGTCTCCCCCGGCCACCGGCAGCTCGGTCAGCGCCAGCGGGTTCCCGGCGGCCTCCGCCAGCAGCCGCGCCCGGACCTCCGGGGTGAGGCCGGGAGCGATCGAGTCCAGGAGCTCGTCGGCGACGTCGTCGGAGAGGCGGCCGACGGGCATCGGGGACAGCCCGGCGTCCTGCAGGTGAGAATGCTCGCCTTCCCTGAGGGTCGCGACCATGCCGATGGGCTCGGACTCGATCCGGCGCGCCACGAAGGCGAGGATGTCCGCGCTGGCGCGGTCGAGCCAGTGCACATCCTCCGCGACGACCAGCAGCGGCTGGACGGCGGCCGTCTCGGCCAGCAGGGTCAGCGTGGCGAGGCCGACGAGGTACGCGCTGGGTTCGGCCCCCTCCGCCAGGCCCAGCGCGCAGCGCAGGGCGTCGCGCTGCGGGGCCGGCAGCGCGTCCACGCCTGCCCGGACCGGGTACAGCAGTTGGTGCAACCCGGCGAAGGCGAGGTGCTGCTCGGCCTCCACGCCGGTCGTCGTCAGCACGCGCAGGCCCGCGGCCGACGCCGCCGAAACGGCCTCCGCCACGAGCGCGGACTTCCCGATGCCGGTCTCCCCCCGCATGAGAACGCCGCTGCGCGCCGCAGGGTCGTCGATGAGCTCGGCCAGGGCCTTCAGCTCGGCTTCCCGTCCAAAAAGGCGCATGGTGCGGCGCTCCTCCCCTCGGTGGCCTCGGCCGGCTCCCCCAGCCGTTCGAGTCCCGCCGCGACCCTACCGAAAACGCCCCGGTACGATACCCCGTGCATTCGGACGTATACGTCCGGGACGGACGCCTGCCTCGGGCGCCAACCATTCGTCAACGTGACCTCCTCCCGCGGCTTCTACGCTCCCCGGCATGTCGACCAACACCGAGATCGCGGCCGTCACCGAGACCCGCCTCATCCACGCCTTCCACCGGCGCGCCACGACGTTGTTGTCGGAGGCCGCCCTCAAGCCCTCCGTCCCCCTCGGGGCCCTGGCCGAGCTGCGCGAGTTCCTCGTCAAGAACTTGCGCCACCATCACGAGACCGAGGACCACCAGCTGTGGCCGATGATCGCCGCGGTGGCGCCGGAGGCGGCGGAACGGTTCGCCGTCCTGAGCGAGGAGCACGACGACCTCGACATCGCGCTCGACGCCCTCGGCGCGGTGCCGATCCGCGAGGACGGCGACCGCCCGGGGCTGCGGCGGGCGGCCGAAGCGGTACGGGACCTGGTGCATCGGCATCTCGAGCACGAGGAGCCGCTGCTGTTCCGGGCGTTGCGCGAGCACATCTCGCCGGACGAGTGGGCCGCCTTCTCGCGCGCGACCGTCGCGAGCTCGCCGGCCGAGGCGGCACACCTGATCGTGGGATTCCTCGACGAGGTCGGCACGCCGGAGGAGGTCGCGCTCGTCCTGTCCGGCCTGCCGGAGCCCGCGCAGCAGTTCGTGCCCGCGATGCGCGAGCAGGCGCGTGCCGCCCTCGCGGTCCTGTCCGGCGCCACGGAAGGCTGAACGCACATGACGCTCGGACTCGCGGTGCCCTTCGTCGATCCGGCCGCGCTGGTCGCGTGGGCGCGGCGCGCGGACGCCGGCCCGTACGCCCGGATCGGCGTGCCGGACCGGATCGTGTACAACAATCCCGAGATCATGGTCACGCTGGCCGCGATGGCGGCGGTGACCGAGCGGATCCGGGTGCAGTCGGAGGTGCTGCTCGCGCCCCTGCGCGACCCGGTGCTGCTGGCCAAGCAGAGCGCGACCCTCGACCGGTTGTCCGGTGGCCGCTTCACCCTGGGTCTCGGGGTCGGCGCGCGGGAGGACGACTTCCAGGCCGTGGGCGCCGATCACGCCACCCGGGGGCGGCGGATGGACGAGCAGCTGGCGACCATGCGCCGGGTCTGGGCCGGCGAACCGGTCGCACCGGGCATCGGGCCGGTCGGTCCGTCCCCGGTGCAGCAGGGCGGTCCCGAACTCCTCTTCGGCGGTTTCACGCCGCCGGCGCTGGCCCGGGTCTCCCGCTGGGGCTCCGGCTACATCTGCCCGGCTCCGCCGGGATACGCGGGGGCGTTGTTCGAGCTGGTCAGACGGCAGTGGAAGGACGCCGGCCGGGCGGGCGAACCGCTGCTCGTCGGCCAGATCAACGTCGCGCTGGGGCCGGAGTTCACCGTGTCGGACGCGCGGGCGTCGCTGCTGCGCTATTACGGGTTCGCGCCGGAGCTCGCCGCGCAGTCCGCGCAGGGGATGGCGACCACCGCCGCGGAGATCCGGGAGACCGTCGCCGCGTACCGGGACCTCGGGGCCCACGAGGTGATGCTCAGCTGCTGGTCGGATGACATCGAGCAGATCGACCGGCTGGCGGATCTGCTGGCCTGAGCAGCCCGGCCATGGCTTGTATGCGCGTTGTCTGCGGTTCGTATGCAGGCGGTGCCTAGGGTCGTACCGGGGCGGGTTTGCCCGGCCGTGCCGTACGGGAAGGAGACCCATGACCATCACCGTCACGGGGTCAGCGCGCCCGCGGAACGCCGACGCCGCGCAGCAGTGTTTCGACCACGATGTCGGCGGCCTGCGCGGCGCTCAGCTCGGGCAGGTCCTCGGCGGCGTGCACCATCAGCGGCGGCAGGACCGTGGCCACCCAGCCGGGCGGCAGGTCGGAGCGCAGCAGGCCCTCGTCGGCGGCGCGCCGCAGGAAGGCGTCGACCTCGTCGATTAGGCCGCGGCGGCGCTCGCGGAGCGTCACCTCGCGGAGCATGCGGCTCGTTTCCACGGGCCATTTGCGGTTGACGGCGATGATGCCCTCGACGTAACGGTGCAGCGCCACCGCGACCGGGGCCTCGCTCAGCCGGGCCGCCTCGATGGCCTTCTCGACCGCGTCGTAGCGGGCTCCGTAGACGGCGGCCATGAGATCTTCACGGGAGGCGAAGCGGCGGTAGACCGTGCGGCGGTCCACCCCCGCCGCGGCGGCGATGGCGGCGATGGTCGCCGAGGGGTCGTCGGCGAGCATGCGGGCGCCTGTGCTCAGGACGCGTTCGAGGTTGCGGGTCGCGTCTGCTCTCACCCGCCCCAAGATACCTCTGTCGCGTGGCATATGAAGCAAATTAGTGTCACATTAGTGAGGCAGTTAGTTGTATGGGAGTGGGGGAAGCGTGGAGTCGCTCGTCTCGACAATGGTGGGCCGGGATGGCGTCCAAAGGGAGTTGTCCGCGTTCATGGCGGCCGCCGGGGGGCAGGCCCTCATCCTCAGGGGCGAGACCGGGGTCGGCAAGAGCGCCCTGCTCGACCACGTGGCCGGCCTCACGGGCCCGGAGCGGCACCGCGTGATCCGCGCCGCCGGGGTCGAGGCGGAGACGGAACTGCCGTTCGCCGGCCTGCACCAGTTGCTCTATTCGCTGCTGCCCCACTCGGCCGGGCTCGACGAGGGCCACCGGGCCGTCTTCGACGTCGTCTTCGGGCTGCACGAGGGCACGGCGCCGTCGGTCATGTCCCTCGGCATCGCCGTGCTCGACCTGCTGTCCCTGGCGGCGTCGGAGAAACCGCTGCTGCTGTTGCTCGACGACGGTCAGTGGATGGACGCCTCCAGCGCCGAGGTGTGCGGGTTCGTGGGGCGCCGGCTCAGCGGGAGCTCCGTGAAGATGCTCATCGCCGTACGGTCCGACGTCGGCTCGCGGTTCGACACGGCCGCGCTTCCCGAGCTGCCCGTGGCGGCCCTGTCGGAGGAGGCCGCCGGGCAGCTCCTGGACCTCCGCCATCCGCAACTCGACGCGCCCACCCGGCGCAACGTCCTGGAGCACGCCATGGGCAACCCCCTGGCGATCCTGGAGCTGCCCGCCTACCTTGACGGCGGCCATACCGGCGACCTCGGATTCGGCAACATCCCGCTGTCGCGCCGCCTGCAGCACGTCTACGGCATCCGCATCGAACGCCTGGCCGGTCCCGTACGAGAAGAACTGCTGCGCGGCGCCCTCGACGGCGTCGGGGCGGGACCGTCCGGCAACCGCGCCCCCGGCGCCCGCTACCGCATGCGCGAGGCCGACGAGGCGGTCGCGGCCGGCCTCCTGGACACCGACCCCGCCACCGGCGACCTCGTCTTCCGGCACCCGCTGGTCCGCGCCACCGTCGTTCAGCTGGCGACCCCCAACCAGCGCCGGGCAGCGCACGCCGAGCTCGCGCGGGTGCACCGCGACGACGTCGAGCGGCGCGCCCGCCACCTGGCGGCCTCGGCCGTGGATCCCGACGAGGAGGTGGCCGCCGCGCTGGAGGCCGCGGCCGACTCGGCGACCCGGCGCGGCGGCGCGGTCGCGGCCGTGGCCTGGCTGACCCGCGCGGCGGAGCTGAGCGAGACCCCCGCCGACCGCTCCAGGCGGCTCGGCGACGCCGCCTTCATCGCCGGGCATGCCGCGCTCCTGGAGCAGGCGCAGAAACTCGTCCGCTCGGACCTGCTGCCGGGCGGGAGCGAGTCCCCCGCCACGGTGGTCACCTCGGCGTACGTGGCCCTGTACGAAGACGGCGACGTACGCTCCGCGCATCGCCACGTCGCGGCGGCGATCGAGAGCCTGCGGGAAGACGGCGCGCACGAACCCCCCGAAGTGCTCACCCGGCTGGTCAACGTGCTGCTGGCCATCAGCCAGTACGCCGGCGACGCCGCGCTGTGGGAGCGCACCGAGCAGCTCATGGACTCTCTGGGGGACCGGGTCGACCTCCGCTCGGCGATCTACCGCGACGCGTGGAGCGACGTCGTCCGTCACGGCGCGGGCGTGCACGAGCGCGTCGAGCGCGCGTTCGCCGACGGCTCGGAGCTGGAGCCGTGGGACGTCTCGCGCCTGTCCGTGGCCGCCTACCACGTCGACACGCTGCGCCAGTACCGCCCCTACCTGCAGCGCGCCGTCGACCGTGAGGTGGAGACCGGCGCCGTGGCCACCGGTATGACCATGCTGCACCTGATCATGCTCGACCAGCTGGCCGCCGGCGAGTGGGACGACGCCGAACGGACGGGACAGCGCGCCCTGGAGCTGACCACGTCCCATGGACACGCGCTGTTCGCCCACCAGACCCGTGCCTACCTCGGGCTCCTGGCCGCCCTGCGCGGCCAGGTCGAACAGGCCCGCGAGGCGCAGGCCGTCCTGGAAGCCTGGGCCCGCCCGCGCGGCGTGGGGTTCCTGACCCAGATCGCCGACGCCATCGGCACGGCGGCGGCCCTGAGCGAGGGCGACTACGAGGCCGCCTACCTGTACGCCATCGGCATCACGCCGCCCGGATCGTTCGAACGCTGCGCCCATCAGGCCTCGCGCACGCTGCTCGACCTGGTCGAGGCCGCCGTGCACACCGGACGCCTGGAGCAGGCCCGCCGGCACGCCCAGGCGGCCTCCGACGCGGACCTGCCCGGCGTCTCCCCCCGGCTGGCCCTCATCACCTACGGCGCCCTGGCGATGACGGCCGCCGAGGAGAAGGAGGCCGAGGACATGTACGCCCTGGCCGAGGCCCACCCGGCCGCAGCCGGTTTCCCGTTCGAGCTGGCGCGCATCCGCCTGGCCCACGGCGTCCGGCTCAGGCACACCCAGGGTCCCAAGGCCGCACGGCCCGTCCTGGTCCGGGCCGCCGAGTCCTTCGAACGGCTCGGCGCCACCGGCTGGGCCGAGCGCGCCCAGGCCGAGCTGCGCGCCTCAGGGACGCCCGCCCGGGCCTCGCTGTCGTACCTGACCGCGCTGACCTGGCAGGAGCGCCGCATCGCCGAGCTGGCCGCGAGCGGGCTGACGAACAAGGAGATCGGCGCACGCATGCACCTGTCGCCGCGCACCGTCAGCTCCCATCTCTACCGCGTCTTCCCGAAGCTGGGCATCACCTCGCGGGCCGCGCTGCGCGACGCTCTGGGCAAGGCCGGGGACGTGTGACCCCTCCTCACCACTTCGACGGATCGGCGGACACCCCTCGCTCGGCGAGCCAGACCAGCACATAGTCGACGACCGCCCGCCAGCCGCTGTCGACGACCAGCGAATGGGCCCGGTCCGGGAACTGCTTGAGGCTGCTCGTGGCCGTCGAGTCGCCGTACAGCTTGTACACGGCCCGGGTGACGTGGTCGGGCACCAGCCGGTCCTCCTGCCCCGAGATCAGCAGCAGCGGGCCGCGGCGGGCGTTGCCGTGGTCCACGACCGCCCGCGGGTGCCGTACGGCGCCGCCGTGTCCCAGCTCGGCCAGCAGCCGGCGCGGCCCCGGGATCACGTGGCGCTCGAACAACTCGGCCGACTCCTGCTCGGTGACCGCGTTGGCGAACAGCCGCCGGAACCTCTCAGCGTCCATCGACACCGGCCACGGCTCCCCGGAGGCCGGGCAGGTCGCGTGGTCGACCGGGGCGGGGGCGATGGCGACCGCGGCGCGGCCCGCGTTCGCGCCGAGGAGGTGCTGCGCGATGAGCCCGCCCACCGAGTGGCCGACGATCACGGGCGGGGTGTCGAACGAACGGACGATGCGCGCGTAGTGGTCCGTGAGCGCGTCGAGCCCCAGCTCGTGGAGCGTTTCGGGATTCCGGCGGGCCTCGCCCACCGTGGCGGGCTCTCCCGGCCAGCCCGGCGCGTGGACGGCGAACCCGAAACTGGAGAAGCGCTGGTTCCATGACTCCCACGACGACGCGTGGAGCCACGCGCCATGGATGAAGACGATGGGAGTGGGGCTCACGGATCCTCCAGCTCGTACGGGCCGTGGATCAAGAATCGTCCAGAGGTGCGTGGGCGGGAACAGTCGAATGACTTAACGTTCCTCTTCGCCGTGCTTCGCCGGCCCGGAGGGTTTCGCGTGGCCCGTTCGCCGTGTCTCACCGTCATGTGACTGATGTGCTGTATTCTCCCTGCCCGAAACAGTGGGAGATGTCGCATTCCCACTATTTCGACACGGAGGATTCCACATGATCAACAGGCGCACCTTCGGCAAGGTCCTCGGTCTCGCGACCGTCGCCTCGCTGGCGGGCCCGGCCGCCTCCGCCGCCACGACGTCGCAGGCCGCCTCGTTCGCCTCCTTGAAGCAGGTCAAGGCCGGACTGCTGGACATCGGTTACGCCGAGGCGGGGCCGGCCCACGGGCCCGTGGTCATCTGCCTGCACGGCTGGCCGTACGACATCCACAGCTTCGTCGACGTCGCCCCGCTGCTGGCAGCGCAGGGCTACCGGGTGATCGTGCCCTACCTGCGCGGTCACGGCACGACGCGGTTCCTGTCCGCGAAGACGTTCCGCAACGCCCAGCAGTCGGCGATCGCGCTCGACATCATCGCCCTGATGGACGCCCTCAAGATCGAAAAGGCGGTTCTCGCCGGCTTCGACTGGGGGTCGAGGACCGCCGACATCATCGCGGCCCTGTGGCCGCAGCGGTGCAAGGCGCTGGTGTCGGTGAGCGGCTACCTCATCACGAACCTCGAGGCCAACCTCAGCCCGCTGCCGCCGAAGGCCGAATACGCCTGGTGGTACCAGTACTACTTCGCCACCGAGCGGGGCAAGCTGGCCATGGAGAACAAGGACAAGCGCCACGACCTGACCCGGCTCGTCTGGGACACCGTCTCCCCGACGTGGGACTTCGACGACGCCACGTTCGAGCGCACGGCCGCGGCCTTCGAGAACCCCGACTACGCCGCCATCGTGATCCACAACTACCGGTGGCGGCTGAGCCTGGCCGACGGGGAGCGCCGTTACGACGGCCTGGAGAAGCGGCTCGCCGCACGCCCGGTCATCAAGGTGCCGACCATCACCCTGGACGCCGAGCGCGACCCCTTCACGGCGCCGGGCGACGGCTCGTCGTACCGGGAGATGTTCACCGGCGCCTACGAACACCGCACCCTGGCGGGCATCGGCCACAACCTGCCGCAGGAGGC
This sequence comes from Nonomuraea sp. NPDC050451, assembly GCF_044458585.1. Lineage (NCBI taxonomy): Bacteria > Bacillati > Actinomycetota > Actinomycetes > Streptosporangiales > Streptosporangiaceae > Nonomuraea > Nonomuraea sp. NPDC050451. Next base: position 16,494 of record NZ_JBITHZ010000019.1, read on the forward strand.
GCCCGCCGCCTTCGCCAAGGCCGTCGTGGACGTGGACCACTTCTGACCGAAACGCCGAGACAGCCTGCCGGATTCGATCCGGCAGGCTGTCGGCGTGTTCGCGCTGGTTCCGTCAGACGGTCTGCGTCCGCGGCGAGCGGGCACGCCAGGCCAGCAGCCCGGCCTGGATGATGAAGAACACGCCGCCGCCGGTGGCATAGACCGACAGCACGTCGAGCGAGGCACCCTCCCCGAGGGCCTGGATGTTGTAGAAGATGCCCACGAGGAACGACAGCCCGCCCGCGATCAGTATCGGCCACTGCTTGCCCAGCTCCGGGCCGCGCCGCCGGAGCCCGACCAGCACCTGCGCCGCACCCGAGACGACGGCCCAGGCGCCGAACACGTGCAGCACCGCCGCCACCCCGCCCATCCCCGCGATGCCTACGGCGACGGCGGCCAGGGTGCTGAGCACCCCGTTGAACAGCGTCAGGCGGCGCTCCGACCCGTCAGGCAGCGCACGCAGGTCGATCAGCGACGACACCGCGTCGATCAGCGGATAGACGACCAGCAGGGCGATCGCGAGGGCGTCGATGGGGTCGTGCGCCAGGGCGAACACGGCGGCCCACGCCACGGCCAGGACGCCACGGCCCAGGTACAGCTTCAGCAGGGGTGAGGCTTTCATGATGGGGGCCTTTCCAGAAGTCAGTGCCGGGCGGGGGCGCAGTAGTAGCTGCCGGCGACAGCCGGGTCGCCGTGGCCGGAGTAGCGGGAGACGAGCGGGTACCGGCACAAATCGCGCGTCACCGTCTTGCCGGACGAGTCCGTGATGGCGGCGTGCAGCGTCTGCGGGGCCTTGCCCTGCTCGACCCAGGCCGTCAGGGCGCCGAGAGCGTCGGTGGGCTTCGGACCGGTGCTCGTGTCGCCGGCGCAGTGGGCGACGCCCGGCGCCAGGAACAGCCGGTAGAAGTCGTCGACCCGGCTCGCACCGCCCATGGCCAGCTCCACCCGCCGGCGGTAGTCCACGGTGCCCTGGGCGGGAATCAGCTGGTCAGCGGCTCCGTGCCAGGTGAGGAGCTTGCCGCCGGACCTGCGGAACGCCGACAGGCCGGGGTCGTCGGTGCCGATGATCGCGTCGTACTCGGTCTGGGACTGCTCGAAGAGCTTGGCGAACTCGGCGTAGGTGATCGTCGTGAGGTCGTACGAGGGCTGCCGCTTCAGGAACGTCGCGACCCAGGCGGCCGGCACGGGGAACGGCGCGCCCACGCGGTCACCGTTGTCGTCGACGCGGGTGCCGGCGAGGTCGAAGCCGGCGCCGATCGGGATGCCGGCCCACAACTTCCTGCCGGACGGGGTGTGGGGGCCGGCCCAGATCTTGCGTACGACGGCGGCGTCGGCCGCGGTGATGGTCTCCTGCTCACCGTCGCATTCGACGCTCTTGCCGATGAGCTGCCGCGGGTCGAAGGCGCACGTGGCGGGGTCGCCGATCAGCCCGTCGGGAGCGCCGTCGAGCGGGTCGCAGGCCTTGACGGCGGCCGCGTTGAAGGCGTTGAACTTGCAGGGGGAGGGGAAGGTGTTCTCCTCGTTCATCACCACCTGCGGCCACAGGGTCGCGACCTCGAACTCGTCCCAGTTGATCGCCGGCGCGGTGGCCAGGATGCCGTCGAAGTCGTCGGGGTGGCGCTGGGCCTCCATGTAGCCCTGGCGGCCGCCGGTCGAGCAGCCGTTCCAGTACGAGTAGGAGACGGGCCTGCCGTAGACCTCGTTGACGACCTGCTTGCCGACGACCGCCATCTCGTGCTGGGACCGGTCGGCGAAGTTCTTCAGCAACGGCGTGTTGACCTCGCCGTCGCTGTTCAGGGCCCAGCCGGTGTCCAGGTACGTGCTGACACCGGCGTCGGTGGTAGCGGCGGCGTAGCCGCTCTTGATCGCGCCGGCCAGGCCCGCGCCGTAGTCGCCGGCGGCGAAGGCGCTGCCGCCCACCGCCTGGAAACGGCCCGTCCAGCCCGTCTCGGGCAGCCAGACCCGCACCTTGGCGTGGTCGCCGACACCCGGGTGGGTGAGCGTGACCGTGACATCGCAGTAGGCCGGCACGTCCGGGATCTTCACCACTTCGGTGAACGGCGGCACGGGCTGGATGGTCAAGGTGCCCCCCTCCTGGCGCACCGCCGTCACGGACTCCACCGCGGTGCCGGACGGGGCGTTCACGGAGATGGACGAGCACGTGAACGGGGTGGCGGCAGAGCTCGCGGTGCTGGCCGAGGCCGCGGCCGGCAGGCACGCCGCCACTGCCACTCCGGTCGCGAAGATCATCAGAAGACGTTTCATGACGTTCACTGTCGTTTCGCGACCGGCACCGGCACATCAGTCAGTTGACGGTCAGCACCGACGGGCCGCTCCGCACGCAGGTCGGCGGCCTGCCTGCGGGGGGGATCCGCGCAGTGCCGCCGGTCGAGTGGCCCAACGCGCCGAGGCGCGCGGAATGACTGACCGTCATGTGACGGATGTGACCGCGATCCTTCCCGGACGAGAGTGCTTGCACCAGATCAGCAACCTTCGCGAAGCATCCTGAAAGGGGAAAATCGTGGTCAGCATCAAAGGTGGCGGCAGACGGCGGCTCATGTTGGGCGCCCTGTCGACGGTCGCGATCGCTCTCCTCCCTGCCGCCACCGCCTCCGCCGCCTCCGGCGCGGAGAAGCCCGCAAAGCCGACCATCGTGCTGGAGCACGGCGCCTTCGCCGACGCCTCCAGCTGGAACGCGGTGATCGAAGTGCTGCGCGCGGACGGCTACCCCGTCGTCGCCGCGGCCAACCCGCTGCGCGGCCCGGCCAACGACGCCGCCGCGCTCCGCAGCGTCCTGGACCACGTCTCCGGGCCCAAGATCCTCGTCGGGCACTCGTACGGCGGCACGGTCATCACCGTCGCCGGCGCGAACGACCCCGAGGTCAAGGCCCTCGTGTACGTCGCCGCCTTCCTGCCCGCCCCCGGCGAGACCGCCCTGGAGCTGACGAACAAGTACCCCGGCTCCACCCTCCCCGGCACCCTCGACCCCGCACCCTTCACCCTCCCCGACGGCACCAGCGGAACCGACCTGTACATCAAGCAAGGCAAGTTCCACCACCAGTTCGCCGCCGACGTGCCGGCCGACACCGCGGCCCTCATGGCCGCCACCCAGCGGCCCATCGCGCAGTCGGCCCTGGAGGAGAAGACCGAGGTCGCCGCCTGGAAGGACAAGCCCTCCTGGGCCGTCATCACGACCCAGGACCTCAACATCCCCGTCGAGGTCCAGCGCTACATGGCCAAGCGCGCCCACGCGCACTCCATCGAGGTACGCGCCTCCCACTCCGTCGCCGTCTCCCAGCCCAAGACCGTGGCCGGGGTCATCGAAAAGGCCGCGCACGCCGCCCGCTAGCACCGAAAGAGAGATCACGACCATGGACATGAAGCTCGAAGTCGTCGTCCTGCCCGTCTCCGACGCCGACCGCGCCAAGGACTTCTACACCCGGCAGCTGGGCTTCCGCCTCGACGCGGACTTCCCCATCAAGGACGGCTACCGGATCATTCAGGTCACTCCCCCCGGCTCCGCCTGCTCGATCATCTTCGGCGACGGCCTCACCGACGCCGAACCCGGCACGGTCCAGGGGCTGCACCTGATCGTCTCCGACATCGAGCAGGCCCACAAGGAGCTGACCAGCCAGGGCGTCGACGTCACCGGCCCGTTCCACGACGCCACCGGCGCCTTCCACCAGGCCGACGAGGCCGGCCGTGTCATGGGCGCGCACCCGCAGCGTGCCAGCTACGGCTCCTTCGCCTCGTTCGCCGACCCCGACGGCAACCGCTGGTTCCTGCAGGAGATCACCGTACGGCTGCCCGGCCGCTGACCGGCGGTTTCCCCGAGACACGGCCACATCATGGAGGACCAGTGACCACCGAAGAAACCCGTACCTATGACGTGGTCGTGATCGGGGCCGGTCCGGTCGGCGAGAACGTCGCCGACCGGACCGCCGCCGCCGGCCTGAGCACCGTCATCGTGGAGAGCGAGCTCGTCGGGGGCGAATGCTCATACTGGGCGTGCGAACCGAGCAAAGCCCTGCTGCGGCCCGCGCTCCTGCGTGCCGACGCTGGCCGGGTACCCGGCCTGGCCCCGGCCGCCGCCGGACCGCTGGACACCGCCGCCGTGCTGGCGCACCGCGACCGCATGTCCGCCCACTGGAACGACGACGGCCAGGTCGAATGGCTCAAGACAGCCGGCATCGAACTCCAACGCGGCCACGGCCGCCTCGACGGGCCACGGCGCGTGACCGTGACCACCCCCGACGGCGGCACCGTCCACCTGCGGGCCCGGCACGCCGTGGCCGTCTGCACCGGCAGCGGCGCCGCTCTCCCCGACCTGCCCGGGCTCGCCGCCCTGCGCCCCTGGACCAGCCGCGAAGCCACCAGCGCCCGGCGGCCGCCCGGACGGCTCGTCGTCGTCGGCGCCGGGGTCGTGGCCACCGAGATGGCCACGGCCTGGCAGGCTCTCGGCACCGAGGTCACCCTCCTCGCGCGCGGCAGTCGCCTGCTGCCGCAGCTGGAACCCTTCGCCGGCGAACTCGTCGCCGACCGACTGCGCGAGGCGGGCGTCGACCTGCGCTTCGGCGTGACCGTCGCCACCGCCGAACGCACGGACGGCGAGGTCCACATCACCCTCACCCCTTCCGACGACGGCCGGCTCACCTCTCCCGACGGCAACCGGCTCACCGCTTCCGGCGACAGCCGGCTCACCGCGGACGAGATCCTCTTCGCCATCGGCCGCACGCCCCGCACCGGCGACATCGGCCTCGAGAGCGTCGGTCTGCCCCCCGGGGACTGGCTGACCACCGACGACACCCTCACCGTCACCGCCGTCCCCGGCGACTGGCTCTACGCCGTGGGCGACGTCAACCGGCGGGCCCTGCTCACCCACCAGGGCAAGTACCAGGCCCGCATCGCCGGCGCCGTCATCGCCGCCCGGGCCTGCGGCACCCCGCTCGACACCGGACGCTGGAGCCCGCACGCCGACACCGCGGCCGTACCCCAGGTCGTCTTCACCGACCCCGAGATCGCCAGTGTCGGCCTCACCACCATCGAGGCCAGGCGCACCGGCCGCCGCGTCCACGTCGTCGACTACGACCTCGGCCACGTCGCCGGAGCCCTCCAGCACGACCCGGCCTACCGCGGCAGGGCCCACGCCCTCATCGACCCCGACCGCCGCACCGTCGTCGGCGCCACGTTCGCCGGATCGGGCGTCGCCGAGCTCCTCCACTCCGCCACCGTGGCGATCACGGGCGAAATCCCCGTCGAACGCCTCTGGCACGCCGTACCGCCCTTCCCCACCATCAGCGAGGTGTGGCTGCGCCTGCTCGAGACGTACCGAGACCAGTCACACTAACGCGGACCTTAGATTTGTAACTGCTACATTGATGAGGCAGTTAGACGACATCGACCAAAGGAAGCACCCATGGCCAGGACATGGCTCATCACCGGATCGTCACGCGGCTTCGGCCGCCACCTCACCGAAGCGGTCCTCGAAGCGGGCGATCAGGTCGTCGCCACCGCCCGCAGTCCCAAGCAGCTCGACGACCTGGTGGCCCGCCACGGCGACCGGATACGAGCGATCGCGCTCGACGTCACCGACGCCGCCGCGGCCTCCCGGGCGGTCAAGGAGGCCGTCGACGCCTTCGGCAGCGTCGACGTGGTGGTCAACAACGCCGGCTACGGCAACAGCGCACCGATCGAGGAGATGGCCGAGGACGACTTCCGCGCCCAGATCGAAACCAACCTGTTCGGCGTCGTGAACGTCACCCGGGCCGCCCTGCCCGTCCTGCGCAACCAGCGCTCAGGGGTCTTCGTGCAGTTCTCCTCCATCGGCGGGCGCGTCGGCGGCACCCCCGGGATGGGCGCCTACCAGACCGCGAAGTTCGCCGTCGAAGGGTTCTCCGAAGTCCTCGCCAGTGAGGTCGCGCCCTTCGGCATCAAGGTCGTCATCGTCGAGCCGGGCGCGTTCCGTACCGACTGGCAGGGCCCCTCCATGGAGATCCACCCCGTCGGCCCCGACTACGAGCAGACCGTGGGCGTCATCCACCGCTACCGGCGCGACACCGACGGCACCCAGCCCGGCGACCCCGCCCGCGCCGCCAGGATCATCATCGACGTCGCCCGCCACGACGACCCGCCACGACGGCTCCTCCTCGGCAGCGACGCCGTCGCCACCGCCCAGAAGGCCGCCGAGATCCGCGCCGCCGAAACCGAGAAGTGGGCCGACGTCAGCCGCTCGGCCGACTTCCCCGCCGACGAACGCTAGGAGCCTGCGATGGATCCCCGAACCTGGCTCATCACCGGCGCGTCAAGCGGCCTCGGACACGCTCTCGCCGAACACGTCCTCGCCCGAGGCGACCGGGCCGTCATCACCGCCTCCAGCACCAAGGCCACCACCGAACTGGCCTCCCGCCACCCGCGCACCGCCCTGGCCCTCCCTCTCGACGTGACCGACCCCCAGCAGCGCGAGAACGGCGTCAAGAAGGCCGAAGAACACTTCGGCGGCATCGACATCCTGGTCAACAACGCCGGCATCGACTTCATCGGCGCGTTGGAAGAGCAGGACGAGAACGACTACCGCAAACTGTTCGAGGTCAACTTCTTCGGCGCCGTGGCCCTCACCCGGCTCGTCCTGCCCGGCATGCGCGCCCGAGGACGCGGCACCATCGTCAACGTCTCCTCGATGGACGGCCTGGCCAGCCTTCCCGCCAACGGCTATTACTCCGCCAGCAAATTCGCGCTCGAAGGCTTCACCGAAGCCCTCTGGCAGGAGATCGAACCCCTCGGCCTGAACGCGATGGTCATCCAGCCGGGCTCCTTCCGTACCGGCATCGAACACCGCACCAAGGCCTCCGGCACCCCCATCGACGCCTACCACGCGACAGCCGGTGCGTTCCGGAACATGATGGGCACCCTCACGCCCGAAATGTTCCCCGGCGACCCCGCCCGGGCGGCGAAGGTGATGTACGAGGCGGCCACCTCCGAGCGCCCCCGCCACTGGATCGTGCTCGGCAGCGACGCCCACCGCAGGATCGACGCCAAGCTCAACCAGCTCCGGGCGGAGTTCGACGCGGGCAGGCAGGTCGCGCTCAGCACCGATTTCCCGGGAAGTGCCGAGCACGCGGTCCTGTGACCGCTGCCCGATCAGCTCGGCCGCGGCGATGATCCGGCCCCCGGGCGCGCGGCCGGCGGGGGTGGCGGCAGGGCGAGGACCGCGCGGACGGCGACCTTCAGACGGTCTCGGCTGTCAGCCCCGATCACGGGCCGGCCGTCCGCGGTCGGGCCCGCCAGCGCCCGCCGGAACACAGCGGTCGGCAGGTCGACCACGCACAGCGTCACCACCTCGACGCTCGCCCCGTCGGCACGATCCCACAGCGCCCGCGACAGGCGGGTCAGCAGCGCCACCAACCGCTTGTCCAGGGCGAACATCTCCTCGGCCAGCTCCTGCGGCACCTCGGGACCGAGCAGCTGGTCACGGCGGACCGCCACGAGCATCCGGGCCGCGGCGGGCCGGCGGTCGGCGAACACCGCGGGTGCGCTCGCCACCGCCGCCACCGCCTCGACTGCCGCCTCGCGATCGCCCCCTTGCACCGCGTCGGCCAGCTCGACCTGCAGATTGAGGAAATCTCCAGCGGCCCTCAGCCACAGCCGCCCGAGCAGCACCGGCAACGACCCGAACGCGTGGTAGATCACCCCGTTCGACACCCCGGCGGCCGTCGCCAGCGCTCGCACCGTGAACCGCTCCGGACCGCCGTCGGCCACCAACTGCTCGGCGACGTCCAGCAACCGGTCGAGATCATGAACTCGAGGGCGAGGCATGCCCTCAATCATAACAGAGCACACGCTCCAGAATTGCCGGCCGTCATACCGTGGCGTCCACGCGGGCGCGGCTGCCGGCCCAGATCCGGCCGAGTTGAACGACGCTCATGCCGAACATCAGGACGCCCAGCGGGACGTGAAGGGTCTTCACGTGCGCTATGCCCAGCGCCACCTGCGCCGACGTGATCAGCAAGAAGCCGGCCGCGTACAGGATGGGCCTGGGCGAGCCGCCACCCGGCCGCCACACCAAGATCGCGACCACCAGGTGCAACACCGTCACGATGAACGTCGCGTACGCTCCAGCACTGTGCAGTACCCCACCCCCGGGCGTGGACAACAGCAGCCCCGCAGTGATCGCCTGGACGAAGACGGCCAAGGTTTGCAGAGTGATCGCGATCCGCAGGAACATGAGGTTCTTGGACAAGGGGCTTCCCTTCTCGATACCGGTGTCTCGGCAGTCCGACGACACGACCGCCGGGAACGTGAGGTCAGGCGACTCGACGACCTCACATTCCGAGGCGTTGTCTCGTCTGTCCGGGTGAGGGCAGAAACGACCGAGGAGCCGGCGACACCATGACCACCCCATCCGAGCCAGGCATCGACCCGAGCCTGAGCGTGATCATGAGCGAGCGGCGTCAGCTGATCAATCTCGCCTACCGTCTCCTCGGCTCCCTGGCCGACGCCGAGGATGTCGTGCAGGAGACCTACGCCCGCTGGTACGCCATGACCCCGCAGCAGCAGGAAGCCATCCAGTCCCCCGGCGCCTGGCTGACGACGGTCGCCAGCCGCATCTGCCTCGACGTGCTCGGCTCGGCACGCGCGAGGCGCGAGCGCTACGTGGGCGAATGGATCCCCGAGCCGCTGCCCAAACCTTCGGAGTGGGTCACCGCCGATCCGGCCGACCGCGTCACCCTCGACGAGTCGATCAACATGGCCTTCCTGGTCGTGCTCGAGTCGATGACCCCGGCCGAGCGCGTCGCGTTCATCCTGCACGACGTCTTCCGCTACTCCTTCGCCGAAGTGGGGGAGATTGTCGGCCGTTCGCAGGTGGCATGTCGCCAGCTGGCCTCCTCGGCCCGCCGTCGTCTTCGCACGTCACAGGCTCCCGCGGCTCCGGCGGCCCGGCCCGGCATCGTCAGTGACTTCAAGCAGGCGTGGGAGGCCAAGGACATCAAAGCCCTCATCGGCCTCCTCGATCCCGACGCCACGGCGGTCATCGACGGCGGCGGCCTCGTCAGCGCCGGACTCCGCCCGATCGAAGGTAGCGAGCAGATCGCCCGCTACCTCCTCGCCATCGCCGGAATGTCACCCGGCCTGACGCTCCTGGAGCGTACGGTCAACGGTCAGCCCGGTCTGGTGGCCCAGCAGGACGGCGTGACCGTGACGGTGGCGGCGTTCGACGTCACGGGCGACCGGATCAAGCAGATCTGGGCGGTACGCAATCCCGAGAAGCTCCGGCCCTGGACGGTGCAGCCGCAGCCCTAGGACCGGCTCATCCGGCATGTTCCAGGAGGACGCGGACCTCCCCGGCCTCCGGAACGCCGAGCTCCTCGTACAGGCCGAGAGCCACCCGCCCGTGCTCGCAAGCCTGCTCCGCCCGCCCGAGCGCGAGGTGGGCGCGGGCCAGCCCGTCGTGAGCACGCGCCTGCTCCGGGCGGTTGCGCGTCAGGTCGGCGAGCGCGAGCGCGGCCGTGTGCTCCCCGACCGCCCGGGCCGGGTCGCCCGCCGCCTCGGCCAGGCCGTTGAGCGCGGACGCCTCGTCGGTGGCGTTGCCGAGCTTGCGGTAGAGGGCCGCGGCCTGCTCGTGGCGGGCGCGTGCGTGGGCGAGCTCGCCTTGGTGCCGGAGGACGACGCCGAGGTGGTTGAGGATCATCGCCTCTCCGGCCGGGTTGCCGACCTTGCGGTGCAGCGCCAGTGCCAGGTCGAGATGGCGCCGGGCCTCCTCAGGACGGCCGGCCCGGTCGAGGACGAGGGCGAGGATGCCGAGCACGTTGGCCTCGCCCCAGGTGTCTGCGCCGATCCGGGTGAGGTCGAGTGCCTGCTCCAGGTACTGCTCCGCCTGCTCGTCCTGGCGCCGGCGCAGGTGCACGTTGCCCAGGGTGAGCAGTGCCCGAGCACGTTCGTAGGCCTCCTCGCACGCGTCGAGGGCCTGGTGGGCGTGCTCCTCCGCGCGCTCGTACTCGCCGAGCCGCCAGTAGGTCCACGCCAGGTCGGTGAGCGCCCGCTCCTCGAACTCGCGGTGCCCGAACTTGCGGCTGCGCTGGAGCGCCAGGGTGTGCAGCGTGAGCGCGTCGTCGTGGTGCGCCTGCCGGTCGAGGAAGGGGCGCATGGTCAGGGCCAGCATGCCGACGCAGATCTCGGGTCCGTGGACGGCGGTCGCGATGATGTTGGAGCGTTCGGCGTCGAGCCAGGCGATCGCCTCCGCGGCGTCGCGGATGGGCGCGATCGGGGCGGCCGGCTGGGGGATGCCCTCCCGCTGGCTGACGGTGTACGGATAGAGCCGGTCCATCGCCGCCCGAGCGCGGTGCAGGTAGTAGGTGAGCAGTTGCAGGACCGCGCCGTCGTCCTCGGCGATGGAGCGCGCGTGCTCGCGGAGCAGGTCGTGGAAGGTGTAGCGGCCCGGTTCGAACTGCAGGAGCATGTGGGCGTCGAGGAGGCCTTCCAGGAGCTCCTCCGCCTCGTCCTCCGGGATCCCCGCCAGCGCGGCCGCGCCGCAGGCGTCGATGTCGCGCCCGGGCGCCAGCCCGAGCAGGCGGAACATGCGCTGCTCGGCCTCGTCGAGCTGCTCATACGACAGGGCGAAGGCCGCCGACACCCCGTCGAGGAGGCGGCGGTGGTCCCGCAGCCGGCCCGCCAGGTAGGACACGGTCCAGCGCGGGCGGTGCTGGAGGCGGGCGGCCGAGATCCGGATGGCGAGCGGGAGGTGCCCGCACAGCTGCAGCACCTCGCGTACGGCGTCCGGCTCGCGGCGCGCGCGTTCGCCCACGATCCGCTCGAACAGCTCGGCGGCGTCCGCCTCGTCCAGCACGTCGACCGAGAGCGCCTGGGCGCCGTCCAGGTCGACCAGCCGCCGCCGGCTGGTGATCAGGACGAGGGTGTCGGAGAGTCCCGGCAGCAGGGGGCGTACGTGCTCGGCGTCGAGGACGTTGTCCAGCACGGCGAGCGCGCGGCGATCGGCCAGCTCGGCACGCCAGAGGGCGCTCCGCTCGACCAGCGTGACCGGGATGCGGTCGGCGGGCACCCCGAGCTGGCGCAGGAGCGCCTCCAGCGCGGCGGCGGCGTCGAGCGGCTCCCGGCCTGCGGTGTGGGCCTGCAGGTCGATGAAGAGCTGCCCGTCGGGATAGTGGGCGGCCAGCCGATGGGCCACGTGTACGGCGAGCGTGGTCTTGCCGATCCCGGCCATGCCGTCGATCGTGACGACCGCCGACCCGTGCTGCTCGCCCACGAGCCGCTCCAGCTCGGCGGTACGTCCGGAGAAATCGGGAATGTCGTACGGCAGGAAGGTGGATCGACGCGGCGGGCCCGAAACCACCGGCGCCGCGTCAGCCAGGCGCAACGCCGGATCGTCCGCCAGGACCGCCCGTTCCAGCTCGGTGAAGGCGTGCCCGGGATCCAGCCCCTGCTCGTCCGCGAGGGCCGTACGGTAGGAACGCGCCGCGGCCAGGGCGTCGGCCTGCCGCCCCGCGCGGTGCAGGGCCAGGACGAGGTGGCCGTTGAGCTTCTCGCGGAGCGGGTTGGCGGTCACCTGGGCGGCGAGCTCGTCGAGCAGCTCGCCGTGCCGCCCGGCGGCGAGCTCGCCCTCCACCAGGCGCTCGTATGCCGACAGCCGCCGGTCGTTCCAGAGCTCCCGGACGCCGGTGACGTAATGCGCGTGCACGTCCTCCAGCGCCTCGCCGCCCCACAGATCCAGGGCCTTGCGCAGCTCGCCCGCGGCTGCCAGCTCGGTGAACTCCTGCGTGTCGACCTGCCCGGCCTCCGGCTGCGCGACATAGCCGCCGGCACGCGTCTCGAGAAGTTGTACGGCTCCCGCCCCGCGCAGCACCTTGCGGATCGCGGTGATCGAGGCGTGGATCTGGGACCGGGCGGTGTCGGGCTGGTCGTAGCCCCACATCGCGTCGATCAGCCGCTCGATGCTGATCACCCGGCCGGCGTTGAGCAGGAGGTAGGCCAGCACGGCCCGGTGACGTGGGGCGATGCCCGTCAGCGGCGCGCCGTCGACGATCATCTGGACGGGGCCGAGAAGAGTGAAGCGCAGCATTCGTCCCCCATCACCTACGCATCGTGCACGCATCGCGAATGTATCAACGCGGGCCGACACTCTGATCTCACACGAACCGAGACGGAGGAGAACACGATGGAAGCCCGGATGAAGAACCCCGCCACACTCATCCCCGCCGCGCTCCAGCCCATCCAGCAGGTGATGAAGGCCGCTCAGTCGCAGGGTCTCCCCCAGGAGCTCATGGAGATGATCCACCTGCGGGTCAGCCAGATCAACCGCTGCAGCTTCTGCGTCGACGCCGGCCTGAAGAACCTGCGCAAGCTCGGCGAGAGCGACGAGCGCATCGGCCTGATCGCCGCCTGGCGCGAGGCCCCGTACTACACCGACGCCGAGCGCGCCGCGCTGGAGCTGGCCGAGGCCTCGACCCGGCTGGCCGACCGCGACGACGCCGTCTCCGACGAGGTCTGGGACAACGCCGCCGACCACTTCGACGAGCAGCAGCTGGCCTCGATCCTGCTGATGACCGCCGTCACCAACCTCTTCAACCGCCTGAACGCCCCGATCCGACAGATCGCCGGCACCTGGTAACCCCCGGCCCCCCCACGTACAGAAGTCGCCAGCACCTGGCAGCCCTCTATCCCCCACGTACAGAAACCGCCGACACCTGGCAACCCCCTACCCCCCACGTACAGAAACCGCCGACACCTGGCAACCCCCTACCCCCCACGTACAGAAACCGCCGGCGCCTGGTAACCCCGGCCCCACGTACAGAAGGAGAAACCGACATGTCCGCCGTCCGCTCCCACCGCTACTCCGTCCCCGAGGCCGACCTGGAGGAGTTCCTGGCCCGCCGGAGGTCGCTGATCGCGACTGTCCGGAAGGGGCACCCCGGGCTCACCCGCACCGTGCTGATCCAGCTCGACGACAGTACGTACACCGACACCTGGCACTGGGAGAGCGCCGAGCAACTGGGCGCCGCGCTCGCCGCCCTGCCCACCTTCCCGGAGGCGCCGCTGACCATGGCCCTCACCAAGGACGCCACCGCCCTGAACGGCCGGGTCGTCGACGAGCACTGAGACACGCACCCACATACCCAACTCGGCCACCACCCCACCCCCCACAACCAACCCGCCCATACCGTGACACACCGCGCAACAAGCGAGCGGCCGGGCCGTCGACGAACACTCAGAAGCGCACCCACATACCCAACTCGGCCACCACCCCACCCCACCCCCAACAACCAACCACCCATACCGTGACGCACTGCGCAGCAAGCGGGCGGCCGAGCTGCTGCTCGGCGACCCGCTGGCCAACATCAGCACGGGGCATGATCCTCGTGGCCATGCCCGTGCTGACCCTGCACATCCACAGGGGACCTGCCCCCGGCGATTGCCGTCAGGATGGTGGAGGCGGCCCCGTTCATCCTGTCCACGGTCCTGTCACTCGGCATCGGCCCGGGCCTGCTCGTCTCCGGCCCCCTCACCCTGCCACTGATGCCAACCGCAGCCGCAAGCACCCTGACGCGCCGCCAGACCACCGTCGAGGCCAGCCAGAGCTGACCGACACGGACCCGAACCTGCTCCTCTCCGCCCTCCCCACCCTGCTACCGATGCCAACCGCAACCGTAAGCACCCTGACGCACGACTCGGCATCGTGAACGGCAGACGGCGCTGTTGGAGGTGATCGGAGAGGTCCGAGCGCGCCATCGCCGGGCGATGACCGCGCTCGCCCGGGGCCGCCCGCGCGCGGAGACCGTCTACGCTAACCCGGCTTGACGAGGCCGGCTTCGTAGGCGGCGATGACGAGTTGGGCACGGTCTCGGGCCTGCAGTTTGGCCAGCAGGCGGCCGATGTGCGTCTTCACGGTCCCGGGACTCAGCTGGAGCTGGGCGCTGAGCTCGGCGTTGGACAGTCCGTGGGCGATGAGCGTGAGCACCTCGCGCTCCCGATCCGTCAGGTTGTCGAGCCCGTGGAAGACCCGCTGGGCCGGCGGCCGCCGTACGAACTCCGCGATCAATCGCGTGGTGACGCTCGGCGCGAGCAGCGTCTCACCCGACGCGACCACCCGGATCGCCCTCAGGAGATCGTCGGGAGGCGCGTCCTTGAGCAGGAACCCACTGGCACCCGCGCGCAGCGCCGCATAGACGTACTCGTCGAGGTCAAACGTGGTCAGGATGAGGACCCGGGTATCCCCGGCGATCTGCTTGGTCGCGGCGATGCCGTCCATCTCCGGCATCCTGACGTCCATGAGCACCACATCGGGTGACTCCGTCCGCGCGAGCGCCACCGCCTGGTGTCCGTCCGCCGCCTCCCCGACCACGGAGAGATCGTCCTCCGAGTCGATCAGCAAACGGAAGCTGCCACGCAGCAGCGCCTGATCGTCGGCGACGAGCACTCGAATCAAGAGATCCCCCACAACACGCCCACCACAAGCAGGCTCGACGCTAGGTCCGCGGACACTCTGTCCAGGTCTGCCGCTCCGCCTCCCATCTTGCGCCACTCAACACCACGGATGCCGGCGGGGCCGCGATCTTGACATCACACGCTCCCGCATCCATCCACCCCTGTCGCACGGGACAGCCGACCTCGAACGGCATCGCCGGTCAGCCGACAATCCCCAGATTTCCAGGAGAGACGGAGTCGTATGCCAAAGATCTCCCGCGACCGACCAGCCACAGGACCGCGTCGGCCACGACGCCCAACCCACCACAACGCCCCACCAACCACAGCGCCCCGCCAACCACGGGGCCGCACCGGGTTCGAGGTCCCACCGACTACAGCGTCCTACCGGGTTCGAGGTCCCATCCACCACAGCGTCCCACCGCCTCACGGGATCGCACCGACTACAGCGCCCCACCAACCGCAATTCCCATCAACCGCAGCGCCCCACCCACCACGGCATCGCACGGCTGCGGAGTCGTGGCGGGCGCGCCGAGGTCTCGGACGGGCCGCGCAGCGTGAGTCAGGTAGGTCAGGGGACCTCCCATGATGCGTGCACGCCGAACCCACCCCCCGGCAGAGGTCCCGCCTCAAAGGCGCCGCCGTACATCATGGCCCGTTCCCGCATCCCCGCAAGACCGTGCCCACCCGCCTTCCCCGACAGCACTCGCTGCCCCGGCCCGTCGTCGACCACGGAGATCTTCAACAACCCGTCGACGACCGACACGCTGACCCGGCAACTGGCGGGAGCGGCGTGCCTGACGACGTTGGTGATCGCCTCCTGAACGATGCGATAGACGGACAGCCCCATGCTGTCGGGCACGGCTCCGCTCACCGAGAGGTCAACCTGCACACCGGCCTCCGCCGCGCGTTGTGCCAGGGACGACAGGTCCGCGAGGCCGGGGAGCGGCGTACTCTCGGGTGCGCTGCCGGAGGAACGCAGCGTGCCGAGTAACTGGCGCATCTCCACGAGCGAACCGCGCCCGATCTCCTCGATGGCCCGCAACGCCGCGCGCCCTTCCTCCGGGTGCTTGTCCAGGACCTTGGCCGCCACCCCCGCCTTGACGGTGATCATGCTCAGCGAATGGGCGACGACGTCGTGCAGCTCGCGGGCGATCCGCAGGCGCTCGTCGACCACCGCCTTCTCGGCCTGCATCTCGGACTCGCGCGCGGCGGACAGCCGGCGGGTGCGCGCCGCCGTACCGAGACTCCAGCTCGCTCCCACGACCAGCCAGGCCGCCCCGACGATGAAGACGGGATCCGGCCAGCCGTTCACCCGCGGTGCGCCCATCACCGAGGCCAGCAGAGCGCCTCCGGTGACGAGCAGGCCCAGCACGAGGGCGATCGCCGATCGCCGCACCGGTTGGGCAGCAGACAGCGGGTAAATGGTCAAAGCCACCACCCCGACCATCATCAGCCGGTTCACCTGTAACGTGAGCAGAAGGAGGCCCGCCAGGAGCGCACCGTAGTATGCGGGCACCGGCCAGATCCGCCGCACCGCCACGGGCACCACGAGCAGCCAGCAGATCAGCACCGACGCGGTGCTCACCTCCAGGCCCTCCGGATTCGTCGTGGACCCCAGTGCGAGCAGCACTGCGACGACGGCGTCGGCCAGGATGAGCAGCCTGTGCGCAGGCCGCAGGGCGAGCAGGTTCACATCTCGACGCTATCGAGGAACGATCGCGAGCGAATCGGAGCACGAGCCGTCAGACCAGGGTCGTACTTCGCTCTCTTACGCCCGCACCGTATGACCCTGGTCCGAGCGGCAAGACCGGATCTGGCTCCGATGTGCGAAGCCACCGCCGTGCAGGATCGTTGCCGCATGGATCGACGCACACTCATCGCCCTGTGCCTCACTGCCTGCCTCGTCGTCTCGCTCGGCGGCATCGCGCTGGCGTCGGCGCAAGCGTACCGCCTCACCTGGAAAGAATGTGGTGACGGCTTGCGATGCGCCGAGCTGGTCGTTCCCGTGGACTGGGCCGATCCGGGCGGTCCCAAGACCTCGGTGCACGTGGCCAGACTGCCCGCGACGGGCAAGAGCATGGGGCCGCTGATCGTCAACTTCGGCGGCCCGGCCACCAGCACGGCGATGCTGAGGCCGAGAAACGATCCTGACATCCCGCCGGAGCTGCCGACCCTGCTCAAGGAGCTGCGGAGCCGGTTCGACGTCATCGCGGTGGATCCGCGCGGGATGTCCGAGCCCGGGAGCGGCAAGAGAGTGAGCTGCGAGGAGCCCTCGGCCTCCGTCTTCGGATTGATCCTGGCGCGGACGAAGCAGGACTGGGACGCTCACGCCGCCAAAAACGCGGCACATCAGGCGAGCTGCCGCAAGACGGCCAAATCGGCGTGGTACGGAATGACGGCATGGAACGTGGCGCACGACATCGACGCGCTGCGCACCGCACTCGGCCTGGAGAAGCTCCGCTACGCGGGCAACTCTTACGGCACCGTCTACGCCCAGGCCTATCTGGAGCTGTTCCCGCAGCGGGTGGAGCGGATGTATTTCGACGGGACCGCCGATCACACCCAGCAGGAGTTCGAGCCCTGGTTGCGCAACTACGCACGCACCCAGGAGCGACATCTCACCCGCTTCCGTGACTGGTGCGCCCGCCGTACGGACTGCGCCCTGCACGGCAGGGATGCGGGCAAGGCATGGGACGAACTCGTCGCAAGGGTGCGCCGCGCGCCACTGCCGGCGTCGCCCGGCAGGACGGTGCACGAGGGGCAGCTGTACGCAGGCGCGGTCAAAGGCATGGCCCCGGCGTACTGGCCGCGGTTCGCGACTGCCATCCGCAAGGCCCTCGACGGCGACGCCGCCCACTTTCTCACCGAGCTCGCGCCGGATCAGGGCAGCTCGTCAGTGAGCCAGGACTCCCTGTGCAACGACTTCATGCCGAAGATGCCGACGTACGAGGAGTTCCAGGGCATCGAGGCCAGGCTTCGCCAGATCGCGCCGAGGTTCGGCTGGATCGAGGGACGCTTCGAACTCGGGCGGTGCTGGGGGCGCAGCGGGGGCGCTTCCTGGGCGCCGCACCCGTTACGCGTGGAAAACGTCCCACTGATCCTCTTCGCGATCGGGGAGCTCGACAACAACACCAACTACCTCGGGCAGCAGCACGTGGCGGAGCAGGTTCCGTCCGCCCAGGTCCTGTGGCACGGCGACGGCCACGCGGCGTGGGCCGCCAGCACCTGCCTGCGGCGGCACGTCCTCGCCTACCTGTCAACGGGAGCGCTGCCCGCGCGGGGCACGCGCTGCCCGGCCGAGCTGATTCACCGGGTGGGGAAATGATCGAGGTCATAGATCTGACAAAGGTGTACGGTTCCACGCGGGCGATCTCGGGGCTGACGTTCGACGTCAAGCCCGGACAGGTCACGGGCTTTCTCGGGCACAACGGAGCCGGCAAGTCCACCACCATGCGAGTGATCCTCGGCCTTCACGTCCCCACCTCGGGCAAGGCGTTGATCAACGGCGTCCGCAAGCGCGACCTGCATGACCCCATGCGCGAGGTCGGTGCGATGCTCGACGCCACAGAGGTGCAGGGCGGGCGCAGCGCGTTCGATCACCTCCAAGCGCTGGCGCATGCCGGCGGGATCGCGCGCCGCAGGGTCGTACAGGTTCTCGAGGAGGTCGGCCTGGCCGGTGCGGCACGCAAGCGGATCGCCGGGTTCTCCCAGGGGATGCGCCAGCGTCTCGGCATCGCGGCGGCGCTGCTCGGCGACCCTGGAGTGCTCATCCTTGACGAGCCGGTCAACGGCCTCGACCCTGACGGCATCCGCTGGCTCAGAGCGCTGCTGAGATCCCTGGCGGCCGAGGGGCGGACCGTCCTCCTGTCGAGCCATCTGATGACCGAGATGTCCCTCACCGCCGACCGGCTCATCATCATCGGCCACGGCCAGCTGATCGAGGACACCTCGATGGCGGAGCTACTGGCCCGCTTCCAAGGCGACGTATCGGTCCGATCGCCCCATGCGGCCCGCTTGACCGGGGCACTCGAAGCGGCGGGAGCAACCGTACGCCGCGCCCAGACGTCCGACGCGAGCGCGCCTTCGGCATCTCTCTCCTGGGCTGAAGGAGAGCTGCTGGTGACCGGCTTGTCCGCAGCCGCCATAGGCGATGTCGCCCTGGCGAACGGCTGCGCCATCCACGAATTGGCGCCCCGCCAGGCGTCGCTGGAAGAGGCCTTCATGGAGATAACCCAATGATCAACGTCGTCGCATCGGAATGGCTCAAGCTGCGCTCGCTCCGATCCACCTACTACGTCCTGGCCTCCACGCTCTCGGCCCTGGTGCTCACCGGCTTCGCCGCCCTCTCGATCTCGCGCCATTTCGACACCAAGGGTCCTGGCGGCGAGCCCGTCGGCACGGGGCTCACCTTCAGCGCCGACATTCCCCCCGTGCTCTTCGGCATGCTGGGCGCGCTCGCCATCTCCGGCGAGTACAGCACCGGCATGATCAGGCTGACGTTGACCACGATCCGACGCCCATGGGTTCTCCTCCTGGCCAAGGCCACCGTGGTGGCCGCCGTGGCGGCGATCGCAGGTCAGGTGCTGGCGTTCACCACATACCTCACCGCACAGTCAGTGGTGGGCGAACGCCCGATCGGCGCCTCATTCTCCGAACCGACCGCCCTGCCCGAGGTGCTGTCGACAGGCGCCGGCTCCGCCGTCGCCGCGGTGATGGGGTTGTGCCTGGCCACGATTCTGCGCTCGACACCGGGAGCACTCATCGCACTGGTGGCCCTCCTGACGACCCCGCCTGTGATCGAACGCTTTCTCCCCGCCCCATGGAACGACTGGACGGGCTCCCTGACGATCCCATCACTGACGAGACAGTTAGCCGGCGTCCCCGACTCCGGCGCCTTCGGCTCCTCCTCAGCCACCGCCGTCCTCGCCGGTTATGTCACGATCTTCCTCGTCACAGCAGCCCTGGCAATCACCCGCCGCGACGCCTGACCCAGCTGGCCAACACGGATGACGTCCGACAAGGGCACGGCGGCCGCAACCTCGGGCACTTCAGCCCCTTTCACCTCAGCCCACTGCGCCCTACTTGCCTCAGCCGCCTCCGCTCCTTACACCTCGACCACCTCGGTCTCTTGGTTTCCGCCTCCGTCCATTCACCCAGCCGCCTACGCCGCTTGCACCTCGGCTGCCTCCGCCCCTTCGGCTCGACCGCCTCGGCGCCTTCCTTTCACCGCCTCCGGCCCATCGCCTCCACCGCCTCGGTCTCTTGCTTTCCGCCTCCGCCCATTCACCCCAGCCGCCTACGCCGCTTTAACCTCGGCGACCTCAACCCCTTCGGCTCGACCGTCTCGGCGCCTTCGTTTTGGGAGCCTCTGCCCCCTTCCTAAGCCGCCTCGGCGCCTTCCTTTCACCGCCTCCGGCCCATCGCCTCCACCGCCTCGGTCTCTTGCTTTCCGCCTCCGCCCATTCACCCCAGCCGCCTACGCCGCTTTAACCTCGGCGACCTCAACCCCTTCGGCTCGACCGTCTCGGCGCCTTCGTTTTGGGAGCCTCTGCCCCCTTCCTAAGTCGCCTCGGCGCTTTCGCATTCGGCGCCTTGGCCTCTTTCTCTTCAGGCTCGCGCTGCCCCAGTCCCACAAGCCAATGAATGCGCGTCGGTGAAGCCTGACGGCCTGTCGGTACGGCGGCGAAGGGGCGGGTCGTCGAATTCGCCGGAACAGCCGACGGCGCCAGCCGCTGAGTAAGAGAGCGTCGTTCAGTGGGGTGTCAGCGATATTTGTTGAGGGCTGTGGCGACGAGTTTGGCGGTGCGGTCGGCGGTGCCGAATCCGGAGCGTCGGGCTCTGACGGTGATGGACACCGCGACGTTCGACAGCCGGAAGGAGATCTTGGTCTCGTAGAGCCGCCACGGCCAGCCGGGCACCTGCCGGGTGTAGCTGAACGCCTCGTCGCCGACCTTCGGTCCCGTGCGAATCTTGGTCTTCTCGTCGCGCTTCGGCTCGTCCTTCATGTACTCGACCATCTGATCATGGGTCAAGTTGGCCGCGGAGGCGCTCGGCAAGCGGTACGCCATGATGTTCAGGGTGGAAGTGTCCGTACTGGCCCAGGAGCAGGCGGCGTCGGTCAGGAACTGGCGCTTCATCGGACCGCCGAACAGCGAGCGCGTCTGGGCGCTGGTCAGCAGATCGCATGCCTCGAAGTCGCGGGAGATGATCGGGGTGGCCTCCGGCGACAGGCTGAACATTGGCCGCGGCGAATAGGTATAGCTGACGCGGGGCGCGAGCAGGACGCCGAGTACGCGGATGGTGTTCGGGAACAGGTACGGCACGACCACCACCCCTGCCGCCACGATCAGCACCACCGCGAGCAGGGCTCCGACGACGACCTGGACGCGGCGGCGTCGAGGTTTGCCGCCCGGTACGGTCCGAGTCCGTGGTGAGGTCGGGACGTTCGTGGTCTCGCCCCGTGAGAGGGCCCTCAGCCAACCGACCACCTCGTCCGGGGAGCAGCGGCGGGCCGGGTCCTTCTCCAAGATCGCGGCCAGTATGGGTGCCAGTGGGCCGGCCAGCCGGAAGGGGGCCGGCTCCTGCATCAGTACGGCGGCCAGGACCGCGGCCTCGTTCGGGCGGGGGAACGGCGGGCCGCCCTCCACGGCCGTGAAGAGCGTGGCGCCGAGCGACCACAGGTCGGCGAGCGGGCCGTCGGCCTCGCCGCGCAGGCGCTCCGGGGCGATGTAGCCGGGCGAGCCGGTCAGCATCCCCGTCTGCGTGAGCCCGCTGTCCCCGGCGATCGTCGCGATGCCGAAGTCGGTGAGCAGTACCCGCCCGTCGTCGGTGAGCAGGACGTTGGCTGGTTTGACGTCCCGGTGCAGGATGCCGGACGCGTGCGCGGCGGCGAGGGCGTCGAGCATCTGTATGCCGATCTCGGCGACGCGCTGCGGCGGCAGCGGGCCGTCGTCGCGTACGACCCGGTCGAGGGAGCGGCCGCGGACCAACTCCATGATGATCCACGGCCGACCGTCGTCGAGGACCACGTCGTGCACGGTGACGATGGACGGGTGGGAGCGCAGCGTCGCCGCGGCGCGCGCTTCCCGGAGTGTGCGTTCGGCCAGTTCGGCCCGCGACGCCTCGTCGAGGTCCGACGGGAGCCGGACTTCTTTGATGGCCACTTCCTGCCGGAGGAGTTCGTCCATCGCCCGCCAGACGGTGCCCATGCCACCCTGGCCGAGCTGCGAAAGCAGCCGATAACGGCCCGCGAGCAGCGTCACCGTGCCATTACCGACGTCTCGGACTCCGCGACCATTCGTCGCCTCCTGTCGATATTCGGCTCAGCACGGGCACATCAGATAGTAAGCGAACGGATCGCGAGCGTCAGGGAATGTCGATCAAAGGTCAATGACGCCTTTGAATGTCTGGCCCCAGCCGATCTTGACCTTCCGTGCCGAGACCCGGCTCTAGTTGGTCGCCGACGACGCCGGTATCTCGGTGCTTGTGGGTGCTTGCGGGTGCTTCCGGTGCCCATGGTGCTTCGGGTAGGTGACGAGCAGCGGGATCGCCTCGATGCGCTGGTCCCGCGCCAGCGTCTCGACGTCGAACAGTTCCTCGATGCTCATGGTGCTCTCGGCGTTCCCGGTGCTACAGCCTTCGCGGTGATCGCGGTGCTGCAGTGATCGCGGTGCTGCAGTGATCGCGGTGCTGCGGCTTCACATTCGAGGATCCCGGCGTCATTCCACCCCCTTGAGCTTGCCGGTGTCCGTGATGGCCGCAGTCTTCTCCGATGTGCTGGGCCGTCCGTTCGCTGGGTCCGCGTGCCCTATGACGGCGTCGTCGGTTCTGACCTCGGCCTGACGCCCCCTCCGCGCCTGGCCGAATGAGGGCGGCTGCTGGGCCGACGTCCCCGCGCTGCGGCGGCTCGGCCCTGGTCCGCCCACCTTTCAGCATGTTTACCAGTGGTGGGCGCCGTGGAGCTGGCCGCGGACCGCGCCGTCGGGGAACTCGGAGGTGTGCAGGTTGGCGTACCAGTTCTTCGGGTTCTTCTTGATTCCGTTAAGGACGCTGGTGTCCTTGACGCGGACGGAGCCGGAGCTCGTGTTGCCGTGGGTGGCGCCGTTGCTCAGCAGGTCGATGACGACGGGGCCGTTCTTGCCGGCCTTGCCCCGGTGGATGTGGAAGGCGGTGGGCTTGGCGACCTTCTTCCACTGGACGAAGTAGTAGAGGCGGTTGCCCTTGATGCGGAACTTCGCGACCGCCAGGCCGTTCCGGTCGTTGACCTTCTTGCCGGCCTCCGGCACCTCGTTCTTGCCGAGAAGGACCGAGGTGAAGTAGTACGTCTTGCCCGCGCTGGCCACCTTGGCGCTGGTGAACGTGGTGGGGGCGGCGTTGGCCGGTGCCGAGGTGACGGCCAGGGCCGCAGTGGAGGCCATCGCCGCGATGGCCGCACCCGCCACCGCACGCCGCCACTGGATACGCCCGTTGCCGATCTGCTGAGAAGTGCTCATGGGGACTTGCCTCCGGGTGGTCTTACGGATCTCTTCGGACACGGCAGGACGTTAGTGAGGCGGCATCCGACGTTCTGTGGACAAATCCGCATAAGGCGTGGGGGTGATCAGTGTCACAAAGTCTGAGGCGGGCAGACCAAAAACCCGGCGCCGATTTCGTGCAGGGCTCAGGCGGGGCTGGCAAGCGAAGGTGGGTGAATGAGGGGCGGGAGAAGGCCGGGGACGGGCGGGCCAAGGCCGAAGGCAGGCAGGCAAAGGCCCACGCCAGGCGGGCCAAGGCCAGCGACGGGCGGGGCAAGGCCGAGGGCAGGCGGCCAAGGCCGGCGACAGGCGAGTGAAGGCTCACGATCGCGAGTGATGGCTGGCGAGGGCAACGAAGGCCGATGAGGGATAGGCGAAGCCCGGCGTCGGGTGGAGCCAAGGCCAGGGACTGGCGGGCCAAGGCCCAGGAACGGGCAGGCGGAGGTCCGCGACGGGCGAGTGAAGGTCGAGGACACGCGGGTTAAGGCCGGCGAACGAACGGGCTAAGGCCAGCGGCACGTGGGCTAAGACCGGGGACGGGCGGGCGAAGCCCACGACGGGGTGAAGGCAAGCGACTGGCGACCCAAGGTCGGCGAGGGGCGAGTGAAGGCTGGCGACGGGTGTAAAGGCCGGGAAGGGTAGGCGGAGGTCGGCGCCGGGCGGGCGAAAGCCAGCAACGGATGTGCGAAGGCCAGAGGCAGGCAGGCGTGGGCCTACGAAGGGCGAGTGGGCTCGCGGCGTTGGAGGCAAGGCCGGGGACGGGTAAGCCGAGCCGGTGAGGCGGGGAAGGGGTGGCGGTATTCGGCTCAGCATGGGTGAGGTGTGGAGTGGTGGGTTTCGGGTGGGGTCGGGTGCCGGGGGTGTGGGTTACTGGGCGACGTCGAGTTCTGCGCGCATGCCTGCGGCGTAATGCCCCGGGAAGTTGCAGATCAGCTCGTACCGTCCAGGTTGCAGTGTCAGCGTCGTCCAGCCCTTGGACCCGGGTGCGATGCCTCCGCCCTCGCCCGCGCCGCAGTTGTGGGACGCCTCGCCGAGGGAGCCCGTTTCGGTCACGCGGCTGTCGGCTCCGACCGGCCGCTTTCCGATGGTCTGGCCGGCCGCGAGCGGGAGTACGGCCACCTCGTGGGCCAGGGTGCCGGTGTTGGAGGCGCGGAGCGACACGGTGCCCGCTGTGACCTTGGCAGGCTTTACGGTCAGGCGCATGGGCGCCGCCCCGGCCGTGTCGGTCAGGTCGACGTCCACCAGCTTGCCCGGCAGCGGTGGAGGGGTGCACTCTTGCGTGGGCTGCGACTCGGCCGCCTGCCCTGTGGTCGTTGGTGTGCCGGTGAACTGCTGTCCTGTGGCCGTTGGTGTGCCGGTGAACAGCGTGGCTGTCATCGCGACCGCCGCGGTGCCTGCGAACCAGACGTCGTGAGGACTCATCGGGCTCACCCCCCGAGTGCGCGTGTGCTCACCCGTCTCCCGCGTCGTGGTCGCGCTCGACCGGCGAGCGTCCCCTCTTCCAGACTACGCGTGGCACACCTGCCACGGCTGCCGTGAGCTCGTCGGTTGCCGCAGCTCACGAACCGGAGCGTCCCGGATGCGACGGTGTACGAGCCGCCGACCCTGATCTCCATCACCGCCACACGCCACACTCGCCCACGGGCAGCACGAATCCGTCACACGCCGCAACTCACAACCGAAGAACCCCGGGCGCGACGGCGCACGAGCCGCTGAGCCTGATCTTCACCGCCCCGCGCACCACCCCCCATGGTGGGCGTGAGCTCGTCAGGCGCCGCAGCTCACCAACCGGAGTGGCCTAAGTACGACGGTGTACGACCCGCCGAGCCTTCTCCATCGCCACGGGCGCCACGGGCGCCACGTTGGTGCAACCGTCACGCGCCGCAGCTCACAAACCGAAGAGCCCCGGGTGCGACGGTGTACGAGTCGCGGGTCGTGATCTTCTTTGTGGTGGTGTCGACTTCGAGGATGCGGACACGGGTGGGTTTGCCGTCGTCCTGGTGTGAGAGGTGGACGGTGATCTTGGCGGGGGCGGTCCATGCGATCGCGTCGGGTGACCACTTTCCGGTGTGGAGCCGCATGGGGATGCTCGTGAGGACCTTTTCGGACGCGAGGTCGTAGACCTTGAAGGCCACTCCGCCGCCCTCATAGCCCACGGTCGCCACCTTCCTGCCGTCCGCCGTCAGGCCGTAGGGGATGAACGACTCCTTCACCGGCGGCCTGGCGTGGATCGTCTGCCTGCCTTGGACGGCGAAGACGAAGAGGTCGGTCAGTTCGTACTCGCCGCTCTTCTCCCTCTCCCGGGTGGCCAGGACCTCGTCGCCGTCCGGGCTGAATCCGGACAAGGTCACGTTCCAGGGGATCGATCCGAGTTTGGTGCCAGTGGCGACGTCGTATATGTCGGTGGGCCGCTTGTCCTTAATGTCGTACTCGTCGACGTAGTCGACCGCCAGGCGTGTACCGTCCTGGGACAGCATCGTCTGCACGTCCCCCATGCCGTAGCCGCGCGCCGGCACCTCGTCCGCGATGGCGTGTACGTCGCCGCCGAGCTCGCGTACGACCAGGCGCCCGTCGCCCTTCCTGAAGTAGGCCACCCGGCGGCCGTCGTCGCTGACCGAGAGCGGCGCGAGATCGTTGTTCAAGGTCTTGCCCTTGGCGTTCAAGGGCTTGACGCGAGCGTCCCGGAGCCGCGTTCGGCTGCCGTCGCGCCGGAACAGGATCCAGTCTCCGCACGGCTTCGCGGGAGCGCCGCATCCCCGTATCCAGGCGTACCTGACCGCGTCCGCGTCACCGTGCGCCGGATGTGCCAGGGCGGGGAGAGGGGTGCAGGTGATCATCGCGAGAGCCGCCGCTGACATTGCCGTAACCCTCATCGGTGCCCCTTGTCCGAGTGAGTGTCGGTCCGGTCATGGAGAGGCCGGAACCGTCTGCCTGATCAGACAGCGTCCGGAAGGGGTGGGTTGAACACGGTTTCATTACGGGGCGTCGGTTGTTGAAAGTTTCAGGGAACCGTGACCGTCGTCGCAGATGGGCGAGACGCGCGGCTTGTGATGTTTGAGGTCCTGCGGCTGCGATGCCTACGGTGCTGGGGTCCGCACACGGTGATCCCGTCAAGGAGTCCGTCATGCGCGCCCGTGTCGTACCTGCCCTGATTCTGGCCCTGATCGCCCTCATCGTCAGCGCTCCCGAGGCACGCGCGCAGGTGGTCGGGGGCTTCGACTTCTCCAGGGCGGAGGTCTCGGTCACGGGCCTGCAGGTGCCGTGGGGTCTGGCGTTCCTGCCGGACGGCAGCGCGCTGGTCTCCGAGCGGAACACCGGGCGGATCCTCCAGGTACGGCCCGGCCAGACGCCCACCCAGGTCGCCACCGTCAGCGGGGTGA
Organism: Nonomuraea sp. NPDC050451; assembly: GCF_044458585.1. Lineage (NCBI taxonomy): Bacteria > Bacillati > Actinomycetota > Actinomycetes > Streptosporangiales > Streptosporangiaceae > Nonomuraea > Nonomuraea sp. NPDC050451. The sequence continues at coordinate 42,859 of NZ_JBITHZ010000019.1, forward strand.
GCGCTTCCGGTGAGAGCGGCCTGCTCGGCATCGCGGCCAGAGACGGCTGGGTGTACGCGTACTTCACCAGCACCGCCGGGGACAACCGCCTGGTCAGGTTCCAGTTGAGCGCCCCTCAGACGCAGACGGTGATCTTCTCCGGTGTCCCCAGCGCCACCATCCACGACGGCGGCCGCCTCGCCTTCGGCCCGGACGGCATGCTCTACCTGGGCACCGGCGACGCCGGCAACACCAGCAACGCCCAGAACCTCAACACCCCCGCCGGCAAGATCCTGCGCATGACGCCCACCGGCGGGGTGCCTTCGGACAATCCGTTCGCGGGATCCCGCGTCTGGAGCTACGGCCACCGCAACGTGCAGGGCCTGGCCTGGGACTCCCAAGGCAGGATGTACGCCAGCGAATTCGGCCAGAACACCTGGGACGAGATCAACCAGATCGTCGCGGGCGGCAACTACGGCTGGCCCACCTGCGAAGGCAACTGCGGCAACTCCTCCTTCCGCAACCCCATCGTCACCTGGACGACCGCCGAGGCGTCGCCGAGCGGGCTCGCGTACGCCAACAACACGCTCTTCGCCGCGGCGCTGCGCGGCCAGCGCCTCTGGACGGTGCCACTGACCGGCAGCGGCACGCCGGGCACGCCGCTGGCCGAGCTCCAGTCCACGTACGGACGCCTCCGCGCGGTCGCGCTCGGACCCGACGGCTGGCTCTGGGTGACGACCAGCAACCGGGACGGCCGCGGCACACCGGTGGCCCAGGACGACCGCATCATCCGCATCCCGCCGGCCACGAGCGGAACCGACACCGCCGCGCCGACCGCCCCCGGCAACCTGGCCGCCTCCGCGACCACCTCCACCGGCACCACGCTGGCGTGGACCGCCTCGACCGACAACGTCGGCGTGACCGGCTATGACGTCCTGCGCGCGCCGGGCTCGTCCGGCGGCACCTTCACGCAGGTGGGCACCGCGGGGACCACCTCGTTCACCGACACCGGGCTGACCGCCGCCACCACCTACCGGTACCAGGTACGCGCCCGCGACGCGGCAGGGAACCTGTCGCCGGTGTCCAACACGGTCACCGTCACCACCGGTCCGGGCGGCACCACCGGCGGGTGCACGGCCACGCCGACCACCCAGACCCAGTGGAGCACCGGCTACGTGATCCAGCCGGTCACGGTCGCCAACACCGGCACCTCCACGGCCAACGGCTGGACGGTGACGTTCACGCTGCCCAGCGGGCATGCCGTCACCGGCTCCTGGAACGCCACGCTGACCGTCAGCGGCCAGACCGTCACGGCCAGGAACGCCGGTCACAACGGCACGCTCGCGCCCGGCCAGAGCACCACGTTCGGCTTCCAGGCCAGCCGCCCCAACGGCGACACCCAGACCCCCTCCGGCTACCGGTGCACCAGTCCCTGACCTGGCCGCTCGGGCTGGAGCTTCCGGCATCGGCCAGGACGAGACGGCGTCGCGCGGCTGAGCCGGCCACGAAGTCCAGCGGGGACGCGTCATCGGCGCTCCCATTGACCAAAGATGTAAAGCCATACATCGATCGATGTACGGCTCATTTCGCCCGGCGGGACGACGGCGACGAGCCACCGCGCCACCAGGCTTGATGGTGTGACCAGACGTATCGACGCGCTTGACGTGTTACGCGGCGTGGCCATCATGGGCACGCTCGGCACGAACATCTGGATCTTCACCGCGCCGGGCGGGTCCGCCGAGTTCCTTCAGTTCGGCGGCGGCGCCGGTGTGGTGGAGACGTTCCTGCGGTTCCTGGCCAACGGCAAGTTCCTCGGGCTGCTGACCCTGCTCTTCGGCGTCGGCCTGGAGCTGCAGTACCGCAGCGCGGTCCGGCGCGGGCTGACGTGGCCGGGCAGGTATCTCTGGCGCGCGACGCTGCTCTTCGTCGAGGGGGCGCTGCACTACGTCCTGGTCTTCGAGTTCGACGTGCTGATGGGGTACGCGATCACCTCCATGATCGTGGCGTACCTGGTGGGCAGGAGCCGCCGCGCGGTCACCGCCTGGATGGTCACCGCGGGAGCGGTGCACGTGGCCATGGTGGCCTTGGTCACGACGGCCCTGATGGCGGGGCCGGCCGGCGGCGGCACCCCGATCTACCCCCAGGACGGCTGGCTCGACCAGGTCGCCTTCCGGCTGCGGCATGTCGCCGTCTTCCGCGCGGAGCTGGTGTTCATCATCCCCATGGGCATCGTCCTGTTCCTGCTCGGCGCCCGCCTGCTGCGCGCGGGCGTCTTCGAAGAGCACGGGGCGGGCCTGCGGAGGAAGCTGATCGTCGTCGGCCTCGGCGTCGGCGTGCCGCTGAACCTGGCCACCTCCTTCGCGGGCCCGGCCTGGTTCGCCGTCGACCGCTATCTTCTGGCGCCGCTGGTCGCCCTGGGGCTGCTGGGGCTGATCACCTCGATCGTGCTCGGCATGCGTGGCGCGCCGGGCGTGCTCAGGAAGGGGATCACGGACGTCGGGCGTACGGCGCTGTCCTGTTATGTCTTCCAGAACCTGGCGGCCAGTGTCCTGTGTTACGGCTGGGGTCTGGGGCTGGCGGATCGGTTCGACGGGCTGCGGCCCTGGTGGGTGCCGGTGGCGTGGGGCGGGATCTGCGTGCTGTTCATGGTGCTGTCGTCGCTGTGGCTGCGCCGGTTCAGCCGCGGGCCGCTGGAGCTGGCCTGGCAATGGGCCTACCAGGCACCGGCCCTGGCGCGACGCCCATGACGACCAGCGGCAAGGCACGGGTGACGGGGCTGAGGCGGCTGGCGGCCGAAGGCGGGCAGGTGGGTGGTGGCAGGAGCGGCATGGGGCGGCTGGCTGCAGCGGGGCGGATGTAGCGGGGTGGGGAGCCCGTACGCTGGGTCGCGGGTCCGGGACAGGGAGGTGAGCGGGGGATGCGCTACCGGCGAGCGGTGGAGAGGCTGCGGCAGCTCGCCCAGGCCTGCGAGCAGACCCGCCGCGTGCCGGCCGACGAGCCCTTCCTGCGCGCGGCACACGTCTTCGGCGACCTGCTCGCGGGCAACGACCCGATCGATCACCTCGAGATCGTCCTGGTGCTGAACCTCCCGCCGGAGGACGTGACCTGGGGCTCGCACCCGCCCGGCACCGCGTGGCTGGTCGATTTCCTCCGGCTGGATCAGGGCGGGGTCGCGTACTGGTGGCGCTCCCATCTGGATCCGGTGGAGAACCATCGCATCCACGACCCGGTGCGGTTCTGGTCGCTGGACGGACCCGAGCAGGACGTGCTCGACGCGCTGGCCGAGCGCCGCTTCGACCGGCTGCGGGAGGTGACTCCCCGTCCTCAGGAGGAGCCCGCCCAGGTCGCCGGGGAGTTGCAGGCGGCGCTGGACCATCTGCGCGCCGTACGCGACTCGTACTGGGACCGGCAGTGGCGCCGGCGGCACCGCAGCCTGGGACGCTACCCCGAGCACCACTTGTGGGAGGCCGTTCAGGGCTACCTGGATCTGCTGGATGCGCACGAGGAAATTCGGTTGCCGCCGGAATCCGGGGAGAACTAAGGTCACGATCACCATCTCGTGACGGAGGAGTTGCTTTATGCGTGTCGATGAGCTGACCGTCCCTGTGAATCAGCCATCACACGTAAGGACTCACGATCTTGGATCTGCCACGTAGCTTCGCCGTCCGGGAGAGCAGCCACCGGATCCTCAACCCGTTCACCCCTGAGAAGCTGGCCACGGTCGGCGCGGCGATCGGGCTTCGGCCCGGGGACACCGTGCTCGATCTGTGCTGCGGCAAGGGTGAGATGTTGAGCACCTGGTCCCGCGATCACGGGATCACCGGCACCGGTGTCGACATCAGCACCTTCTTCCTCGCCGCCGCCCGCGAGCGCGCCGCCGAACTCGGCGTCGGCGAGCGGGTGACGTTCACGCACGGGGACGCCTCCACGTACGTCGCCGGCGAGCCGGTCGACGTCGCGGCGTGCGTCGGCGCGACATGGATCGGCGGCGGGACCGCCGGCGCGGTCGCGCTGCTGGAGCGCAGCCTGCGGCCGGGCGGCACGATGCTGATCGGCGAGGTGTTCTGGCGCGCCGAGCCGCCCAGCCAGGAGGCCGTCGAGGCGTGCCACGCGTCCTCGCGCGACGACTTCGGGACGCTGCCCGACCTCTTCGAGGTGTTCGACGGGCTCGGGTACGACGTCGTCGAGATGGTGCTCGCCGACGAGGACAGCTGGGACCGGTACTACGCCGCCCAGTGGCGCAACCTGCGTACCTGGCTGGACGCCAACCCCGACGACGAGCTCGCGCCCGAACTGCGCGCCGAGCTGTCGCACGCGCCGATGCGATACGTCCGCTTCCAGCGGCATTTGCTCGGCTGGGGCGTGTTCGCCCTCATGAAGCGCCGATGAAAGCGCTGATGAAGCGCTGAGCTTCGCATACTTCGGCCCGGTCTCGAACACGAGACCGGGCCGAAGCCCTTTCAGCGGTCAGGTTTGAAAGGGGACGCGCGGAGAAACTTGACGGAGGGATCACCTCGCGGGCTATCGTTGCTTATATGAATAGCTCTTCAAGTGAGCGCGTCGTCCTGTCCGCGGACGGCTGCGCGGTCCGGGTGGTCGACCCCGACCGGGTCGCCGCCGTGTGCGAGCGGATGCCGGCGGCCGACGATCTGGCCGACACCGCCGACATCTTCGGCCTGCTGTCCGATCCCAACCGGCTGCGGCTGCTGGTGGCGCTGCTGGACGGAGAGCTGTGCGTGTGCGACCTGGCGGCGGTGACCGGCCAGAGCGAGTCCGCGGTCTCCCACGCGCTTCGGCTGCTGCGCGCCCACCGCATCGTCGTCGCCCGGCGCGCCGGGCGGATGGCGTACTACCGGCTGGACGATCCCCACGTACGCATGCTGCTCGACCTGGCGCTCGCCCACACCGAGCACACCGAGGCCATCCACCCCGAACGGGAAGGGGCCGACTGATGGGCGCCGGGCACGGACACGGGCACGCGGGTGCGCGGCACCGGTGGCGGCTGACGGTCTCCTTCGTCCTGATCGGCTCGTACTTCGTGGTCGAGCTGGTCTACGGCCTGATCTCCGGCTCGCTGGCGCTGATGTCGGACGCCGGGCACATGGCCGCCGACGTCGTCACCCTGGGCGCCGCCCTGGTGGCCACGCGCATCGCCACCCGGCCGGACGCCACGGGAAGGCGCAGCTACGGCTCCTACCGGGCCGAGGTGTTCGCGTCCCTGCTGGCCGTGATCATGATGCTCGGCGTCGCGCTGTACGTGGTCGCCGAGGCCATCGGGCGGATCGGCGGACCCGCGGAGGTCTCCTCCGGCCCGATGCTCGTCGTCGGCGGCATCGGCCTGGTCGTCAACCTCGCCGCCCTGTTGCTGCTGCGTGCCGGGGCCACCGAGAGCCTCAACGTCAAGGGCGCCTACCTGGAGGTCGTGGCCGACACGGCCGGATCCGTCGGCGTCATCGTGGCCGGCTGGCTGATCACGGCCACCGGCCAGACGTTCTGGGACACCGTCGTCGCCCTCGCCATCGGCGTCTTCGTCGCCGTGCGAGCGGTCTCCCTCGGCCGTCAGGTCTTCGCGGTGCTGGGGCAGCACGTGCCCGAAGGCATGGACGCGGCCGCGGTGGCGGCCGACCTGGCGGCGCTCGAAGGCGTACGCGACGTGCACGACCTGCACCTGTGGACCCTCACCTCCGGCATGAACGTCGCCACCGCCCACCTGGTCACCGTCGACCCGAAGAACCACCACGCCATCCTGGACCAGGCCCGCGACCTGCTGCTCCGCCGCCACGGCGTGGCCCACGCGACCCTGCAGGTCGAGCCCGCCGACCACACCGGCTGCGACGAGCTCGGCTGGTGACCGCCCGTCCCTGAGGGGCTCCTCAGGGACGTTTCAGGGAACTCCCCGACGCCCGGACAGGGCCCGGTGAACCACACTTGGGCGTTATGGGCATGAAGAGAGCGGGCATGATCGCAGGGCTGCTGGGGGTCGCGGCGGTGTTAACCGGGTGCGGCCTCGGCGGCCCCCTCGATGAGGACACCAAGTCCTACGACGTCACCGACAAGGTGGCCGGCCTCCGGATCGGCTCCGACTCCGGCACCGTCGAGGTGGTGGAGTCGGACCGCCAGGGCATCCACGTGACCGAGCATCTCGTCTGGCGCAAGAACAAGCCGGAGACCAGCCACGAGGTGCAGGGCGACACGCTCGCCCTGACGTTCAAGTGCCCCCGCACCTGGGGGCTGGGCAGCGGGGCCACGTCCTGCGACGTGAACTACAAGGTGGAGGTCCCCAAGGGGCTCCACATCAAGATCAACTCCGACTCCGGGGACATGACGCTGAAGGGCCTGTCCGGCGAGGTGGACGTCCACAGCGACTCCGGGGTGATCGAGGCCAGCGGGCTGTCGGGCAAGCGGGTCATCACGGAGACCGACTCGGGGGACGTCCAGCTCGCCTTCACCGCGCAGCCTGACAAGGTCGTGAGCTCCTCCGACTCGGGCGCGATCCGCGTCCGCGTGCCGCAGGGGCCGTACAACGTGATCGCCAAGACCGACTCTGGCGCCAAGGACATCACGGCGGCCACCGATGCCTCGGCGCCGCGTACGATCGAGCTCTCCAGCGACTCCGGCGACCTGGAGGTCGTCACCCCCTGAGGCCACAGGACCGGCCGAAAGTACTGTCGCGAACCCTGCTTTCGACCGAAGCGGCACCGGCATGAGGCCCGCAGGATGAGGCGTCATGCCACCCGAAACTCCCGATTCCCGAAGAAGGGCGCGGATCGGCGCGCTCGACGTCGTACGCGGCTTCGCGCTCTGCGGGATCCTCCTGGCCAACGTCCAGCCGATCGCCCACGTCGGCGACGCCCTCGTCGCCGTCCAGAACACGGTGCAGACCCCTGGCACGAAGTGGATGGGGCTGCTGGTCGAGCAGCGGTTCTTCCCGATCTTCTCGCTGCTGTTCGGCATCGGCTTCTCGCTGCTCCTGGAGTCGGCGGCGGGGCGCACCTCCAGCCCGCGGCTGCTCCTGCTGCGCCGGCTCCTGGTGCTGCTCGCGATCGGCCTGGTGCACATGTTCGCGCTCTGGCGGGGCGACATCCTGACGATCTACGCCGTCGTCGGCCTGGTGGTGTGCGGCCTGCTGGTCCTGCTCAGGACGCCGCTCCGGCCGGTCCTGCAGGCCCTCTTCGCCCCGCTGGGCCGGATGGCGCTGACCAACTACCTGTCCGCCACGGTCCTCGTCCTGGCGATCTCCCGGTTCGTGGCCGGCCCGCCGGAGACCTGGCCGGTGACGACGGTGCTGCTGATCGCCGGGGCGATCCTCGCGGGCCAGTGGCTGGTCTCCACCGTCTGGCTGCGCCGCTTCCGGTACGGCCCCATGGAGTGGCTCTGGCGCTGGGCCACCTGGCTGCGCCGCCCGGCGATGCAGCGGATCGGGGACGGTGCGCGTTCCTAAGGCATGAACGGTGAGACAATCGCTCGCGCGTCCGCGCCGCCAGGACCCGAGGCGGTGCTGGCGAGTCTGTATCGCGAGCACTGGCTCGCCCTGGTGCGCCTGGCCCTCCTGCTCGTCGGCGACCGGGAGAGCGCCGAGGACGTCGTACAGGACGTCTTCTCCAGGTTGCACGGCAAATGCCCCGAGAAGCTCACCCTGGCGTACGTCCGCGTCTGCGTGCTGAACGCCTCCCGCTCGGTCCTGCGCAGGCGCGGCGTGGCCGCCCGGGCGCCGCTGGGCGGGCCGGGCGAGCCGGTGGACTCCGCGGAGACGGCCGCGCTGCTGGGAGAGTCGCGCCAGGAGATGCTCGACGCGCTGGCCCGGCTGCCCAGGCGACAGCGCGAGGTCCTCGTCCTGCGTTACTACCTCGATCTTTCCGACGCCGAGATCGCGAAGGCGACGCGCGTCAGGCAGAGCACCGTGCGGTCCACCGCCTCCAGGGCCCTGGACCGGCTCCAGCGCGAACTGGGAGGCAAGGCATGACCGGCATCGAAGAACGCCTCAGGGACGCGCTGGCCGCCAAGGCCGACACCGTGCGCGACGACGGGCGGCCCCGCCACCTGCCCGCGCCGCGCGAGCGGTCGTCCGCCGCGAGGTGGTGGGCGCCGCTGGCGGTGGCGGCCACGATCCTGATCGTGGTGGCGGCCACCGTCGTGGTCACCCGTACGGTCACGTCACCCGCTCCGGCCGTCCGGCCGACGCCCGACACCACGGCGCCCCCCGCCGAGCAGGTGTGGCCGGGCACCGTGCACGAGGTCCCGGCCAAGGGGCCGGGCGGCGGGGGGTTCCTGCCGGACGTGTTCGTCAGCGACCGGATCGTGGTGGGACGGGGCTTCCCCAAGAACCGGCCCGGCGAGATCTGGTCGTACGACCTGGACAAGCGGACGTTCGCCAGGATCGCGCGGTTCAAGAAGGAGGACGTGGGGAACCATCCGGTGGTCTTCGGCGACGGCCACCTGGCGTGGTCGTCGTTCCGCGGCCGCCTGAAGGAGGTCTGGACGGTTCCGGTCACGGGCGGCGTGCCCCGCCGGATCGCCTCGGACCGCGCCACGGTCACCCGCGACAACATGACCTTGGGGATCGGCCGCCTGGCCGTCGCGGACGGCACGGTCGTGTGGTCGCCCGACGAGGGCGGCGTCTACCGGGCCCCGCTGAAGGGCGGCAAGGCGACCTTGATCGACGGAACGAAGGGTTACAGCCTGGTCGAATGGCCCTGGGCCGGGTCACCGCGCAACGACAGCCTGGTGGGCGACCCCAGCCCTCGGCCCGTGGAGCACCTGAAGAACGTGCTCACCGGCGAACGCAGGGACGTGGTCCCGCCCGCCGGGCGAGCGTCGTGGACCGACTGCGGGGTGACGTGGTGCTTCAACGGTTCCGAGGCATGGCGGCGCGACGGCACGGGCCTGCGGAAGCTGCCGGGGAGCGCCCACGGGGAGCTCTGTTCGGGCCGCTTCTTCCGGCTCCTCCAGGCGACCTCCGTCGAAAAACAGGCGATCGGCATGCACGACCTCGCCACGGGACGCACCGGCCTGCTGTTCCAGCTCTCGACGAGCGTGAGCGACGAGCCTGCCCCCACCCTTCACCTGCAGGATGGCATCGCCTGGTTCCAGAGGGAGCGGGGCACCCTGGTCCTCGTCAATCTGGCCGCCATCGGCCGATGAGTTTCGCCGGCGACAGGAGTCATATCCACGACGGTGAAACGACTGGAGGTTTCCATGACGACCACGCACACCCTCGCCATCCCGGGCGGACGCCTGCGCTACGAGGTCCGCGGCGCAGGCCCGGTGCTGGTGATCACGGGGTCGCCGATGGCCGCGGCCGAGTTCGCGCCGCTGGCCGAGGCGATGGCGGGCGACTACACGGTGGTCACCCACGACCCGCGGGGCATCTCGGGCAGCGTGCTCGACGACCCCACGCAGGACTCCACCCCCGAGCTGCGGGCCGACGACCTGGCCCTGCTCCTTGACGCCCTGGGCGCCGAGACCGCCGACGTGTTCGGCAGCAGCGGCGGCGCGGTGACCGGCCTGGCGCTGGTGGCCCGGCACCCCGGCCGGGTCCGCACGCTCGTCGCGCACGAGCCGCCCTTGCTGGAGCTGCTCCCCGACGCCGCCGAACAGCGTGCCGCGACCGAGGACATCATCGCGACCTACCACCGGGACGGCGTCTGGGCGGCCTTCGCCAAGTTCATGGCCACCGCCGGGTTCGACCAGGGCGACGAGGGCGCCCCGGCCGGGCCTCCCGGGGAGCCGACGGAGCAGATGCTGGCCGACAGCGCGCGCTTCTTCGCCCATGAGCTGCGCGGCACCGCCCGCTACGTGCCCGACGTCGCCGCGCTGAAGGCCGCCCCGGCCCGGGTCGTGGTGGGCATCGGCGACGAGTCCGGCGGGCTGGTCACGTACCGGACCTCCGTGGCGCTGGCCGAGCTGCTGGGCACGCCTCCTACGGAGTTCCCCGGCGACCACGGCGGCTTCATGGGCAGGACCGAGGAGTTCGCCGCGGTGCTGCAAAAGGTGCTCGCCGGCTGAGATCGGAAGACGTCCGCGGGCCCCGGGCGTTGGGGTGGAGGAAACCCCTATGAGGAGGGCCGATGAGCAAGCGGGCACTGGTGCTGGGTGGCGGCGGGGTCGCCGGGATCGCGTGGGCGACGGGTGTGCTGGCGGCGCTCGCCGACGGCGGTGTGGACGTCACAGGGGCCGACCGCATCGTCGGCACGTCGGCGGGCTCGGCGGTCGCCGCCCAGATCACCAGCGGGCTGCCGCTCTCCGCGCTGCTCGAGCGGCAGGTCGATCCCGCGCTCCAGACGCTCGAGCTGCCCAGCGGGGTGCGCATGGAGGAGCTCTGGGCGAAGCTCCAGGAGGTCTACGAGAGCACGTCAGACCCGGTCGAGCAGCGGCGGAAGATCGGCGCGCTGGCGCTGGCCGCCGACACGATCAGCGAGGCCAGGCGGCGCGAGGTGATCGAGGCCCGGCTGCCCGTGCACGAGTGGCCGCGGCGTGACGTGGTGATCGTGGCGGTCGAGGCGGTCAGCGGCGAGCCCCGGCTGTTCGATCCCGGGTCGGGGGTGGAGCTGGTGGACGCGGTGGCGGCCAGCTGCGCGGTGCCCGGCGTGTGGCCGTGCGTGACGATCGACGGGGTCCGCTACATGGACGGCGGCGTGCGTACGAGCACCAACTCCGACCTCGCGGCCGGGTTCGACCGGGTGCTGGTGCTGGCCCCGATGCCCGACGTCGGCGAGCCGTCCTGGGCCGCGCTCGACGGCCGGATCGAGGTGATCGAGCCGGACGCCGACTCGCTGGCCGCCTTCGGGACCGACCCCCTCGCCCCGGAGGTACGCACGCCCAGCGCCCGGGCCGGATACGCGCAGGGCCGCGCCGCGGTCGCCCGGGTGGCGGCGCTCTGGGACTAATGAGCTTGAACCTCCCGCCACGGGAGGTTCTACCGTCGGGTGCGTGAGCGAAGACGCGCGTCGATGGACGATCGGGGAGCTGGCCAAAGCCTCCGGGGTGACCGTCAGGACTCTCTACCACTACGACGAGATCGGCCTGGCCAGGGCCGGCGAGCGGACGGCGTCCGGGCACCGTCGCTACACCGAGGCGGATCTGCGCCGGCTCTACCGGGTGCGCGCGCTGCGCGGCCTCGGGCTGTCATTGGAAGAGATCGCCGAGGTCCTGAACAATCCTGCTGGACGCGGGCGCGAACTGGAGCACGATCGTCGCCCAGCAGACGGGCTGGCTGGCCTTCGTCATGCGTGAGCTGGGACTTCGCCCAGGCGACGACGTTCGCCAAACCGTGTCCTGACATGACCGGCATCAAGGAGTTCACTGACGGAAGGGGGCGATTCACGAGGCGGTCGATGGGCCGCGCACCACCGATCCGCAAGGAACGCGAGGTCGTGCAGATGAAGAAGATCCACCCCAAGGTCGAAGAAGCAGTCGACACCCTCAAGCTGACCCCGGTCGCCAGGCGGCGCCTGCTCACCGGTGCCGGGCTGGCCAGCGCGTCGGCAGCCGCCTCCGCGCTGCTGGCGGCATGCACGTCCGGCCAGGACAAGCCCGCCACGAGCGGCGCGGCCGGGGCGGCGGCGCCCGGTGACTTCCCCGCCACGCCCAAGTGGAAGTTCGTGCTGGTCTGTCACGTCACCACGAACCCGTTCTTCACCCCCACCCAGTACGGCGCCCAGGACGCGTGCGCGCTGCTCGGCACCGAGTTCCAGTGGACGGGCTCGAAGGACTCGATCGTGGCCGAGATGGTCAACGCGTGCAACACCGCCATCTCGGCCAAGGCCGACGGGTTAGCCGTGGCCGTCGTGGACAAGGCGGCCTTCCGCGACCCGGTGAACCGGGCGCTGGACGCGGGCATCCCGGTGGTGTCGTACAACGCGGACGGCTCCCGCGACGACAAGGGCACGAGCCGGCTGGCCTACATCGGTCAGGGCTTGTACGAGTCCGGCTACGCCCTCGGCCAGCGGGCGCTCCAGCAGGTGGAGTCGGGCGAGGTCGCCGGCTTCATCGCCACCCCGGGGGCGCTGAACATCCAGCCCAGGATCGACGGCGCCCAGCAGGCGATCAAGGACTCGGGCAAGCCCATCAAGTTCACCCCGGTGGGCACGAACGCCGACGTCACCAAGGGCCTGTCGATCATCGACGCCTACGCCCAGGGCCACGCGAACCTGGCCGGCATGCTGGCCGTGGACGCGGGCTCCACCCAGTCGATCGGGCAGACGGTCAAGAAGTACAACATGCGGAGCAAGGGCCTCAAGGTGGCCGGAGGCTTCGACCTGGTGCCGGAGACGCTGGCCGCGATCAAGGCGGGCGACCTCGACTACACCATCGACCAGCAGCCCTACCTGCAGGGCTTCCTGCCGGTGCTCTACCTCTACCTGTACAAGCTGTCCGGCGGGCTGCTCTTCCCCTCCGAGACGAACACGGGGCTGCTGTTCGTGACGAAGGACAACGTGGGCCCGTACCAGACGACCAAGACGCGCTTCGAGGGCTCCGACACCGCGCAGAAGCTGGTGGAACGTTCGGGCGCCATCGCCCATGCGTAGGGTCCGCGAGGAGTTCCTGAAGCACCGGGAGGCCGGCGTCCTGGTGGTGGCGATCGCTCTGGGGCTGTACTTCATGTCGGTCACGGACGTCTTCCTGACCAGGGACAACCTGGTCAACATCACCCAGGCCGCCGCGCCCACGGCCATCGTCGCCTGCGGGACCGTGCTGCTGCTGGTCAGCGGGGAGATCGACCTGTCGGTCGGCGTGGTGGCGGCGCTGGCGCCGTTCATGATGCACTACGCGATCGACTTCTGGGGGTTCCCGGCGCTGCCGGCGATCCTGCTGGCGCTGCTGACCGGGACCGCGATCGGGTTGGCGAACGGGTTCGTGACCGTGGTGCTGCGGGTGCCGTCGTTCGTGACGACGCTGGGCACCTTCTACGCGGTGACCGGCATCGTGCTCACCACGTCGCACGCCTACCCCGCAGAGATCCCCGCCGCGGTGGACGGGACGATCGGGTCGTGGCTGGGGGCCTTCCCGTGGGCTCACCTGGCGTGGGCGACGGTGATCGTGGCCGTTTTGCACGTGCTGCTGACGCGTACCAGGTGGGGGTTGCACACGATCGCGGTCGGGGGCAATCCGCTGGGGGCGTCGGAGGCGGGCGTACGCACCGCGCGCATCAAAATCGGAAATTTCATGATTGGCGGGACCCTGGGGGCGTTCGCCGGGTTGATTGAGGCGTTCCGGATCCACACCATCGACCCGAACATCGGCGGCGGCACCGGCCTGATGTTCACCGCGGTGTCGGCCGCGGTGATCGGCGGCACGGCGCTGGCCGGCGGCTCCGGGACGATCGTCGGCGGCGCCATCGGGGCCCTCGTCCTGGCCGTCCTCCAGAACGGCATGAACCTCATCGGCATCTCCGCCAACCCCTACTTCCTCATCCTGGGCGGCGCGATCCTGCTCTCCATGATCGCGAACGTCTCCCTGACCCGGCTGCGAAGGGCGGGACGGACATGACCGAGGTCCTGCGTACCGAGTCGCTGTCCAAGCGGTTCGGGGCGGTGACCGCGCTGCGGGACGTCAGCCTGACCCTGAGCCGGGGCGAGGTGCTCGGCCTGATCGGCGACAACGGCGCGGGCAAGTCGACGCTGGTCAAGCTCCTGTGCGGGTTCCACCAGCCGGACTCGGGCCGGATCCTGCTCGACGGCGAGGAGGTGACGCTCAAGTCGGTGCGCCAGGCCAGGTCGCTCGGGATCGACATCGTCTACCAGGACCTCGCGCTCATCAATGAGCTCAGCGTCTACCACAACATGTTCCTGGGCCGGGAGCACGTCGGGTTCGCGCGGCTGCTGAGCAACCGGCGCATGCGCCGCCTGGCCACCGAGCACCTGGACACCATGGGAGTGCGCGTCCCGTCGGTGGACGTCGAGGTCGCCAAGCTGTCGGGCGGCCAGCGGCAGGCCATCGCGGTCGCCCGCTCGGTCTACTCGCGCTCGCGGATCCTGCTGCTCGACGAGCCGCTGGCCGCGATGGGCGCCAAGGAGGGCGCGCTGATCCTCGACCTGGTCAGCGACCTGAAGGCGCGCGGCGAGATGTCCATCGTGATCATCGCGCACAACTACGCGCAGATCCTGGAGGTGTGCGACCGGGTCAACCTGCTCCAGCACGGCACGATCACGTTCGACAAGCCCACCGCGGACACCTCGCTCCAGGAGCTCACGGACCTGGTCGTGCAGGAGTACCGCAGGGCGCGCGGCGGCGGCCCCTAGCGGAGCCGCACGGTCGTGGAGGCGCCCTCCCGTCCGGTCAGCCCGTCGAAGGTGAACGTCTCCCCCGCCCACGTGACGGTCAGCTCGTCGAGGTCGCACCGGGGGTCCGACACGGTCAGCGTGTCCCCGCGCACCAGCACCGCGCACGGGGCCGAGGCGGTCAGGCCGCCCGCGGTCCCGGCGTCCCAGAAGCTGGCCGCGGTGAGTCCCAGCGAGGGCACGTGGACGGCCTGCAGGCGGTCGGTGTTGGCGAGCACGCGCACCCAGCCGGGGTCGGCGGCCCGCGCGCGGGTCTCCTCCGGGCCGGCGCCCGGCATGAGCAGGTAGACGTATCCGGCCGAGCGCGGATCGACGCCGTGGTCGAGCCAGAGCGTCACGTAGTCGCGGGTCACGCCGCCGCCGGCGCGGCGCTCGCGCAGCGTGCGCAGGGGCCCGCGCACGACGTAGCCGCCGTGCCCTTCGAGGTGGGCCCAGCCCTCCCCCACCGTCAGAGCGGCGCCGGTCCTGCGGTTGTCCACGACCGTCTCGACGGGCACGCCGTCCTCCGCGGTGATGCCCGCGCCCAGGCACACGATCGCGTCGTCGAGGAAGAACCACGACTTGAACGCCTCCATCGTGCTCTCCAGGCCGTTCAGGTGCTGGCCGACGGTGGCGTACGTGCCGTCCGTGGCCCCGCCCACCCACCGGCACGGCGGGCAGGTGTCGCCCCAGTCGCCGCCCGCGCCGTCGGGCAGCCTCTTGGCGGAGACGGTCGTCCCGGGCAGCCGGTAGGGGTCCACGGTGGGCCAGAAGTCGTCCGAATACTGGTCGCCGTGGCCCGCCGCCCACCAGTAGAGCATCCCCGAGCCGGTGTGCCAGCCGCGCAGGTTCTCGCCGTTGCCGTGCTCGTAGTGGCCGATCCTGGACGAGGCCATGCTGAGCGCCGCGCACCAGCCCGGCCTGCGGTGCACGGCCCTGGCGCTCATCGGCAGCAGCCGGTGCCCGACCGGCTCCTGCGCCGCGGGCACGGAGGCGTCGTCCACGACCGCGACCAGCCGGGCGTGGAAGGCGGGGTCGGGGTGCTCCATCATCGGCCGGTACGTGTCGCGTACCGCCCAGCCCTTGACCATGGCGTGCCAGCGCGCCCGCTCGGCGGCCGAGGCGCCCTCCCCCAGCAGCAGGACCGCGGCGGCGATCTCCCGCCCGCGCTCGTGGTCGCCGAACGGCTTCCGGCCGACTCCCCTGCCGCGGACCACGTCCATGCAGGCGCCGTCGCGGACGAAGGGGGCGAACGACCTCTCGACCATGTCGAACACGTTCTGGTCGGAGACCTCCCACGGCGTCCCCCGCAGCACCGCGAACATCGTCGCCAGCCCCGACAGCAGCGTCACCCCGTAGGCCCCCTGGTAGGGCACGTACGTGTGCTGGATGAACGACCCGTCCCGCAACCGCGCGCTCTGCGGCTCGGGCAACCCGACGAGCACCGCCGCGTCGAGCAGCGCCTTCGGCACGCCGATCTGCCAGTGCCACCAGTTGCCGGTCGCCTCGGCACCGTCGGCGTACACGCTCCGCCGGTAGTGGTCCACGCCCTCCGCGACCGCCGCGGCCAGCCCAGCGTCGCCGGTCAGGCCGGTGCCCTCCAGCACGTACGCCTGCGCCATGGCCCGCAGCCGCCTCGGTGTGGCCACGAAAGAGGGGAACGCCTGGTCGGGCCAGAGCGAGGCGCGGCCGGGGGCCAGGGTGTCGCGGTGGCGGGCGGCCGTCCTGCCCAGCTTGTCCAGCCAGGTCCGGTACGGCTCGGCGGCCGGGTCGTACCCGCCGCCCACCGTGACCTCCCGCCAGCGGCGGCGTAAGCGGAGGAAGGAGTCGTCAGGGGTGTGCGCGGGGGCGGCGGGCACCAGCGCGCCCAGCGCCCCGGCCGCGGTCACGCCGCCGAGCTGGAGGAACGAGCGCCTGGTTGGCCGGTGCACGCCTCGATTATCGGGTCAGAGCGGGAGCACGGCCCCGAACCGCTTCACGGTCCTGATGATCGGCGCGGTCTCGATGCGCCCGATCGCGGGCAGCGCGCCCAGGCTCTCGGTCAGATAGCGGTAGAACGCCGCGTCGTCGCGGCACACGACGTTGGCCATCAGGTTGGCGGGGCCCGTCGTCGCGCCGACGTACGCGACCTCCGGGTGCCAGGCCAGCGCCCGCCCGGTGGCGTCCAGCTCGGCCGGCGGCACCGACATCCACAGCTGCGCCTCCACCCGCCGGCCCAGCAGCACGGGCATCACGTCGAGGTGGAAGAAGAGCGCCCCCGCCCCGTAGAGCTGCTCCACGCGGCGCCGGACCGTCGACTCGGACCAGCCCGTCACCGCCGCCAGGTCCGCGTAGGGCGCCCGGCCGTCCCGCGACAGCGCCTCCAGCAGGACGTCGTCACCGGGCCCCAGCATGATCTCCTCGCCGTCGGTGTGGCGGGCGAACGTCCGCCCCTCCTCGACGGCCGCCACCTGCTCGGGGGAGAGCGCGGCCAGCCCGGCCCAGCCGACCCGCCCGCCGACGAACATGTGCAGGGTCCGGTGCGCCGTGACCGACAGCACGCGGTCGGTCTTGGCGAGCCTGCCCAGCAGCAGCGACTGGCGCTCCTTCGCCGTGCGCTGGATCGTGGTGCAGGAGATCTCGGTGCCGCCGGACAGCAGATTCACCCAGAACGTGTCAGTGCGCCGCGCGAGCGCCTCGGCGATCGAGACCGCCGCGTCGGGCGTGCACCGCAACCTGATGGACCACGACTCGAAGCCGAGCCGCCGCCCGTCCACGGCGCCGACCACGCGTACGGTGCCGCCGGCGCGCAGCCGCCGGTAGCGGCGGGCCACCCGCTGGTCGGACACGCCGAGCACCTCGCCGATGCGGCTGAACGAGGCCCGCCCGTCCACCTGCAACGCGTGCAGGAGCCCTCGGTCCACCTCGTCCAGCGCGATGTTTTTCACCAGCACAGGCTAGCTCGCACGGAAAACCACCAGAAGTGCCGCTTCTGCTGGCGATTATCCTCATGCAAGCCCGACCTTATCCACCATGACCCAGACCCCCGTAGCGACGAGGACCGGCTGGTGGCCGCTGGTGGCCGCGTGCACCGGCGCCTTCATGCTCCTCGTCGACGTGACCATCGTGATGGTCGCGCTCCCCGACATCATCGACGACCTCCACATGTCCTTCACCGGCACCCAGTGGCTGCTGGACGGCTACGCGCTGGCCCTGGCCGCGCTGCTGCTCGCCGCCGGTTCCTTCGCCGATCACGCGGGGCAGCGCAGGGTCTATCTGTGGGCGTTGATCGTGTTCGCGCTGGCCTCCCTGGCCTGCGGGCTGGCGCCCAGCGGCGGCGTGCTGCTGGCCGCCCGCGTGGTCCAGGGCGCGGGCGGGGCCGCCATGATGGCCACGACCCTGGCCCTGGTCAGCGCCACCTATCACGGCAGGCAGCGCGGCATCGCGTTCGGCGTGTGGGGCGGCGTCAGCGGGGCCGCCGCGGCCATCGCCCCCGTGCTCGGCGGCCTGCTCACCGAGCACCTGCACTGGCGGGCCATCTTCCTGGTGAACCTGCCCATCAGCCTGGGTGCCGTCTGGCTGACCCTGCGCACGGTCGAGGAGTCGCGCCGGCCGGGCAAGGGGCGGCTCGACTGGCCGGGCATGGTGACGTTCACGATCGCGGCGGGCGCGCTCACGTACGGGCTCATCGAGGTCGGGCAGCACGGCTGGACGTCGGCGCGGACGCTCGTGCCGCTGGCCGCGGCGGCGGTGGCGCTCGCGGTGTTCGGCGTCATCGAGACGCGCGGCGACCAGCCCATGCTGGACCTCAGGCTCTTCGCGAACCGGTCGTTCACCGGGATCATGACCGGGGCCACGCTGCTGGTGCCGGCCGCGTTCGCCTGCCTCGCGTTCACCTCGCTCTGGCTGCAGCAGGACCTCCGGCTCGGCCCCATGACGGCCGGGCTGGCGCTGTCACCGATGGCCCTCGCCTCCCTGGTGACCTCGGTCGCCGCCGCCCGGCTCCTCCCCTCGCTGTCCCCGAGGGCGGCGGTCGGCGGCGGGCTGCTGCTGATCGGCGCGGGCGCGTTCCTCCAGGGCACGCTCGGCCCGGACTCGTCGTGGACCGCGCTGGTGCCCGGCCTGATCGTGACGGGCGTGGGCGTGGGGCTGGCCATCCCGTCGCTGAGCTCGGCCGCCATGGCGTACGCCCCGCCGCACCGCGCGGGCATGGCCGCGGGCACCGTCAACACGGTCAGGCAGCTCGGGTACGCGCTCGGCGTCGCCGTGTTCGGCATCCTGTACCAGGACGGCCTGGCCCCGCACGCCGCGCTCAACGACGTCTACCGGGCGAGCGCCGTCACCGGCCTGGCGGCGGGGCTCCTGGTCCTGGCGACCGTCCGTCCGGCGAGAGCCACGTGAGCGTCAGAGCAGCTTGCGGATGTCCCCGTACGCGCGGTAGAAGCCGCCCCGGCCGGCGGAGCGCACGCCGGCGACGAGGTAGCGGGCTCCGGCCTCCCGGATGTCCTTGGGGAACTGCACGTTCCACGACTCGTAACCGGGGCTGACCACGCGGACCCGCAGCCGCTCGCCCTCCTTGAAGCACTCCACCACCACGCCGTCGCCGGCGTCGGTGGTGGTCTCCAGCGTCACCGACGGCTCGACCACCTGCAGCGACGCGGCCGCCTTGACGTCGAGCGGCTGCGGCACGGTGCCCGTGCGGGCCGCGGCGATGGCCGCCTCACTGGCGTCGATACAGGCCAGCGAGCCGTCGGTGGTGACGATGTAGAGGCGGTCGTCCAGGAACTGCATGGAGAACGCGGAGCCGCAGCCGGTGGCGAGCTTCCACAGCCGCTCGCCGGAGGCGTCGAAGCAGTAGACCGACGAGTGGTTGTCACCGGCGAAGACGTGGCGGCCGCCCGGCGAGGTGGCGCAGGAGTAGACGGCGCCGTCGCACTGGTAGGCGGCCTCGATCCGGCCGTCGCCCTTGGCCAGGCGGATCACGCGGCCCACGGAGCCGCGGGCGGTGCCGGCGTAGACGGAGTGTGCCTCCTGCCAGCCGAACAGCACCTGCTCGCCGAGGGCGGTCTGCCAGACGGGCGTCCCGTCCTGGACGTCGTAGCGGGCCACGCCCTTCGAGTGCCCGTGGTAGACCGAGTCCTCGTCGCACCTGACCATCCAGGCCGAGTCGCCGGCGACGCCGCGCGACCACTGGAACTCGTCCTCGTAGTCGATCGTGGTGACCCCGCCGGCGCGGTCGGAGACGCCGAGCACGCCGTCGTGGATGTCGAGCCAGTAGATGTCCACGTCGGCGGCGATCTCGTACGCGGACCTCGGCACCTTGCCGCTCAGGTCGTACACGCGGCCGTCGTCGCAGCCCGCGTAGATCCAGAAGTCGTCGGCCACGATGCACTTGACGCCGTCGGGCAGCTTGAAGCGGCCGGTCACGGTGCCGGAGTGGGTGACGGTGTAGACGTCGCCGTGCTGGTTGCCGACCCAGCAGCGCTCCTCGTCCACGAAGATGCCGAACGCCGACGCCCCGCTGTCGAAGCGCCACAGGACCGGCGCCTGCTGGGCGGTCGACCGGGTGCTGGCGATGGCCCGGCGGGTGACGGCCCGGCGCTGGCGCACCCCGCGGACCGCCGGGGCGTACCCCTTGCGGGTCTTCTCGCCGATCTTCTTGGCGGCCGCGGCCTGGGCCTTGGCCACGGTGGGAAAGTCGGTGACCTTGGTCTGGCCGGGCTCGCCGATGCGTCCGTAGGTGATCGTGACGCGGGTGCCCGCCACGCTCACGTCGTAGAACTTGTGCGATCCGCCGCCGTCCTCTGACAGCTCCAGGTAGGTCATGTCCGTACTTCTCCTGATTTGCCGGGCCTGATCACTTGCCCCGGAGAGTAGAGGACGGCGGCGACAAATCGCAGGGACTTACTTGTCGTACTCGTACGCTCCGGCGTCGACCGCGCCGTCACTGCCGTCGATCGCCCGGCCGGTCACGTCGCTGTCGCTGAACTTGGTGATCCCGAAATCGATGGCCGGGCTCCCGGCGCGCAGGCTCAGCGGGTTGGCGGTGTTCGACAGGTCGAACCGCGGGTCGGCCGTGACGTTGTCGTGGCCGCCCATCTGGTGCTGCGCGGCGCCGAAGAACACGTTGTGGTGGCTGTCGGTGACGTTCGGGCCGTAGGCGGTCTTGGCCGTGACCTGGATGATGTTCTGCGACATCGACAGGTGGGCGTTGGTGCAGCCGGCGTCGCAGACGACGCCCTGGGAGCCCGCCTGGGGCAGGTACACGGAGTTGTTGCGGAACACGGTGCCC
Source organism: Nonomuraea sp. NPDC050451 (assembly GCF_044458585.1). Classification (NCBI taxonomy): domain Bacteria; kingdom Bacillati; phylum Actinomycetota; class Actinomycetes; order Streptosporangiales; family Streptosporangiaceae; genus Nonomuraea; species Nonomuraea sp. NPDC050451. The sequence goes on from NZ_JBITHZ010000019.1 coordinate 63,367, forward strand.
AGCACGGGTCCGTTCGGGTCGGGGTCCTCCCCTGGCTCCTGCGGGCCGCGGGTGACGAGGGCCGCGCCGGTCTTGGGGCCGGTGATCACGTTGTACTCGAAGACGTTGCCCGAGGTGCCGTCGGGGTCCTCGGGGTCGCCGTTCTCGTCGACGCCCTTGCTGGTGCCGAGCTCGGTGAAGGTCTCGTTGTCCACCGAGATGTTGTGGTGGATGCGGTTGTCGGAGCCGAGGAAGATCTCCACGGCCGCGCCGTCCAGCCCGTAGTCATGGCTGGTCGCGATCGAGCCGCGGAACTCGTTCCAGCCGATGTCGGAGTTGTCGCCCTGGACGAGGATCGCGAACGCGCCCGAGTCGTCGTTGGTCGGCTCCTCGGTGTTCTTGCTCATGAAGTTGTTGTCGATGAAGTCGTTGGCCGTCACCGCGTTGCGCTGCGCCTTCGGCGCGATGAAGACCCCGGCCGCGGCGCCCGTGATGTAGTTGCGCTCGACCACGTTGTCGTTGCCCGTCACCTTCACGCCGGCCCACGAACAGCGGCCGTCGTCCTGGGGCACTCCCACCTGCAGGTTGTAGACCTCGATGTGGTCGCCCTCCAGGCTCACACATGCCTCGGTGTCCCCGGAGACGATCGGTCTGGCGGTGCTCGTGCCGTAGGTGTCCACCACGATCGGGGCCTCAGCCTTGCCCGACTCGCTGATCGCGAGTTGCTGCCCCTTCCACCTGCTGCCGCGCTTCAGCAGCAGCTTGGAGCCTTCGGGCAGGTTCGCCGCCGTCGCCTTGGTGAGGGTCTTCCACGCGGTGGCCTCCGTGGTGCCTAAGGCGGCGTCGTTGCCGTTGACGGAGTCCACGTAGAAGACGGCGGTGTCCGCCGATGCGGTACCCGTGGCCACGGTCGTGGCGAGCGTGGTGGTGACGAGCGCGAGCGCCGCCGTCGACGCGCCGGTCCGCAAGTTCCAGCCTGACATTTCAGCCTCCAGAACTGCCGGGGCTCCGTCACACAACGAAGATCATCCCCGGCTTGCGGCTGACACATTAACTGGATTTAGTCGGAAAGTCCCGATTTTTCCTGACTCAAATCGGACGTTTAGGTCCCGGCCCGGATCGGCACCACGTTGCCGGGCGCCCCGCCCCGCGGCAGCGCGAACCAGGTGGCCTTGCCGACCAGATCGGGGTGGGTGACGTAGCGCTGGGGATGGCAGCCGTAGAACCCGTCGGAGAGCCTGGCGATGATCCGCAGCCCCCGCCCGTGCTCGGCCCGCACGTCCGGCGGGGCGGGCTCCGGCAGCAGCGGACTGCTGTCCACGACCAGGCACATGATCTCTTTCGCGTCGATGTGCAGGGCCAGTTCGTACGGGCCGTCGCCGTACATCAGGGCATTGGTGATCAATTCGCTCACCATGAGGACGGCGTCGTCAACGAGGTCCGAACAAAGGGAGAGTGCCGACAATTCTTCGCGGATGATCGCCCGCGCGTGACCGACCGTCCGGACGTCCTCGCGCAGTGGCCACACGTACTGCATCCGGCTCCGACGAGCTGATCGCAGCGTGGTCATGGCATCTCTCTCCTGTGTTTGCCGGGCTTCCGGGACAGAGGGGCAGCGAATGCGCGTTTCACTCAACAAGAGGGCCTGCCTATGGGTCGACGTACACGGCCGTCGAAACCTGTACGCACGGGGAGGCCTTTTGGGTCGAATCTTCGGTGAGAAATCGCAATTCTTTTTAGCCGCCGCCCGAAACGACGGGTATGGGCCCGGGTATGGGCCCTGCCATGAGCACTGACGAGAACACACCCGAGATCGACTCCCAGCCCCCCGCCGCCGCCCGCCGGCCGGGCAGGCGTGGAGAGCCGCCGCAGAAGCCCAAGCCCGCGGGGATGCAAGCGCTGGAGCAGGCGCTGTCGAGGGCGGGCAAGGAGTTGAAGGACATCCTGTGGGTCCGGCCATGACCACTGGCTCCTGAGGGCCCCGTTCGCGTCGCCGCTGCCGCGGCCCGGCGACGCGACGGCTCAAGCGGTCTCGGCCACCCCCGCGAGCAGTGACCACAGCGAGTACGGGGTCAAGGGGACGTCGGTGATCCGGCCGGCGATCTCCGGGAGGGCGGCGGCCACGGCGTTGGCGATGGCGGCCGGAGGACCGATCGTGCCCGACTCTCCCACACCCTTCATCCCGCCGGGCGTCAGCGGCGACGGCGTCTCCAGCATCACGACCTCGATGTCCGGCACCTCCCGCGTCGTCGGCAGGAAGTAGTCGGTGATGGGCTGGCCTTCGGGGGTGTAGACGATCTCCTCGGTGAGCGCCTGCCCGATCCCCTGGACCACGCCGCCACGGATCTGGCCCTCGACCACGGCCGGGTTGACCAGCACCCCGGCGTCGTTGACGACCCAGTAGCGCTCGACCTCGACGGCCCCCGTCTCCGGGTCCACGGCCACGGCGGCCGCATGGGCCCCGTAGGCGAACGTGTAGGCGTCGGGGTCGTAGCTGACCCGTTCCTCCAGGCCCGGCTCGACCCCGTCCGGGAGGTCCCAGCCGCGCCACGCCGACGTGGCCAGCTCGCGCAGCGTGAGGGACGCCGCCGGGTCGCCCTTCACCCGCACCACGCCGTCGGCGATCTCCAGGTCGTCGGGGGCCGCCTCCAGGCGGTGCGCGGCCAGGGCCACGAGCTTGGCCCGCAGCCGGACGGCGGCCCGGGTGAGCGCCCCGCCGCCGACCACCAGCGAACGGCTGGCGATCGACCCGATCGACGAGTACGGCGTGGCCGCCGTGTCCCCCAGCACCACCCGTACCCGCTCGATCGGCACCCCCACCTGGTCGGCCGCGAGCTGGGCCAGCGCCGTCTCGATGCCCTGGCCGATCGACACCACCCCCGACGACACGACCACGGACGCGTCCTGCTCCATGCGCAGGAACACAGACTCGTAGCCGCCTGCGTTGATGCCGGCGTCCCTGAACTCCTTCGAGGGACCCATGCCGGTGGTCTCCACATGGCAGGAGTAGCCGATGCCGCGCCTGCGCCCGTCGTCCTTCTCGACGGGGGTGACCAGGTCGCGCAGGGTGCGCAGGGCGTGGGGGTAGTCGCCGGAGTCGTAGCGCTGGTAGACGCGGTTCGTGTACGGCAGTTCGCCGGGCCCCAGCATGTTGCGCAGCCGCAGCTCGACCCGGTCGATCCCCAGCCTGCGCGCCGCCTCGTCGATCAGCCGCTCCCTGGTCAGGCTGCCCTCCGGCTGGCCGAACCCGCGGTAGGAGCCGGTCGGCGTGGTGTTCGTGACGACGCCGCGCACGCGTACCGCCACCCGGTCGAACCGGTACGGTCCCGGCAGCAGGGTGGCCGTCACGGCGAAGGTGGACGCGCCCACGTTCGAGGGATGCGCGCCGATGTCGCCGACCAGGTCCACGTACATCGCCACGAATCGCCCGTCCCCGTCGAGCGCCAGCCGCCCCCGGTGCACGGCGGCCCGCGCCGGCAGCGTGGCGACCAACCGGTCGCCCGGCGACTCCGACCAGCTCACCGGCCGGCCCAGGCGCATCGAGGCCAGGCAGATGAGCGCCTCGTCCGGATAGACGTGCTCCTTGCCGCCGAACCCGCCGCCCGTGTCGCGGCTGATGACGCGTACCCGGTCGTGGGAGAGCCCGAACGCCTCCGCCAGGTGCTCGCGCGCCTGGTGCGGAGCCTGCGAGGAGATGTGCACGGTCAGCTCGTCGTCGGCGTACGAGGCCACCACGCCGCGCGGCTCCATGGGGTGCGGCGAGACGCGCCCCATCGTGAACGTCAGCTCCACGACGTGCGCGGCCCCCTCGACGAAGGCGGCGCAGTCCTCGTCGCCCATCGTGAAGTCGGTGAGCACGTTCGTGCCCCACTCCGGGTACAGCAGCGGGGCCCCGTCCTGCATCGCCCGCTCCGTACCGACCACCGCCGGCAGCTCGTCCAGCGAGAGATCGACGAGCTCGGCGGCGTCCCTGGCGGCCTCGGGCGTGCGGGCGACGACGAGCGCGAGCGGCTGGCCCGCGTACCTGATGGCGTCGTCCAGCACCCGGTAGGACTGCAGCGGCTGGCCGGGGGACAGGTGGACGCAGGGCAGGCGCAGGTCGGGGGCGTCGCCGGGGGTGATGACGTCGAGGACGCCCTCGACCGCCCAGGCCGCCTTGGCGTCGCACCCGAGCAGCCGCCCGTGGGCGATGGGGCTGCGGACCACGTACGCGTGGACCGTTCCCGGCAGCCGCACCGCCCCGACGTACCTGCCTCGACCGGTCAGCAACCTGGCATCTTCCCGCCGCGGCGTCCTGGCGCCGACATAAGGCTCACCCATGGTCCCGATTCTGAGCGCCCCCGCCCGGCCTGTCGATGACCCCGTGACAACGCCGCCACCACCCACCCCTCCCGCCAAGGGACCGCAACCAAGCACTGCGGTCACGCCGCGCGCGGAGGGAAGGGACCGCGGGCCTCAGATGACCTCGAAAGCCGCCATCATCGCCATGTCCTCGTGTTCGAGGTTGTGGCAGTGCAGCACGTACCGCCCCCGATAGTCGGTGAACCTGGTGACGATCTCGACGGTCTGGGCCTCGCGCAGCTCGACGGTGTCCTTCCACTCGGGCGGCCCCTGCGGGCGCTCACCGTTCACCGTCAGCACCTGGAAGTGGTCGAGGTGCAGGTGCACGGGATGGGCGACGTCGCTGGTCAGCCGCCAGACCTCGATGTCCCCGAGCCTGGGCCGAGCCTCCATGCGCTTGGGGTCGAACGGCTTGCCGTTGATCAGCCACCCCATGCCCCCGCTACTGAACTCGAACTCCCGCGTCACCTTCGCCTTCCCGGGATCGAGCGCCTCCACCGTGGACAGCCGCGCCGGCACGGACGACTCGTCGCTCTCGTCCCGGTCCACGGCGAACCGCATGACCTTGGCCTGCGCGCCCTCCCCCGCCAGGTTCCGCAGCTCGACGTGCTGACCCACCTTGTACGCGGAGAAGTCGACCACCACGTCGGCCCGCTCGCCGGGCGCCAGCCGGAGCTGCCGCACCGTACGCGGCTGTGCCAGCAGCCCGCCGTCGGTGCCGATCTGGACCATCGGCCCGCCGGTCGCCAGCTCGTACGTCCGGGCGTTGGAGGCGTTGCACAGCCGCAGCCGGTACCGGGCTCGGGCGACCCGCAGCTCGGGCCACGGCGCCCCGTTGACCAGGATCACGTCCCCGAGCACGCCCCCCATGTACGCCTCCCGCACCCCGGGCCGCCCCTCCAGCGCCGGATACAGCATCGTTCCGTCGGCGGCGAACGACCGGTCACAGATCAGCAGCGGCAGGTCGCGCTCCCCGGCGGGCAGCGGCAGCGCCTCCTCCTCCGCGTCCCGCACCAGGAACATCCCGGCCAGCCCGCGCCAGACCTGCGGCCCCGTGTAGTCCATGCGATGGTCGTGGTACCAGAGCGTGGCGGCCCGCTGCTCCAGCGGGAACACGTACTCGCGGGACGCCCCCGGCGCCACCAGGTCGGTGGGGAAGCCGTCGGACTCGGGCGGGGTGTGCCCGCCGTGCAGGTGCAGGACGGTCGGCTCGCCGAGCTGGTTGACCAGCTTCACGACGGTCCGCCGCCCGGCGCGGGCCTGGATGGTCGGGCCGGGGAACGTGCCCCCGTACCCCCAGATCCCGGTACGCAGGCCCGGCAGCACCTCCACCTCGGCCGCCCGTTCGGTCAGCTCGTAGAAGTCGGCCCCGCCCGCGCTACGCACCGGCTTGGCCACCTCCGGGACGGGCAGCGGCACCGCGTACGGCCTGGGCAGCGGCGCCGCGCTCGTCAGGAGCTGCGGCTGCGGGGTGCCGGCGATCAGCGAGCAGCCCGGCACCCCGGCCACCGCCACCGCGCCCAGTCCCAGCAGCCGCAGCACATCGCGTCGTGTGGTTGTCATCGCCGCGAGGTGACCCTGATGAGCTGGACGACCCCGCCGCCGAACATCATCACCCCGAGCGGCACGTGCACGGCCTTCACGTGGGCCGCGCCGAGGATCGCCACCACCACCGTGGCCACCAGCAGCGCCGCGGCCGGAAGGATGAACTTCGCGCTCCCCCCGCCCGGCCACCGGACGAGGATCGCCACGACGACGTGCACGAGCCCGACGGCGAGCAGGGCGATCGCCGAGGCCATGTGCAGCGCCCGGCCGCCGGGCATGGAGAGCAGCAGGCCCGCGGTCACCGCCTGGACCAGCAGCGCGACAACATGCAGGCCCGCCACGGCCGCCAGCGCCCGCATGGGCCAGGTCACGGGCCGGACGGCAAGGGTGTGTTGCGCGGTCATGATCGATCTCCCGAGAGTGTTCGCGCGGGGAGGGCTTCCCCGTGCGCTGAGGCGGTGATGAAGGTCTCCATGCGTTCCATGGCCGAGACGGCGCCGAACGCGCAGAGCCGTACCAGGTCCTCGTCCGGCCGCGAGCCGCGCCAGGCGGCCACGTCGGCGTCGGTCACCCGGTACGGCGCGAGCGCGGCGAGCAGGGCCAGCCGGGCCCCGGCGCGCTCACCCGCGGGAACCTCCGAAAGAGCCGCGTCCAGCCAGGCGCCGCCCATGGGCGGGTGCTCCCCGTCCCAGGCCGCGACCGTGTCCGCCACGGCGGCGCGGGCGGCGTCCCCGAGCAGTTCGCCACCGGCGGCGCCGACGGCCCGCAGCGCGGCGTGGGCGGCGCCGACGGACGTGCCGGCGCCCCAGGCGGGCTCCGGCCGTGCGGGCAGGTCCACGATCAGGGGCAGGCTCGCGCCTGACAGCAGCCGCCTGCGCACCGTACGGGCCATCACCCGGCCGCCCACGCTCCTGACCAGCCGCGATCTCTGGAGGTTCGCGGGCAGGAGGTTATCGGTGAGCAGCGCCGAGGCCATGCGGTTGATGAAGTGGAAGGTCAGCGCCGTGCCGATGTGCTCCGGCCCGATCTGCGCCCCTGCCCGGGCTCCGCCGCGCCGCGACGTGGCCCAGGCCAGCAGCGCGGCGTGCTCGGGGTCGTCGGGCGTGCCGCCGGCGGCGATGGTCTCCGCCAGCCGGTGGTCGCCGGTCGCGTGCAGCAGCGTCGTGTGCGCGGCCACGCAGAACGGGCACCGGTTCGCCATCGACACGCCCAGTGCCACGACCTCCTTCGCGGTCCTGGGCGCGTGCCCGGCCAGCAGCGACTCGCGCAGCGTGGCCCAGGTGGCGGCGAGCACGTCCGGCGCCGGCGACAGCGTCAGGAAGACCGCCATGCGTGCCATGCCGAAGTCGTCCGCGAGCTGCGCGTAGACCTGGGCCACCCGGCCGGTCGCCGCCTGCGGCTGTACGGGAGTGACATAACGGAACTGTGTCTCCATAGCCGGACATCGTGGTATTTCTCATGCCTCGGGGGCGTCGTGCCCGGGTCGACTCCTGCGCCTACCGCCGGGGGAGCAACTTCGTGCGGAGTACTTCGCCGGGAGTAGTCCGGAATTACATCCAGGCGGCGAGGATCGTGCCCTGGTCAAGGCTCTAATGTGCAGTAATGACCTTTCTGCGCGGATGGCACCCGCTAGCCGTGGACAGCGCACTCGCCGCCGTCGTGGCCGTCATGCTGGCCGCCACCGTGCTGGTCACGCCGCAGGCGGGCGCCCTGGACCTCGCTGCGATTCTGGTCGGCTCGCTCTCCCTCGTCGCCTGGCGACGCGCGCCCCTGGTGCCGCTGGTCGTCGGCACAGTCAGCATGCTCGTCTTCTCCGTGCACGCCCAGCCGGGCCCGCCCGCCGCCTTCCCCGTGCTGATGGCGGTCTTCGCCGCGGTATGGGCCGGACACCTGCTGCTGCCCGCGCTGGCGAGCGCGGTGTTCCTGGGCGTCAGCCTGGCGATCAACCTGGCCACCGCCACCGGGCAGAGCCCCAAGGACATCGTCCAGGGGACGACGCTGCTGCTCGGCTGGTTCCTGGCGTCGGGGGTGACGGCGACGGTCACCCGGCAGCGGCAGGCGTACCTGGAGCAGGTCGAGCAGCGGGCCCTGGAGGCCGAGCGCACCCGCGAGGAGGTCGCGCGCCGGCGCGCGGGCGAGGAGCGGCTCAGGATCGCCAGGGAGCTGCACGACTCGCTCACGCACAGCATCTCGGTCATCAAGGTGCAGGCGGGCGTGGCCGTGCACCTGGCCCGCAAGCGCGGCGAGGAGGTGCCCGGTGCGCTGGTGGCCATCCAGGAGGCCAGCGGGGACGCCATGCGCGAGCTGCGCGCCACGCTGGAGGTGCTGCGCGACACCGACGACCCGGACGGCTCCGGCGGCTCCGGCGCGCAGGACAGCCGGCTCGACCGGCTCGACGGCCTGGTGGACCGGGCCCGCTCGACGGGGCTGGCCGCCACGGTGACGATCTCGGGGGTACGGCACGAGCTGCCGCCCGAGGTGGACCGGGCCGCGTACCGGATCGTCCAGGAGGCGCTCACCAACGTCTCCAGGCACGCGGGCGGGGCGGCGGCGTCCGTACGCGTCGACTACGGCGGCGACGAGCTGGTCGTGCAGGTGGACGACGACGGCCTGGCGCGCAGGGACGCGCCGCCCGTGCCCGGCGTGGGCCTGCTCGGCATGCGCGAGCGGGTCACGGCGCTCGGCGGCCGGCTGCGGGCCGAGCCCCGCCCGGAGGGCGGCTTCACCGTACGCGCAGAGCTTCCACTGGGGGAACCGACGTGATCCGCGTGCTGCTCGTGGACGACCAGGCACTCATCCGCGGCGGCTTCCGCGCCCTGCTGGAGGCCGAGGACGACATCGAGGTCGTGGCCGAGGCCGCCAACGGCGAGCAGGCCATCGCCCTCGCCCTCGAACACCTGCCCGACGTGGCGCTCATCGACGTCCAGATGCCGGTGATGGACGGCATCGAGGCGACCCGGCGCATCGCGGCCGACGAGCGGCTGAGCGAGGTCCACGTCGTGATCCTCACCAACTACGGCCTCGACGAGTACGTCTTCAACGCGCTCAGGGCGGGCGCGGGCGGCTTCCTGGTCAAGGACACCGAGCCTGCCGACCTGTTGCAGGGCGTCCGGGTCGCGGCCCGCGGCGACGCGCTGCTGTCCCCCGCCATCACCCGCCGCCTGATCGGCGAGTACGTGGCCCGCCGCCCCGAGCCGGATCCGCAGGGCCTGGAGGTGCTGACCAACCGCGAGCGCGAGGTGACCGCGCTGGTCGCCCGCGGCATGTCCAACGACGAGATCGCCGCGCACATGGTGATCAGCCCGACCACCGCGAAGACGCACGTCAGCAGGGCCATGACCAAGCTGCGGGCACGCGACCGGGCCCAGCTCGTGGTCTTCGCGTACGAGTCGGGCCTGGTGGCTCCGCGTAAGGGCTGAGCGCGTGATGGAATGAGGCGTGAACATCATTTCGCGCGGTTTCCGCGGACGGCACAGGCCGGACGGCGACCGGGTGCCACCGGGGCAGTACCTCGTCGACGACTTCCCCGTGCTCTCGGCCGGGCCGACGCCGCGGGTGCCGCTGGACCGGTGGGAGTTCGCCATCGACACCGAGGCCGAGCAGACCCACCGCTGGTCGTGGCAGGAGTTCATGGCGCTGCCCACTGAGACGCCCACGGTCGACATCCACTGCGTGACCAAGTGGTCCAAGCTGGACACCACCTGGGAGGGCGTCTCGCTCGACGTGTTCTTCGAGGACGTCGAGACCGCCGCCGAATACGCGCTGATCTACTCCTACGGCGGCTACACCACCAACCTGCCGCTCGAGGACCTGCTCGACGGCAAGGCGTGGATCGTGCACCGCTTCGACGGCGACGAGCTGGAGCCGCGGCACGGCGGCCCGGCCCGGCTGATCGTGCCGCACCTGTACTTCTGGAAGTCGGCCAAGTGGGTACGCGGCATCCGGCTGCTCAACGAGGACTGGCCCGGCTTCTGGGAGACCGCCGGCTACCACAACTACGGCGACCCGTGGCGCGAGCAGCGCTACGAGGGCGACTGAGGTGCGCCGCCTGACCTGGCGGGCGGCCGAGCTCGCCGAGATCGTCAAGGAGACCGCGACCGCGCGCACGTTGCGGTTCCGGGTGCCCGAATGGCCGGGGCACCTGGCGGGGCAGCACGTGGACGTGCGGCTGACGGCCGAGGACGGCTACACCGCGCAGCGCAGCTACTCGCTGGCCGGCCCCGCCGACGGCGACCTCGTCGATCTGACCGTGGAGACCGTCCCGGACGGCGAGGTCTCGCCGTACCTGACCGAGGTCATCGAGGTCGGCGACCAGGTCGAGCTGCGCGGCCCGGTGGGCGGCTGGTTCGTCTGGCGGCCGGAGAGCAAGGCGCCGGTGCTGCTGGTGGCCGGCGGGTCGGGGATCGTGCCGCTGATGGCGATGATCAGGGCGCGCAGGCAGGCGGGCAGCCGGGTGCCGTTCCGCCTGCTCTACTCGCTGCGCGACCCGGACCGCCGCTACTACGCCGAGGAGCTGCGCCGTCCCGACCCGGGGCTCGACATCTCCTACCTCTACACCAGGTCCGCGCCGCCCGGCACGTCCCGCCCGGCGGGGCGGATCATGCTGGACGACCTGGCCGAGGGCGGCTGGCCCGCGACCTTCGAGCCCGACTGCTACGTGTGCGGGCCGACGGCGTTCGTGGAGGCGGCGGCCGACCTGCTGCTCGCGCTGGGGCACGCGCCCGAGCGCATCCGTACCGAACGTTTCGGATAGTTTCGGATAGGGGGAACTGACATGACCGCAGAGCACCTCGACGGCAACGCGCTGGCGGGCCCGCTCGGAGAGATCTTCGCCGTGGACGTCACCGCCGCCACCGGCCGCTGCGCGAGCTGCGGCCTGGCGGGCCCGGTCGCCTCGCTCCGCGTGTACGGCCCCGACCCCGGGCTGGTCGCCCGGTGCCCCGGCTGCGAGGAGGTGATCCTCCGGCTGGTACGCGGCCCGGGCACGGCCTGGCTCGACCTGCGCGGCACGGTTTCACTGCGCATTACCCTGCCCGACTGACGACGTTGGGGACAGATCGTTCCTCATGAACGTGCCCGACTGAGTACACTCGGGCACGTTCAACCGGCCGAGATCTGTACGGCGAGGCTCTTGGCCATGGGCGCGGCCCGCGGCCCCGTCCCTCTGGAGTCACGTGAGCAGCGGGCTAGTCGACGCGCCCCCGTCCGAACCGAGCGCGCCACCCCGGCGTCGCCGCCGCTGGCTGCGCTGGACGATCGCGGTCACCGTGACCGTGATCCTCCTGGTCGCGGGCGTCGCCGTCGGCGTCTACGCGAAGCTGACCGGCAACGTCAAACACATCGACGTCACCGCCGACGACCTCGGCGCCACCCGGCCGCCCAAGGTCGCGGGCACCGCCATGAACGTCCTGGTCGTCGGATCGGACCAGCGCGACGGCAAGAACGCCAAGTACGGGCACCACATCGCGGGCGAGCGCACCGACACGATCATGCTGGTGCACGTGTCGTCCAAGCGCGACAACGCGATGGTCGTCAGCTTCCCGCGCGACTCGCTCGTCCAGCTCCCCGCCTGCCGCGCCACCGGCGGCCTGCCCGGCCAGCGGCCCCACCTGGGCATGATCAACGAGTCGTTCAACTCCGGCGGCATCGCCTGCACCTGGAAGACGATCGAGTCGCTCACCCACATCCGCATCGACCACTTCGTGAAGGTCGACTTCACCGGCTTCAAGAGCATGGTCAACGCCATCGGCGGCGTCGAGATCTGCCTGCCCGAGCCGGTGAACGACAAGAAGGCCCTGCTCCACCTGCCCGCCGGGCGGCAGACGCTCACCGGCGAGCAGGCGCTCGGCTACGTACGCGCCCGCTACAGCATGGGCGACGGCTCGGACATCGGGCGCATCCAGCGGCAGCAGATGTTCATCGCGTCGATGGTCAAGAAGGTCATGAGCGGCGAGACGCTCACCGACCCCGCCAAGCTGCTGGGCATCCTCGACGCCGGCACCAAGGCGGTGACCACCGACCGCGGGCTGAGCATCGGCGTCATGAAGGACCTCGCGACCAGCCTCCAGGGCCTGAACGCCGGGCAGATCCGCTTCATCACCACCCCCTGGCACTACTCCCTCACCCAGCCCGGCCGGGTCGAGTGGGTACAGCCGCAGGCCGGCCACCTGTTCCAGATCGTGGCCAAGGACCAGAGCGTCCAGGGCGTCAAGGGCGGCCAGGCCAAGGTGGGCCGGACCAAGATCCAGATCGAGCTCCGCAACGGCACCTGGCGCAGCGGCCTCGGCACCCAGGTGGCCGCCGCCCTGGAGCAGCGCGGCTACCACATCACCAAGATCGGCGACTCGGCCCGTAAGCCACAGCCCAAGACCACCGTCCTGTACGGACCCAACGGCGAGACCCGCGTCCCCACCCTCACCAACGACCTCCAGACCTCCATGCTCAGGAAGGTGGCGGGGGCGCAGACGAATCGGCTGGTGCTGGTGATCGGCTCCGATTGGACGGGGCTGAAGCCGTTGCGCGCGGACGACACGGAGTCGATCAAGGGCTTCGACGCCACCCACGACACCTGTGCCACCTGACCCCCGACGCACCCCGCCCAACGCCACACCCCGCCCCGGGAGGACACCCGGCACGTCAACCCCAGGGCACATCCCGGCGCAACGCGCACGACGGCCAGCCCACCAGCGCGGCGGTCAGCGCTGCCGGAGCGGCGCACGGGGCGGGTGCGGGCGCGGGGTGTGGTGGGCCGGGAGTGGGGGTTCGGTGGCCGGGTGGGGGGAATCGTCAGCGGGCTTTGGAGAGGCCGCCGCCGTCGATGGCGGTGAAGCCGGCGTCCTCGATCAGCGGCACCACCGCCTTCTTGGCCGCGTCGTCGTCCCCCCAGTAAGGCATGTCGGCCCGCGACCCGCCCCGCTGCCCCACCGTCCCCAGCGTCAGCAGTTCCTTCGAGTACTTCGTGTTGAACGTCCGCACCAGCCGGACCTCCGCCCCGAGTACGTGCTGCTGGTACTGCGAGCTGGTGAGCCCGCCGGGGACGGCGACCACCACGGCCAGGCCGTCCCGTTCGGCGATCGGGTTGCTGGGGTCGACGACGATCTTGCCGGAGAGCGCGCCGTCGAGCTCCGCCGCCACGGCGGAGAACGCCTCCCACCCCACCGAGAGCACGATGACCTCGCCGAACCGCGCGGCCTCGCTCGGCGTGCCGCCCCTGGCCCGGCCGCCGGTCGCGGCCGTGGCCGCCTCCACGCGGCCGGGGTCGGCGTCGCTGAAGAACACCTCGTGTCCGCCCGTCGAGAGCAGGCGGCCAAGAGGCACGCCGAGTCTTCCAGAACCCACGATTGCCACACGCATGTCTTGATCACCTCGTCACCGAAGGAAACCCACCAGACCCCGCCGGTGACATTCCTCCCCAGGTCAGAGGCTTGCTACGCGATGAACGACGAGAGAGCGGCGAGGGAGTCGACGACCTGCCGGGCGTCGGGCGTGGCGGCCGGGTCGAGCAGCCACTGCAGCAGCAGCCCGTCGGTGATGGCCACCAGCACCGACACGAGCACCTCCGGCGCCACCGGCAGCTCGATGTCCAGCTGGGCGAGGGCCCGGCGCACCATGTCGGCGCCCGCCCGGCGGCAGCGGGCGTACGACTCGGCCAGCCGTTCGCGCAGCACGGCCTCGCGCAGCGCCGCCGGGTAGCCCTCGACGAAGAGCACGAGCTGCGGCCTCAGCTCCGCGAATCTGTCGACCAGCTCCGTCATGGCGCGCTCCAGCATCTCCCGCGCGCTGCCCACCTGCGAGCTGAACATCGCCCGCTCGACCTGGGCGATCCACTGGTCGAAGAACTCGGCGAGGGCCTCGTTCAGCAGCGCGTCCTTGCCGCCGAAGTGGTAGCCGATGGAGGCCAGGTTGGTGCCTGAGGCGGCGACCAGGTCCCGGGCCGTCGTACGGGCATAGCCCTTCTCCTGCAGGCAGCTCACCGCTCCTGCCAGCAGTCTCTCCCGGTATCCACCGGCCTCTGTTCGTGCCACGTGATCCATGCTACAGATGTATACAAGCGTCTATGACGGACGTACGTACATCCATTCACACGAGAGGTCCGAAATGATTCCTCCCGGGCCGAGACTTCCCTCGGCGGTGCAGACGGCGTGGTTCATCCGGGACGCGCCCGGCATGCTCACCAGGCTTCAGCGCAAGTACGGGCCGATCTTCACCGTCCGCTTCACCGGCCTCCCGCCGGAGGTCTACGTGACCACCGGCGAGCTGGCCGAGCAGGTCTTCCGGACCGACCACGGCGGCGGGCGCGCGGGCGAGGCGCGGCGCGAGTTCCTCGCACACATGGTGGGCGAGCACTCCGTCCTCACGCTCGACGGCGACCCCTGGTGGCGGCACCGCAAGCTGCTCAACCCGCCGCTGCGTGCCAAGCAGGTCGCCGGCTACCGCGACGACATCGCGGCCATAGCGGCGGAAAGGATCGCGACCTGGCCGCTGGGCACGCCGTTCGCGCTGCGCGACCGCATGCAGGACATCACGCTGGACATCATCATCCGGTTGATCTTCGGCATCCAGGACGCCGGGCGCGTCAGCCGGCTACGCGCGCTGCTGCCCGACCTGATCGAGACCGGCGGGTCCCCGCTGATCCCCATGCTTCCGGAGAAGTTCCGCCGGATCCCGTTCGGGCCCTACCCCCGGTTCGTACGGGTGAGCGCCGAGGTGGACGCGATCCTGTTCGACGAGATCCGCCGCCGCCGGGCCGCGCCAGGAGGCACCGACGTGCTCGGCCGCCTGCTGGACACCGAGCTGGGCGACCATGAGATCCGCGACGAACTGATCACCATGCTCCTCGCCGGGCACGAGACCACCGCCACCGGCCTCGCCTGGGCCTTCGAGCGGCTCCTGCGCATGCCCGAGATCCTCGACCGGCTCCCCGACGACGAGACCTACCTCGACGCGGTGGTCAAGGAGGTGCTGCGGGTCAGGCCGGTCGTCTACGAGGCGCCGAGAATGCTCGACGCCCCGCTGCAACTGGGCGAGTACGAGATCCCCGCCGGATGGTACGCCGGACCGTTCATCCCGCTCGTGCACCACGACCCCGCCGCCTTCCCCGAACCCGACGAGTTCCGCCCGGAGCGCTTCCTCGACGGGCCCCAGAGCAGGGCCTGGATGCCGTTCGGCGGCGGGCGACGCTTCTGCGTCGGCGCACAGCTGGCCCTGCTGGAGATGCGCGTCATCATCAGCGAGGTACTGCACCGCCTGGAGCTCACGGCGCCCGATCAGGCGCCGGAGGCCAGGCGGCTGAAGAACGTCACGCTCGCGCCCGCGAACCTGACCCGCGTCATTGCGCGCGCTCGGACTCCTGCTCGGACGCCGTAGGCGGGTAGATCTCCTCGCGACGCGCATCGGCTCCCAGCTCCTCGCGAAGCCGGTCATAGTCGATGTTGTGGTTGGTGTACTTCAGCTGGCGAGCGACCTTCGTCTGCTTCGCCTTGGCTCTTCCTCGGCCCATGGCTACTCCCTAGTCCCCGCTGTCATGCTATCCAACAACGTTACGACTTGAAGAATTATGCAACTGCGCTGGATTAGTCTGGGCTATATGCACGTGGAGGTCCACCAGGCCAAGGCCGACTTCTTCAGAACGCTCGGCCACCCCGCTCGCATCCGAGTGTTGGAGCTACTCCAGGAAGGGCCGCTTCCCGTCCGGGATCTGCTGGCCCAGATCGACATCGAGGCCTCGAGCCTCTCCCAGCAGCTCGCCGTCCTGCGCAGAGCGGGGATCGTGAGCGCGATTCGCGAGGGCAGCACCGTCGTCTACACGCTGGCCACGCCCGAGCTGGCCGACCTGCTCGGGGCTGCCCGCAGGATTCTCACCGACATGCTCGCCGACCAGGGCGAGCTGCTCGCGGAGCTGCGAGCGGAGGTCACTTAGCCAGCGCCTGCCGCACGCGCTTGGGGTACCAGGCCGTGAAGACGGCGGGCAGAACGAATGTGAGCACCTTGATGGCGATGACGACCGTCGTCGCGTGAGGTGAGACGGAAAGCACGAGCGTCAGGGAGACCGCGGCGACGGTGAAGGCCGCCGCCCAGACCGTGGTGATGACCGCGTTGACGCGGTAGAACCGCGGGGTCTCCCAGACCTCCTTCGGCGCCATCGTGCGCGCGATGCCGAGCGTGAAGGGCTTGCGGATGGCCAGCGAGCCCCAGGCGGTGCCCGCCAGCCAGACGTTGACCAGCGCGGGGCCGTACGGAGTGAGCGGCGAGTGCGGGGCCACCAGCGACAGCGCCGTGAGGCAGGCGAAGAACAGCGCCGCGCTGCTCTCGATCACCATCTCGTCCCAGGCCTTGCCCGCCCTGCGGTCGATGACGACGAGGCCGAGGGCGATGACCAGCCCGGCGATGGCACCCCAGCGCCATTCGTCACCGGTGGCGATGACCGCGTAGACGATCCAGGGCAGGAAGCCGAGCAGGCCGCGCATGGTGAGGTGTCCTTCCACATTCCTAAAGTGACATGTCGAAGCTAGAACCTCCTGCGTCGATATGTCAACATAGGAATATGAGCCTTCGACACGCCGTGCTGGGACTGCTCTCCGAGGGACCCGCGAGCGGATACGACCTGATGAAGATGTTCGACATCTCGCTGTCGAACGTGTGGCCCGCCACGCAGAGCCAGCTCTACGCGGAGCTGGGCAAACTGGCCGAGGCGGGTCTCGTGGACGTGTCGGCGGAGGGCCCGCGCGGCCGCAAGGAGTACGCGATCACCGAGGCGGGCCTGGCCGAGCTGCGCCACTGGATCACCGAGGTCGAGCCGGCCAGGGTCCTGCGCAGCGACATGCTGCTCCGCGTGTTCTTCCTGGCCCAGGTCTCGCCCGAGCAGGCCCGCGGATACCTCCGCCACCAGGCCGAGCACGTCCGCAAGCACGTGGAGCACCTGGAGGGCATCGGCGAGTTCCTCGACAACCGCGAGGACAACCTCTCGGTGTACGGCCGGATCAGCCTCGAATACGGCCTGCGCCTGGGCAAGGCCCAGCAGGAGTGGGCCGAATGGGCCGAAGGCCAGATCCGTTAGGCTCTGGCGCATGGTCTCCGAGCTGTTCGATCCCAAGGCGTGGCAGGCGGTCGAGGGATTCGACTTCACCGACATCACCTACCACCGAGCGGTCGACCAGGGCACCGTGCGGATCGCGTTCGACCGCCCCGAGGTGCGCAACGCGTTCCGCCCGCAGACCGTTGACGAGCTCTACCGCGCGCTCGACCACGCCAGGCAGACCACCGACGTCGGCTGCGTGCTGCTCACCGGCAACGGCCCCTCGCCCAAGGACGGCGGGTGGGCCTTCTGCTCCGGCGGCGACCAGCGCATCAGGGGCAAGGACGGCTACCAGTACGCCGACGGCTCGGCGGCCACCGGGCGGCTGCACATCCTGGAGGTGCAGCGGCTCATCCGGTTCATGCCCAAGATCGTGATCTGCGTGGTGCCCGGCTG
Organism: Nonomuraea sp. NPDC050451; assembly: GCF_044458585.1. Lineage (NCBI taxonomy): Bacteria > Bacillati > Actinomycetota > Actinomycetes > Streptosporangiales > Streptosporangiaceae > Nonomuraea > Nonomuraea sp. NPDC050451. The sequence continues at coordinate 80,702 of NZ_JBITHZ010000019.1, forward strand.
GGCCGCGGGCGGCGGCCACAGCCTGCACGTCGTGGCGGATCTCACACTGGCCAGTGCCGAGCACGCCCGCTTCAAGCAGACCGACGCCGACGTGGCCAGCTTCGACGGCGGCTTCGGCTCGGCCTATCTCGCGCGGCAGGTCGGGCAGAAGTTCGCCCGCGAGATCTTCTTCCTCGGCGACACCTACACGGCGGCCGACGCGCACCGCATGGGCATGGTCAACGCCGTCGTCCCGCACGAGGAGCTGGAGCGCACGGCCCTGGAGTGGGGCCGCAAGATCAACGGCAAGTCGCCGACGGCGCAGCGCATGCTCAAGTTCGCCTTCAACGCGATCGACGACGGGCTCGTGGGGCAGCAGGTGTTCGCCGGCGAGGCGACGCGGCTGGCCTACATGACGGAGGAAGCGGCCGAGGGGCGCGACTCGTTCCTGGAGAAGCGCTCGCCCGACTGGTCGCCGTACCCCTGGCACTACTGAGTCTCGCCGGATAAGGCGATGCCCCGGGCCGGCGTCCCTGGGCAGACTGGGGGCATGAAGATCAGGGTGCCGGCGGCGCTGACCGAGTCACACGTGAAATGGAGCGGAGAGGCGGGGCGCACCTGGTCCGCGGGGCTGCCCGCGCTGGCCGAGCGGTACCTGGAGGAGTGGGGGCTGCGGCTGGACGGGGAGCCCAGGCACGGGGTGGTGTCCCTCGTGCTGCCCGTCGTACGCGAGGACGGGACGAAGGCGGCGCTCAAGCTCCAGCCCGTCACCGACGAGAACGACACCGAGGCCCCCGGCCTGCGCACCTGGGCCGGTGACGCGTCGGTGCTGCTGCTCGATTCCGACCCCGGGACCGGCACCCTGCTGCTCGAACGGCTGGAGGCCGACCGGTCCCTGTCCGCCCTGCCGGACGGCATGAAGGCCCTGGGCATCCTCACGGACCTGCTGGCCCGCCTGGTGACCTACCAGGCGCCCGAGGGGATGCGCCGGTTGGGCGACATCGCCCGGGCCATGCTGGACGACGTGGACGGGGCCGTGGAGAAGCTGCCGCGCGAGAGCGACCGCCACTGGATGCGCTACTGCGCGGGCGCCGTCGGCGAGCTCGTCTCCGAGCCGGGTGACCGGCTGCTGCACTGGGACCTGCACTACGACAACGTGCTGGCCGCCGACCGGGAGCCGTGGCTGAGCATCGACCCCAAGCCGCTGGCGGGCGACCCGGGGTTCGACCTGTTGCCCGCCCTGCACAACCGCTGGGACGACGTGGTCGCGACCGGCGACGTGCAGCGGGCCGTGCTGCGCCGCTTCGACCTCATGGTGGACCGGCTCGGCCTCGACCCCCGGCGCTCTGCCGGGTGGACGCTCGGCCGGGTGCTGCAGAACGCCCTGTGGGACGTCAAGGACGGCGAGACCGCGCTCAACGAGATCGGCCTCGCCGTCGCCGAGGCCGTGCGGCAGCGCCTCTAGACCGTCAGTACGATCTTGCCCTGCCCGTGGCCGGTCTCGATCTCCCGGTGCGCGTCCGCCGCGTCCTCCAGCGTGTACGTCCTGCGTACCGGGAACTTGAAGGCGCCCTCGGCGTACAGGCGGGCGTAGCGCCCGAGCCGCTCGGCGGAGCGCTGCCCCTGCACCACCCGGACGCCCAGCTCGGCCGCCTTGCCGTGCTCGACCAGTGTGAAGATACGGCCGCGGTCCTTGACCAGCTCGATCGAGACCTCCAGCGCGTGACCTCCGGCCCCGTCGAGCGCGGCGTCCACACCGTTCGGGGCGAGCTCGCGTACGCGGTCGGCGAGCCCTTCGCCGTAGACCACCGGGATGGCGCCGAGGTCGCGCAGGTACTCGTGGTTGGCCTCACGGGCCGTGCCGATCACGGTGGCCCCGCGCCGCCGGGCGATCTGCACGGCCGCCGTGCCCACGGACCCGGCCGCGCCGTGTACGAGCAGCGTCTCGCCCTCCGCCAGGCCGAGCCCGTCGATCGCCAGCTCGGCGGTCTGCACGCCCGAGGTCAGCCCGCCGGCCACCTCCCACGGCACCTCCGCGGGCTTGGGCGCCACGTTCGTGCCCGGCACCACGATGTACTCGGCGTAGGCGTACAGCGCCGAGAACCCGAGCACCTCGTCCCCCACGGACACTCCGGTCACCCCGTCGCCCACCTGGTCCACCACGCCCGCGAACTCGTTGCCGGGAATGCGGGGGAAGGGGGTCGAGGGAATGTACGCCGGCAGCCACCCGGCCCGTACGGCCGTGTCGAACGGCTGCACACCGGCCGCGCGCACCCGCACCCGGACCTCGCCGGAACCCGCCTGCGGCGCGGGCAGCTCCATCACCTTCAGGACCCCCGGGCCGCCAGGTTCGGCGAAGGCAGCGGCTCTCATCACGTCAGTCATGAGCCCCAGCCTGCAACCTCAACCTAGGTGGAGGTCAAGCCGGAAAACTCGCCAGACTCTTCGGGAACTTTCCGCTTTAGTCGTGCTTTATCTGTATATAGTCCATCAGGACATCAACGGGGGATGGGCACACGGGGCGGGATGATCGAGTTCTTAGACACCGTACTGAGCTTTCCGACTGTCATTTTCACTTTCCTTCTCGTGGTGGTCATCGGTTATTGGCTGACCGTGATCACCGGGCTGTCCGAACTGGAAGATGACGCTGCCTGGCTGGGCCTCGGGGGAGTCCCTGCCGGGATCGTGCTTTCGCTGTTGATTGCCCTGGCCTGGTTGCTCTGCCTGACAGGCAGCGTGGTGGCGAGTGGCGGCCTGCTGATCGCCGTCCCCTTCGCCGCACCGGTCGGGGCCTGGCTGGCCATCCGTGGCCTGCTGGGTCCGCTGCGCAGGCTGTTTCCCGCCGGGGACCGGCACTCGCGTGGCGACTTCGTCGGCCAGATGTGCGTGATCCGCACCGGCGCGGCCACCCCCGACTTCGGCCAGGCCGAGGTCACCGCCGCCGACGGCTCGTCCGCGATCGTGCAGGTACGCACGACCGGCAAGGACCGCCTCGCCCGCGGCGACAACGCACTCATCTTCGAATACGACAAAGACGGCGAATTCTTCTGGGTCATGCCCTACGAAAGTGAGCACTGATGGACGTCATCTCCACCGGCTTCGGCGTTTTTCTCGCCGTCATCCTGGTCATCGTGATTGGCCTGATCGTCGTCGTCGGCCGCCTTTTCCGCAAGGTGGAGCAGGGCAAGGCACTGATCATCTCCAAAGTCAACAAAGTGGACGTGACGTTCACCGGTGCCGTCGTCTTACCGGTCGTCCACAAGGCCGAGACCATGGACATCTCGGTCAAGACCATAGAGATCGAGCGGACCGGCCGCGAAGGGCTGATCTGCCGCGACAACATCAGGGCCGACATCAAGATCACGTTCTTCGTCCGCGTGAACAAGACCGCCGAGGACGTCATCAAGGTCGCCCAGGCCATCGGCACCGTGCGCGCCAGTGACGAGTCGACGCTGCAGGAGCTGTTCAGCGCGAAGTTCTCCGAGGCGCTCAAGACGGCCGGCAAGCAGCTCGACTTCGTGGACCTCTACACCAAGCGCGACGAGTTCAGGGACCAGATCGTCCGGCTCATCGGCACGGACCTCAACGGCTACAGCCTCGAGGACGCCGCCATCGACTACCTCGAGCAGACCTCGCTCCTGCAGCTCGACAAGAGCAACATCCTCGACGCCCAGGGCATCCGCAAGATCACCGAGCTGACGGCGATCGAGCACGTGCGCACGAACGAGTTCCAGCGCAACGAGGAGAAGGAGATCACCCGCCAGAACGTCGACGCCCGCGAGGCCATCCTGGAGCTGCAGCGCCGCCAGGCCGACGCCGAGCTCAAGCAGCGGCGGGAGATCGAGACCGTCAAGGCCCGCGAGGAGGCGGAGATCGCCCGCGTGCAGGCCGAGGAGCGGCTGCGCGCCCAGAGCGCGAACATCAAGGCCGACGAGCAGCTCGGCGTGCAGAACGAGAACCGCGCCCGCGAGGTCGCCGTCGCCGAGAAGAACCGCGAGCGCGTGATCGCCATCGAGACCGAGCGGATCGAGAAGGACCGCGTGCTGGAGGTCATCGCCCGCGAGCGGGAGACCGAGCTGTCGCGCATCGCCAAGGACAAAGAGGTCGAGTCCGAGAAGCGGGTCATCGCCGAGGTCATCCGCGAGCGCATCGCGGTCGACAAGACCGTGGCCGAGCAGGAGGAGAGCATCAAGCGGCTGCGCGTGGTCGAGGAGGCCGAGCGCACCCGCCAGACCGTGATCATCGCCGCCGAGGCCGAGGCCCAGGAGAACCTGGTCAAGGACATCAAGGCGGCCGAGGCCGCGGAGGCCGCGTCCAAGTTCAAGGCCCGCGAGGAGCTGGTGCTCGCCGAGGCCAGGCAGCAGGCGGCCGAGCTGGAGACCAGGGCCAAGATCCGGCTGGCCGAGGGCATCCAGGCCGAGTCGGCCGCGGCCGGGCTGGCGGAGGTGCAGGTCAAGGAGCGCGACGCCGAGGCCATCGAGAAGGTCGGCCGCGCGGAGGCGCTGGTGCTGAAGGAGCGGCTGGCCGCCGAGGCCGAGGGCGCCAGGTCCATGGCGCTGGTCGAGGGCGACCGCCTCAAGGCGCAGGCCGAGGGCGAGCAGGCGATGGCGCTGGCCGGGGCGGCCGCGGTGGGCGAGAAGCTCAAGGCCGAGGCCGAGGGCCTCACGCAGAAGGCGGCCGCGATGGCGGCGCTGGACGAGGCCAGCAGGGCGCACGAGGAGTACCGCCTGCGCCTCGAGGCCGACAAGGAGATCAGGCTCAAGCACATCGACGTGTCGCGGCAGGTGGCGGAGTCGCAGGCGAGCGTGCTGGCCGCCGGCCTCGCCAAGGCGAACATCGACATCGTCGGCGGCGACACGATGTTCTTCGACAAGGTGGTCGGGTCCATCACCGCGGGCAAGGTGGTCGACGGGTTCGTGGACCACTCGGAGGTCGCGGGCGCGCTGGTCTCGCCGTACGTGAACGGCTCGGCCAGCCTGGCGGCCGACCTGGCGAGCGTGATCGGCGGCGTGCGTTCTGAGGACATCAAGAACCTGACCGTCTCCGCCCTCCTCATGCGGCTCATCCAGGACGGCGGCCCGCAGGCGACGGCGCTCGGCGAGCTGCTGGAGACGGCCCGCAGGCTCGGCGTGGCCGACTCCCCCGTGGCGGCCCTCGCCGGGGCCGCTCGGTGACCGAGCGAAGCGAGGGCACCAATGAACGCAGCACCGTCAGTCACAGGGCCGGAGGCCCTGTGACTGAATTGGAGGCGGGGACTTACGAGGTCCTCAGGAACAGGCTCCAGGCCCAGGCCAAGACCCTGACGGCGGCGGCCGAGGCGCTCAACGGGGCCCGGCTGAAGGTGTTCGGGGGCGCGGAGCTGCGCCTGCTGGGCACCGAGCGGATCCGCACGGAGAACAACTGCGTTCCCAGGGACATCGTCTCCCTGGGCGACGTGATGCTCTTCGGCTACAACGTCTTCATCGGGCTCAAGCCGGAGACCGCGGTGGCGGACGTGTTCGCGGTGCACCGGTTCTCCAGGGACGGTGACGCGTTCAGGTTCGACGCCGACAAGCTGGAGGCGCTGGACGATCCGGCGTTCAAGAAGGACTTCGCCGAGCTGTACCGGTACTACAAGGAGACCAGGCTGCAGCAGCTGCGGCGGGTCGAGGGCAAGCTGCTGGCGGTGTTCCAGACGGGTCCGGCGGACCTGCGGGTGCTGCGGTGGACGGTCGACAACGGCGGAGTCCCGAAATATCTGGACAACCGGGGGGAGCGTGACCACACCTTCCCCCCGTCCCACGACTTCGAGTGGACTCCGACCACCCGCGACGACCACGTGCTCGGACGGCACCCGCACATCGCGATCGGTGGCGAGGTGTTCGTCGAGACGGTCGGCGGCGACCTGACCATCAAGATCGAGAACAACACGGAGACCGGCGCCGGCATCTACGCCGAGCCGGTCGCCGAACACCTGCAGAGCCTGGCGGACGCCGACGTCGAGTACGCCAGGGTGGGACCGCTCATCCTCATGCGGATCAGGCCGTACAAGGAGACCGAGTGGCGCCACCTGGTCTTCAACACCCGCACCAAGGCCGTCATCAGGCTCGACGGCCTCGGCCAGGCGTGCCAGCGCCTGCCCGAGGACCAGGGGCTGATCTTCCCCGGCGGCTACTACCTGGCGACCGGGGTCAGCAAGACGTTCGACACGGACGTGACGGACCTGGAGTTCGAGCGGGTGGTCCGCTCGCCCAACGGCGAGGACGTCCTGTACGTCTTCCACGCCAGGGGTGACGGGCGCTCGCTGCTGCTGCCGTACAACGTGATCAGGAAGGAGGTCGCCAACCCCATCGTCTGCCACGGCTACTCGCTGTTCGACGACGGCACGATGGTGGTCTTCCGCGCGATCTCCGACGAGCCCACGCGGGTGCACCCGATGCAGGTCTGGCAGACGCCGTACGTCTCCGACACGTACGCCGCCGCGCAGCCCGCCGGGACAGGGCCCCTGGAGCGCATCGGCAACGCGGAGCTGGTGCGCGGCATCTCCGACTGCCTGTCCGTCTCGCGGATGGTCGAGGAGATGGCGGCGTCCGCGGGGACGTTCGAGGGGCTGATCGCGGCCTGCACGCGGACGTTCGACTCCTACCACTGGCTGGAGGAGCACGGCCTGAGCGGGCCGCTCGCCGACGTGCGGGCCACCGCCGAGCAGGTGCTGGACGAGTACGAGAACGTCGAGCAGCTCACCCGCCAGGCCGCCGAGGCGCTCGCCGCCGCCTCCGAGGAGACCACCCACCTGGTACGCGAGGCGCGGGCGGACAGTCCGGTCACCGCGGACGCCTGGGTCGACACGCTGGCCACGCTGCGGCGGGCCCAGGGGCGCCTGGTGACGTTGCGCGAGACCCGCTACATCGACCTGGCCGGCCTGGACGCGCTGTCCTCCTCCGTGACGGAGGAGCTCGCGTCCGTCGGCAGGCGGGCGGTCGGCTTCCTGCAGGGCGCGGACGCGTTCACCGCCTACCACGCGGCCGTCGAGGAGCTCGCCGCCGCGGCGGCCGCGATCGGCACGGTCGCGGAGGCCGCCCCCGTGGCGGACCGGCTGGCCGCGCAGGCGGAGGGGCTGGAGGTGGTGACGGAGGTCGTCGGCTCGCTGGACATCGCCGACGCGACCGTACGCACCTCCATCCTGGGCCGGATCGCAGAAGTACTCGGCGGGGTGAACCGGGCCCGCGCCATCCTGGACGGGCGCCGGCGGGAGCTGCTCGGGGCGGAGGGGCGGGCCGCGTTCGCCGCCGAGTTCGCCCTGCTCGGCCAGGCCATCACGGGCGCGCTGGCCATGGCGGACACCCCGGCCAAGTGCGACGAACAGCTCGGGCGGCTGATGCTGCAGCTGGAGACCCTGGAGTCGCGCTTCGGCGAGTTCGACGACTTCGCGGCGCAGCTGTCGGCCAAGCGGGAGGACGTCTACGAGGCGTTCTCGGGCCGCAAGCAGACCCAGCTCGACGACCTCGCCCGGCGCGCCGACCGCGTCTTCTCCTCCGCCGAACGCATCCTGGGCAGCATCACGCGCCGCCTCGGCTCCCTCGGCTCCCTGGACGAGGTCAACACCTACTTCGCCACCGACCCGATGGTGGCCAAGGTCCGCTCGGCCGCCGTCGAGCTGCGCTCGCTCGGGGACGCCGTACGGGCGGAGGAGCTGGACGGGCGCGTCAAGTCCGCCCAGCAGGAGGCGGGCCGGGCCCTCCGGGACCGCCTCGACCTCTTCTCCGACGGCGGGGAGACGCTCCGGCTCGGCCGCCACCACTTCGCCGTCAACACCCAGCCGATCGATCTGACGCTGGTGCCGCACGACAGGTCCATGTACTTCGCGATCACCGGCACCGACTACCGCTCTCCGGTGCCCGCCTCCTTCGCCGACACCCGACCCTTCTGGGACCAGCTGCTGGTGTCGGAGACGCCTGAGGTGTACCGGGGCGAGCACCTGGCCGCCTCGCTCCTGGACTCCGTCACCCCCGGGACCTCTCTTGAGGACGTGGTGCGGCAGGCGGTGGAGTCGCGCTATGACGAGGGGTACGAGCGCGGGGTCCACGACCACGACGCCGTCGCCATCCTGGACGTGCTGGTACGGCTGCGGTCGGGGGCGGGGTTGCTGCGGTACCCGGCGGAGGTGCGGGCGGGGGCGCAGCTGTTCTGGGCGTTCGGGTTGGACGAGGTTTCACGTAAAACATTCACCACGCGCGCCGTGTCGCTCGTCCGCGCCCGCGCCGTCTTCGGCCCCACCCCTGCCCTGGACTCGCTGTCGGTCGAGCTGGAGACGTTGATCGCGGGTTGCCTGGCGAGCCTTCGCACGATTGCTCCGGGTGTCGTATGCGCGGCACCTCACCCCAGCCCGGCATCCACCGGCGCCGAGTCGGCGGGATGGGGTGCGGCGGCACTCGGCGCAACGGGGACGGCGCTCAGCATGGGCACGGGCGCCGTACCGGCGGTTGACGCGAGCATCGCAGTGGGGGCCGGGCTGGCGGGTGAGTATCTCGTCGAGGAGCTGGGCAGCACCCCGTTCGGGTTCGTGACCAGCAAGGCGGCTCGCGACCTCCTCGACGGCTTCCGCCAGACCATGGGCCCCGCCAAGGTGCGGGAGTTCGAGGAGGAGCTCAAGAGCGTGCCGCTCCCCGAGCGCCTGCAACTGGCCCACGCCTGGATGGCCGCCTACCACCAGGGCCCCGAGGTGGCGGAGGCCATCGCGGTGCTGCTGTGCGACGTCCCCCGGCACGACTCCAGCGCCGCCACCCGCGAAACCGTGGACGGCCTCCTGGGCGCCCACCCCCGCATCAAGGACCGCAAACTCGGCATCCGGCTGGACGAGCTCCTCGCCAGGACCCGCCACTTCCGGGAGGAGCGGGTCCCGGCGTACCGGGCCTACCAGCGGCGCAGGAGCGAGCTGGTCGAGGCCGAGCGCCACCGCCTGCGCCTGGACGAGTACAAGCCCAAGGTCATGAGCGCCTTCGTGCGCAACCGGCTGCTCGACGAGGTGTACCTGCCGCTGATCGGCGACAACCTGGCCAAGCAGCTCGGCGCGGCGGGCGCGGGCAAGCGTACCGACCAGATGGGCCTCCTCCTGCTCATCTCACCGCCGGGCTACGGCAAGACGACCCTGATGGAGTACGTGGCCAGCCGCCTGGGCCTGGTGTTCGTCAAGGTGAACGGCCCGGCCCTGGGCCACGAGGTGACCTCGCTGGACCCGGCGGACGCGCCCGACGCGACGGCCAGGCAGGAGGTGGAGAAGATCTCGTTCGCGCTGGAGACGGGCAACAACACGCTGCTCTACCTCGACGACATCCAGCACACCTCGCCGGAGCTGCTGCAGAAGTTCATCTCGCTCTGTGACGCCCAGCGCCGCATCGAGGGCGTGTGGAACGGCCGCACCCGCACGTACGACCTGCGCGGCAAGCGGTTCGCGGTGTGCATGGCGGGCAACCCGTACACCGAGTCAGGACAGCGTTTCCGCATCCCCGACATGCTGGCCAACCGCGCCGACGTCTGGAACCTGGGCGACGTCCTGTCGGGCAAGGACGACCTGTTCGCGCTGAGCTACGTGGACAACGCGCTGACCTCCAACCCGGTGCTCGCGCCGCTCTCCGGCCGCGACCGCGCGGACGTCGAGCTCCTCGTACGGCTCGCCAAGGGCGACCCGACCGTCCAGCCCGACCAGCTCCGTCACCCGTACAGCAAGCCCGAGCTCGACCAGATCCTCAGCGTGCTGGCCAAGCTCGTACGCGTCCAGGAGATCGTGCTGGCCAACAACCAGGCCTACATCGCCTCGGCCGCCCAGTCCGACGCCGCCCGCACCGAGCCCCCGTACCGGCTGCAGGGCTCGTACCGCAACATGAACAAGCTGGCCGAGCGCATCGTCCCCGCCATGAACGACGCCGAGCTGGAAGCGGTGATCGACGACCACTACCTCGGGGAGGCGCAGACCCTGACCACGGACGCCGAGGCCAACCTGCTCAAGCTGGCCGAACTGCGCGGCCGCCTCACCCCGGCCCAGGCCGGACGCTGGGCGGAGATCAAGACCGCCTACCTCAAGGCCAAGGCCCTGGGCGGCGCCGACGACGACCCGATGGCCCGGGCCGTGGGCGCACTCGGCCTGCTGGCCGACCGCGTGAGCGAGGTCGGCACCGCCATCCGCGAAGCCGACCGCTAGGCCACCCCGGTTGCGGCGCTGGTGAACCCACCCACCGGCCCGGTGCGCCGCGCGCATCGGGCCGTGCGGTGCCGGGCTACGTCGTCAGGTCGCGGGTGGCCGCGCGCTGGAGGGCTGTGGCGCGGTTGAGGTAGTCGAGGATCAGCTCCAGCTCGTCATCCGTGTACCGCTCGTACAGCTCCCCCAACGCCGCCACGAACGGTTCGAACAGCTCGCTGAACCCGGCCAGCTGCTCGTAGTTGATCTCCACGATGACCCGCCGCCGGTCCCGCGTGTCACGTATCCGCCGCACCAGCCACTTCGACTCCAGCCGGTCGATCAGCCCGCTGACGGTGGCCGGCGCCAGCCCCGCATGCTGGCCGATCTCCCCCGCCGTCAGCGGCCCCATGCGTTGCAGCAGGTCGAGCGTCTTCTCCTCCGTCATCCCGAGCCCCAGCCGCTCGCCCATGGCGGTGTGGTACATCACGGCGGCGTTGCTGCTGTCCCGCCCCGCCATGCTGATGGCCTCCAGCAAATTCTTTCGACGGTCCGAAATATCTCTGGACACAGGTAAAGCCTCCGCATATATTTCGTTCGGTCGAACGAAAGGTTATCACCATGAAGGCTCTAGTCATAGGCTGCGGCATCGCCGGACCCGTCACGGCGATGGCCCTGCGCGAGGTGGGCGTGGACGCCGAGATCTTCGAGGCGTACGGGCAGGGCGCGGAGGACGTGGGCTCGTTCCTGAACGTCGCCTCCAACGGCCTGGCCGCGCTCCGCGCGCTGGGCGCGCACCAGAAGATCCTGTCGCAGGCCATCCCCACCCCGCGCATGGTCATGTGGAGCGGATCGGGCAAGCGGCTGGGCGAGGTGGCCAACGGGCTGCGGCTCGACGACGGCACGGTCAGTCACACCGTCCTGCGGTCCGACCTCTACCGGACCATGCGTGACGAGGCGACCCGGCGCGGCATCGAGGTCACGTACGGCAAGCGCCTGGTCTCGTACGACGAAAGCGGGAAGCAGGTGACGGCCAGGTTCGCGGACGGCACGGAGGCGACGGGCGACCTGCTGATCGCGTGCGACGGCGTGCACTCACGCACTCGCACGATCCTCGACCCGCAAGCTCCCGCCGCCCGCTACAGCGGCCTCTACAGCTTCGGCGGGATCGTCAGGGACACCGGTTTCGCCGGCGAGCCGGGCGTCTACAACATGGTGTTCGGCAAGCGCGCGTTCTTCGGCTACGCGGTGCCCGAGTCGGGCGAGACCTGGTGGTTCGCGAACCTGCCCAGGCGGCTCGGCGACACTCCAGACGACTGGAAGCCGGTCCTGGTCAGGGCGTTCGAGGACGACGCGAACTTCTCCGCCGAGCTCATCCGGCGCAGCGACGTCGAGCCGGGGTCGCCGATCTATGACCTGCCGCCGGTGCCCGTGTGGCACCGCGGCCGGGTCCTGCTGACCGGGGACGCCGCGCACGCCACCTCACCCAGCTCCGGCCAGGGCGCCTCGCTGGCCATCGAGGACGCGGTCGTGCTGGCCAGGTGCCTGCGCGACAGCGGGAGCCACACGAAGGCGTTCGAGCGGTTCGAGGCCGAACGGCGGCCCAGGGCGGAGCGGGTGGTGGCGTACTCGAGGACGATCAGCAACAGCAAGGCCGCGGGCCCGGTCGCCCGGGTCTTCCGCGACCTGATGCTGCCGCACTTCCTGAAGAAGAGCGCGAGCCAGGAGTCACTCGCCTGGATGTACCGCTATCAGGCGAGCCTGTGAAACCGCCGCCTCCCCGGCCGGGACCAGCGGCAACCGCACGTCCGGGGTGGGGATCAGGCCCTGGGCGTGCAGCACTCCCTTGATCACGGTGGGGTTCGGCTCGGCGAAGAGCGCGGCCGAGAGCCTGGCCAGCCGGTGCCCGAGCGCCCTCGCCCTGGCCACGTCGCCCGCGTTCCAGGCGTCCACCAGCTCGACGTAGCCGCGGGTCTGCAGGTGCGCCGAGGCGAGGATCCCGCCGACGGCGCCCAGCGCGAGCAGCGGCGAGACGAACGCGTCGTCGCCACCGACCACCTCGAACCCCTCGGGCAGATCGCCCAGCAGGTCCACCGCGTCCTGGTCGATCCCGCCCGCCGCGTACTTCATGCCCGCGATCATCGGGTGCGCGCCCAGGTGCCGGAACGTCGCGGCGCGGACCGCCTGACCCGTCCGGTACGGGATGTGGTAGATCACCAGCGGCACCGGCGTCGCCTCCGCCAGGGCCTCGAAGTGCGCGATCACCCCACGCTCGCCCGGCCGCAGGAAGTACGGCACCGTCACCAGCGCGGCCCCGACCCCCGAAGGCAGGCCCTGCAGCGCCCGGGCCGTCGAACGCGTGTCGTTGCCCGTCACCCCCACCGTCAGCAGCGCCTGCCGCTCCGCGCACACCCGCGCGCACGCCTCGATCACCAGCTCCCGCTCGCCGGGGTCGAGCGCGGCCACCTCGCCCGTCGTGCCCAGCGCGACCAGCCCGGCGGCGCCCTGGTCGAGGTAGTCCGAGGCGAGCTTCTCGATCGCGTCCACGGCCACCTCTCCCGACGAGGTGAACGGGGTGACCAGCGGTACGTGTAGTCCTCTCAGCATGTTCCGAGCCTGTCCTGTCCGAACCCGTTAGGTCCAGCGCGGATTTCTTCGTTTGAGATTAAGCTGAGCTTATGCTCGACCCGCGCAAGCTCCACCTCCTCCGCGAACTCGCCAGGCGCGGCACCATCGCCGCGGTCGCGGAGGCGGTGACGTTCACGCCTTCGGCCGTCTCCCAGCAGCTCAGCGCCCTGGAGCGGGAGGCGGGCGTGCCGCTGCTGGAGCGCACCGGCCGTACCGTGGCGCTGACGCCCGCCGGACACCTGCTGGTCGAGCACGCGCACGCCGTGTTGGAGCAGCTCGAACGCGCGTCGGCGGCGCTCGCCTCCGCGCGTGGCGGGCCCTCGGGGCCGCTGCGGATCGGCGCGTTCCCGACGGCGGCCCGCGTGCTCCTGCCCCCGGCGCTCGTCGGCCTGACCGGGGCGCATCCGGGGCTGGTGCCGATGGTCTCCGAGATCGACCCCGCCGACGTCTCGGCCGCGCTGCGGGCAGGTGAGCTGGACGTGGCGCTCGTGCACGAGTACGACTTCGTGCCGCCCGTGACGGACGCGTCCATCGAGACGGAGCCGCTGTACAGCGAGCCGATGTACCTGACCGACCGGCCCTCCGTGGCCGACGCCCGCGCCGACTCGTGGATCACCGACAGGCCGGGCACCCTCTGCCACACCATGGCGATCCGGGCGTGCCAGGCGGCCGGGTTCGAGCCGCTCGTACGGCACCACATCGACGACTTCGACACCGTGCTCGCCTTCGTCGCCGCCGGGCAGGGGGTCGCGCTCGTACCGCACCTGGCGGCGATCGACCCGCCGGACGGGGTGACGCTCACCCGCCTGCCGCTGAGCCGCCGCACGCTCGCGGCGTTCCGGAAGGGAAACGGCGAGCACCCGGCGATCAGGGCGGCCGTCGCCGCCTTCCACGCGGCGATCCCCCACCTGCCCCTCTAACGCAGCAGCCCTCTGACCAGGTCGGCGAAGCCGGCGGCGAGCCGTTCGTGCTGCCCGGCCCGCAGCTGGCTCGCGATCGGCTCCATGTGCAGCGTGCCGAGCAGCATGTGGGCGATCTCCTCGGCGTCCACGTCGTGCCGCCCTTCGGCGATCAGCCGGGACACGTGCCGGTGCCAGGACAGGTAGATCGGATTTTCCTGCCTGGGCTGCTCGCCGTGGGCCTTCGTCGTGACCCTGGCATGCTCGATGGCGCTCACCAGGTTGCCGTTGCGCGCCGCCAGCACGGCCAGGTCCGCGAAGAACGCGACCAGCCGCTCGACCGGCTCCGCACCCGGCCCGAGCGGCGGCGGCCCCTCGGTGAACGCCTGCTCGAACTCGCGCGCCCGCTCGCTCATCAACTCGAGCATGAGCCCCGTACGGCTCCCGAACCGGTGGAACACCGTCCCCTTGCCCACGCCGGCGGCCGCCGCCACCCGCTCGACCGAGACCTGCTCGGGCGGGTGCCGCCGCAGCAGTTCCTCGGCCGCCCGCAGGATGGCCTGCCTGTTGCGCGCGGCGTCGGCCCGCTCTCGACGTTCCATCCGGTCATTCTTTCCCATGGACAAACTTGACCAGTGGTCCATATATTAACTGGACCATCGGTTCAGTTAGAGGAGCTCAAGCATGCGCGCGATCGTCCTGTCAGAAAAGGGCGGCCCCGAACGGCTCGAAGTCGCGGACCTGCCGCGCCCCCGCCCAGGCGAGGGCCAGGTCCTCATCCGCACCCAGGCCGTCGGCGTCAGCTACGCCGAGACGCAGATCCGGGCGGGGACGCTGCCGTTCCCGCTGCCGCTGCCCGCCGTGATCGGCGCGGAGGCGGCCGGCGAGGTGGTCGAGGTGGGCGAGGGGGTGGACGCGAAGCTGCTCGGGAGCACGATCGTGGGGATCACCGGCGGGGTCGGCTCGTACGCCGAGTACGCCGTGCTCCCGGCCGCCATGACGGCACCGGTGCCGGACGGCGTGACACCGGCCCAGGCGCTGGCCGCGGGGGCGCCCGGCGCGATAGCCCTCGCCCTGCTGCACAAGGCGCGCCTCGCCGGCGGGGAGACCGTGCTGGTCGAGGCGGGCAGCAGCTCGGTGGGGACGTACCTGGTGCGGCACGCGAAGGAGTTCGGGGCCGGGCGGGTGATCGCCACCGCCGGCTCGGCCGCCAAGCGGGACCGGACCGCCGAGCTGGGCGCCGACCTCGTGCTCGACCACGGCCCGGCCGGCTGGCCCGGGGAGCTGCCTGAGGTGGACGTGGTGTTCGAGGCCATCGGCGGCACGACGGCCAGGCGGGTGCTCGACCACCTCACCCCCGGCACCGGCCGGATGTTGTACTACGGGCTGCTGACCGGCGAGCCCGCCGCCGTCACGGCCGCCGACCTCATGGAGCGCGGGGTGGCGATCGTCGGGTGCAGCGGCCCCGGCTGGGCCGGGGAGGTGTTCGGGACGCACTATCCGGCAATGCTCGACAGGCTCGCCTCCGGGCGCAGCGTCGCCTACATCGACCGCACGCTGCCGCTGGAGGAGGCCGCGCAGGCCCACCGCCTCCTGGAGAGCCGCGCGGTCACCGGCCGGATCCTGCTGGTTCCGTAAGGAACCGTCAGGAGGCGAGGACCGCTTCGAGCACGGCCGTGGAGCTGTCGCCGCCCTGGTCGTAGTCGCCGGCCGTCAACGCCACCACCAGCTCCTCCTCGGGCAGGACGAGCAGGCGCTGACCGCCGTTCCCGAGGCCGCCGACCCAGCGGCGGTCACCGGTGTTCAGGTACCACTGGTAGCCGTACTCGAACCCGTCGTGGATCACCACCCGCGACCGCACCAGCTCCCGAAGCCACTCACCCGGCACGATGCCCCGGCCGCCGTCGAGCACCAGCTGACCGACGGCGGCCAGGTCGACCGGCCGCAGCCGCAGGCCCGCCGCGGCGCTCACCGTGTCGTGCTCTCCCTTCGACCACTCGAACGCGTCGATCCCGAGCGGGCGGAAGAGCGCGGTCGCGGCGTACTCCTCCAGCGGCCTGCCGGCCCCGCGGGCGATCAGGCCGCCGAGCAGGGCGGTGGCGCCGCCGCAGTAGTGCCAGAGCTTTCCCGCCTCCTCGACGACGGGCCGCTCCAGCACGTACCGGTACCGGTCGGGCGCCAGCTCCATCGCGATCTCGCTGTTGGCCGGGCTGGTGTAGGGGGCGCTCTCGTCCCATTCGAGGCCGAGGGTCATGGTCAGCGCGTGCTCGACGGTGAGATGAGCGCGCTCCGGGTCCGCCACCAGATCCGGATATTGCGGGAATTGGGCCATCAGGGCCGCACCCGGCTCCGGCACGAGCCCTTCGCCCAGCGCGATGCCGTACAGCAGCGCCACCATGCTCTTGGACACGGACCGCAGGTCGTGCAGCGTGTCCCGGTCGAACTCGACGTGCCCCAGCGAGTCGCCCAGCCGGTGGTCCGGCCCGGCGCCGTAACGCTCCAGCACGATCTCCCCGCCTCGCATCACCACGAGGCCGTGGAAGTTCGGCGCCTTGCCGGCGCGCAGGATCTCGTCGACCCGCTCAGCCATTGCCATGATGTTCCTCCTGAAAGTCGGCACACCCTGGCATACCGCCTCACACGGTGTCAGGTGCAAGCTCTAGGACAGCTCCGACAGCGCGCGTTCCCAGGGGAAGCGGTGGGCGCCGGCGTCCGGCTCGTCCGTCGCGATCTGCCGCGGCCCGCCGAACACGACCCGGACGCCCTCGCCACGCAGCTCGTCGATGCTGCGCAGGAAGGGCCGGCGGGCGGCCAGGGCGCTGTTGACGAAGGGCAGCACGACGACGGGGATCCCGAGCCCGGGCGCCTCGGCCAGCAGGCCCAGGGCGTAGGTGTCGGCGATGCCCCGGGCGAACTTGTTGACCGTGTTGTACGTGGCCGGCGCGACGATGATCGCGCCCGGTCGAGGGGGTTTGGGCTCGTGCGGCTTGCGATAGCGGCTGCGGACGGGCCGGCCGGTCTGGGCTTCCAGGGCGGCCACGTCGATGAAGTCGAGGGCCGACGGAGTGGCGACGACCTGGACGGCCCGGCCCTGCTCCTGCGCCAAGGCGACGAGCCGGCCCACGTCCGGGGCCGGTCCGGCGGCGCACACGATGACGTAGAGCTCGTCGCCCTGCGGTTCGGCCACGCGTTGACTCCCGGGGGGTTCGGCGGTGCCGCGGCTGCCGGGCAGCCGCGGCATTCTCCTTGTCAGTCGGTGCCGGACTCCATCGCGGCGTGGTCGAGCAGCTCGTCGTCGCCGGGGATCTCACCGCGCTCACCGCGGGTGGCGATCGCCTCGGCGCCGCCCTCGGGCATCGCGCCGATCAGCTCGGTCGAGGCCGTCTGCGGGGCGTCGATCAGCATCGGGTGCTGAGGGCCGACGATGCCGAGCCCGGCGTACTGCTCCAGCTTGGCGCGGGTGTCGGCGATGTCGAGGTTGCGCATGGTCAGCTGGCCGATGCGGTCGACCGGGCCGAAGGCGGAGTCCTCGGTGCGCTCCATGGACAGCTTGTCCGGGTGGTAGCTGAACGCCGGTCCGGACGTGTCCAGGATGGAGTAGTCCTCGCCGCGCCGCAGCCGCAGGGTCACCTCGCCGGTGACCGCCGTGCCGACCCAGCGCTGCAGCGACTCGCGCAGCATCAGCGCCTGCGGGTCCAGCCAGCGGCCCTCGTACAGCAGCCGGCCCAGCCGCCGCCCCTCGGCGTGGTAGTTGGCCAGGGTGTCCTCGTTGTGGATCGCGTTGACCAGCCGCTCGTAGGCGGCGTGCAGCAACGCCATGCCCGGTGCCTCGTAGATGCCCCGGCTCTTGGCCTCGATGATCCGGTTCTCGATCTGGTCGGACATGCCCATGCCGTGCCGGCCGCCGATGGCGTTGGCCTCCAGGACCAGGTCGACGGCGGAGGGGAACTCCTTGCCGTTGATGGTCACCGGCCGGCCCTGCTCGAAGCCGATCGTGACGTCCTCGGCGGCGATCTCGACGGCGGGGTCCCAGAATCGCACGCCCATGATCGGCTCGACGATCTCGATGCCCGCGTCGAGGTGCTCCAGCGCCTTGGCCTCGTGGGTCGCGCCCCAGATGTTCGCGTCGGTGGAGTATGCCTTCTCCGTGCTGTCCCGGTAGGGCAGCCCGTGGGCGAGCAGCCACTCGGACATCTCCTTGCGGCCGCCGAGCTCGGTGACGAAGTCGGCGTCCAGCCACGGCTTGTAGATCCGCAGGGAGGGGTTGGCGAGCAGGCCGTAGCGGTAGAACCGCTCGATGTCGTTGCCCTTGAAGGTGGAGCCGTCTCCCCAGATCAGCACGTCGTCGTCGAGCATCGCGCGTACGAGCAGGGTGCCCGTGACCGCCCGCCCGAGTGGCGTGGTGTTGAAGTAGGTGCGCCCGCCGGACCGGATGTGGAACGCCCCGCAGGCCAGGGCCGCGAGCCCCTCCTCCACGAGCGCCGCCCGGCAGTCGACCAGCCGGGCGATCTCGGCGCCGTAGGCCGTGGCGCGGCCGGGCACCGAGGCGATGTCAGGCTCGTCGTACTGGCCGATGTCGGCGGTGTAGGTGCACGGCACCGCGCCCTTCTCGCGCATCCACGCGACCGCGACCGAGGTGTCGAGGCCGCCGGAGAAGGCGATCCCGACACGTTCACCGACAGGCAGGGAGGTGAGCATCTTAGACACGAGTAGAAGTATATACACACCGATGCATGACCATGCAAAGCCCCCCGCCGGATTTCCGCCGCGATGTGCATCGCCGGCTCAGGTGGTGGGTTTCCTGGCCTCCAGGATGCCGGTGCTGAACCACGGCCCGCCGTACCAGAACCGCCAGCCCGCGTCGCGCCGCCGCACGTCCACCACGCCGAGCGAGCGCAGCGTGTCCTCGTACGCGGCCGTGTGCTGGAAGTCGGCGATCAGCATCAACCCGCCGGGCCGCAGCACCCGGTGCGCCTCGCGCACGGCCTGCGCGCGCCCTTCGGCGTCGGGGATGTTGTGGATGGCCAGGCTCGACACGATCGCGTCGAACGCGCCGTCGCCGAACGGCAGGTCGCGCATGTCGCCCGTCACCAGCTCGACGCGGTCGGCGACGCCCTCGGCCGCGGCGTTCGCCCTGGCCTTGGCCTCCCGGTTGCCCGACTGGTCCTTCGACTGCCACAGGTCGATGCCGGTCGCCTTGCCGTGTTCCAGCCGTTCGGCCGCCATCAGCAGCACCGCGCCCCGGCCGCAGCCGAGGTCGAGGAGGAGCTCGTCGCCCTTCAGCAGCTCGAGCTCCCCGGCCCAGACCGCGAACTTGCCGCGCCGCGTCGTGTAGAGATAGCTGGCCGCGCTGGCCAGCGTGTAGAGCCCGCCGAACAGGAACGCGATGCCCGCCGCGGTGATGTCGAGCAGGAACGAGACAGACGCCAGGGCCAGGAGCACGAGGGCCCCGAACGATAAGCCGACCAGCGCCCAGGGAGCGTCGAATCCGTAGCTTCCGTGTCGCTTGCGCACACTCACGTTATATCTCAAGGTGGTCTTGACGTGGAATTGACCTGACCCGTCCCTTCCTACCGTCTTTCCCGCACAGCGCATTACTAAGGTGGCGTGGATGGGCGCGCAAATGGGGGTTTGACCAGGCATGACGGAGAAAGAGCGGGGATTCGGCCTGGGGGCGAGCATGGCCCTGACGCTGGCATCGTCCTTGTTGTGGGGGGTGGCGCACCTGGCAGCAGAGCGCCGCAAGACCGGCCTGGCTCTCATGTTCGGATATGTCATGATGCTGGCCGGCATCCTCATGGTGTTCACCGCGTACAGCACTCGCCTGCTGTCGCTGGCGGTGCAGCCCCGCTGGCTCGCCGGGTTCACCGTGGTGCTGGTGGCGGTCGCGATCGTCTGGACCGGCGTCGTCGTCTGGTCCTTCGTCCTCGTACGCCCGCCGCGCTCCGACAGGATCGGCCGCTTTCTGACCACGGCGCTGACGCTCGCGCTCTGCGGGCTCATCATGACCCCGACGGTGTACGCCACCAGGCTCGCGTACCTGTCACGCGACGTCGTGAACACCCTGTTCCCCAGCACCGCCGCCACCGCGCCCATCATGGCCCAGGACCCGTGGAACGGCGCCCGCCGGGTCAACTTCCTGCTCCTGGGCGGCGACGCCGCACCCAACCGGCCCGGCGTGCGTACCGACAGCATGACCGTGGCCAGTGTGGACACCGAGACCGGCGCGACCACCCTGTTCGGCCTGCCGCGCAACCTCCAGCGCGTCGAATTCCCCGAGGGCCCGGCCCGGGACCAGTTCCCCTACGGGTTCACCGGCACCGGCCCCGACACGCCCGGTCTGCTCAACGAGATCTTCCAGTACGCCGAGGACCACCCGGAGGTGGTGCCGGGCGTGGAGCGGCGCCGGCGCGGGCCCATCCTGATCAAGCAGACGATCGGCGACATCCTCGGCCTCAGGGTCGACTACTACGCCCTGGTGGACATGAAGGGCTTCGCGGAGATCATCGACGCCATGGGCGGCGTGAAGGTCACGATCAAGGAGCCCATCGTGTACGGCAAATACCGCGAGGGCCTGCTGCCGGCCGGCACCCGCAGGCTGTCCGGCGAGGAGGCGCTCTGGTACGGCCGCTCGCGCACCGACAGCGACGACTACGTCCGCATGGGACGCCAGAAGTGCCTGCTCAACGCGCTCGCCAAGCAGGCCGACCCGATGACCGTGATCAACAGCTTCGAACGGCTGGCCGTGGCGACCAAGCGGGCCATCTCCACCGACCTCCCGCAGGACCTGCTGCCGGCCGTCATCGACCTCGCGCGGCGGGTCAAGGACGCGAAGATCCGCAGCCTCAGCTTCGTGCCGCCGCTGATCAACACCGCTTACCCCGACTGGTCGTTCATCCGCCGCAAGGTCGCCGAGACCCTGGAGGCCGGCCCCGTGACCAGGGCGGGCACCGCCGCCGAGCGGACACCGGACCCGGAGACCCCGGTCAACCTCGACGCCACCTGCACCTGAATCACCTCGACAGGAAAGGCCACGTGGAACCCCCGCCACGTGGCCTTTTCCGCGTGTCCGCACACGCCCCGCACGGAGTGTGGCATGATGACAACCGAAACGGAAACGGTTTTCATATCCACATCGGAGGGGTCGTGAGGGTGGCGTTCGTCGGAAAGGGCGGCAGTGGCAAGACGACGATGTCCGCGCTGTTCGCCAGACATGTGGCGAGCCAGGGCGGGCCGGTGGTGGCCGTGGACGCCGACATCAACCAGCACCTGGCCATGGTGCTCGGCCTCGACCGGCAGCCCGAGCCGCTCGGCGCCCACCTCACCGAGATCAAGGAGCGGCTGCGCGGCGACAACCCCCGCATCCCCTCCGCCGACGCCATGGTCAAGACCACCCCGCCCGGTCGCGGCTCCCGGCTGCTGAGCTTCGAGGACCTGGCCGCCGACCCGTACGCGCTGACCACCCCCGAGGGGCTGCGTCTCCTCGCGACCGGCCCGTTCAGCGAGGACGACCTCGGCGTGGCCTGCTACCACTCGAAGGTCGGCGCGGTGGAGCTCCTGCTCAACCACCTGGTCGACGGCCCCGGCGAGTACGTCGTGGTCGACATGACCGCGGGCGCCGACTCCTTCGCCTCGGGGCTGTTCACCCGGTTCGACCTGACGTTCCTCGTCGCCGAGCCGACCAGGCAGGGCGTGAGCGTCTACCGGCAGTACCGCGAGTACGCCGCCGCGTACGACGTCGCGCTGGCCGTGGTGGGCAACAAGGTCCACGGCCCGTCCGACGTCGACTTCCTGCGCGAGCACGTGGGTGACGACCTGCTCACCTGGATGGAGCACTCCGCCGCCGTCCGCGCCATGGAGCAGGGCCGCCACTTCACGCTCGACGACCTGGAGCCGGTCAACGCCGACGCGCTGGCCGTGCTCCGCAAGACCCTCGACGAGCAGGAGAAGGACTGGGCGCGCTTCGGCCGGCAGACCGTGGAGTTCCACCTGCGCAACGCCCAGGCGTGGGGCAACGACCGGGCGGGGTTCGACCTGGCCTCACAGATAGACCCGGATTTCGTGTTCGGCCCCTGAGTGCCCCCCTCCAGGCATCTGGAGGGATCACAGATCCCCACCTAGCGTCAGATTGATCCCATTCGAGAGGAGACAGCATGTCGCTGACCGTTCCGAACGAACTGCTCGACCAGGCCAGAGCCGGTGACGTGGACGACGCGGCATTCCTGGCGTGCGTCCGCGACTCGCTCCCGTACGCGTGGTCGCTGATCAGCGGCCTGGCTGAAGCGCGCGAGCAGACCGGAGCCGAGTTCGCCGACAACCAGGTACCACCGCCGTCCGAGGAAGCCCGCGGCCAGCTCCTGCGCTGCCTGGCGAGCGACTCGATGCGCGGAGCGCTGGAGCGCCACTTCGGAGTACGGCTGGCCTTCCAGAACTGCCACCGGGTCGCCGTCTTCGACCCGACGGCGACCAAGGCCCTGCACGAGTTCGTCACCCCGAGGGCCCAGATCCTCAACCAGAAGCCGGAGCTGGTTGACTGCTGACCGGCCGGCCCGGTGACCCGGCTCTGTCCGGGTCACCGGGCCCGCAGCAGCGGCAGCACCTCCGCCCCGAACCGCCGCACGTTCTCCACCGTCCGCCGATGCTCGCCCAGCCCCTCGACCAGCAGGATGAACCGCTCGATCCCGGTGTTCTCTGCGGTACGCAGGATCGTCGCGGCACAATGCTCGGCCGACCCGACCGGATGAATCCTGGCCAGCAAATCCACATATGCCGGGATATTTCGCATAGGTCGGGGCCGATCGTCCACCGGCACGTACCCCGCCAGCCCCGGCCCCAGCCACCGGGGCAGCGACTCCTTGATCTCCCGCACCGCCTCCGCCGTGGAGTCGGCCACGTAGGCCACCCCGGCTGCCACGTGATCCGTGGCGGTCCCGCCGCGGGCGACGTAGTCCTCGACCAGGGCGGCCTTCTCGGCGTCCCCGATGTGCATCCCCAGCAGCATCGGCAGCCCCCGCTCCGCCGCCACCCCCACGGTCGCCTCGGAGGTGCACGCGACCACCGGCCGCATGCTCGCGCCCGGCACCACCCGGACCTCCCTGAACCGGAAGAACTCCCCGTCACCGGCGACGGGACCTCCGGAGAGCCCGTCGAGCAGGAGGTCGAGCGACTCCCCGAACCCCCGCTCGAACCGCTCGGCCCCCGTCCCGAACACCTCCAGGTCCACCCACGGCCCGCCCCTGCCGACCCCCAGCGTGAACCGCCCGCCGGACAGATGGTGCAGCATGGCCGCCTGCTCGGCCAGCGCCACGGGATGCTGCGTGGACAGCACGCTGACGGCCGTGCCGAGCCCGATCCGCGAGGTCCTGCCGAGGGCGACCGCCGCCAGGGTGGTCGCGGAGGGGCACACGCCGTAGGACATGAAGTGATGCTCGGCGACCCACGCGTCGTCGAACCCCGCCTCCTCGGCGGCCACGATCACTTCGACGGCATCGGCCAGCACCTGCCCGGCCTCCTGGCCGGGGAACTGCGCCGCGATGACGAAGACGCCGATTCGCACCCACCCGATGATGCCCGATGCGCCCCGTTCAGCCGAACAGGCTGGCCTGGCCCTCACCCACGAGCGGGTCCCGATGGTGCTTGAGGTGCCGCCATCGAGGGAGATCGTCCAGGTAGGACCACGAGAGCCGGTGGTGGGGCGTGGGGCCGAGCCGGGCCAGGGCCTCCTGATGGAGGGGTGAGGGGTAGCCGGCGTTGTCGGCGAAGCCGTACTCCTCGCAGCCGATCGTCCCCATGTACGCGTCGCGCCGGACCTTGGCCAGGACGGACGCCGCCGCGACCGAGATGCTCGCCGAGTCGCCCTTGACCTCCAGGCGCACCGGCCAGGGCGCGCCGATGTAGTCGTGCTTGCCGTCGAGGATCACCGCGTCCGGGCGCGCCGGCAGCGCCTCCAGCGCCCGCCTGGCGGCCCGGCGCAGGGCCTCGGTCATGCCCAGCTCGTCGATCTCCGTGTGGGTGGCCTCGCCGAAGCCGATGCCGGCCGCCCACGCGGTCAGCTCCTCGGCGAGCGGGGTGCGTTTGGCCGCCGAGAGCTGCTTGGAGTCCGTGAGGCCGGACGGCGGGTCGGACAGGTCGGTGACGACGGCGCAGACCGTGACCGGCCCCGCCCAGGCGCCGCGGCCCACCTCGTCGATGCCCGCGACCGTGCGGGTGCTCGGCTGGGAGAGCAGGAGGTGCTCGATGTCGTACGTCGGCGCCATAACGGCAGACGCTATCGCCTCACCAGGCCGCCCCGTCATTCATCCAGCGGATCTCCGGGCGGGTGGCGGTCCGCCGGGCGTACCGGGTCCAGGTCGGCGGCGAGGTAGCGGGCGGCCACGTGGATCGCGCGGAGCGTCACCGACACCGACGGGCGGTGGACGCTCGAGTTCCGGGCGACCGCGTGCACGTCGCGCCCCACCGGGTTTCCCGGGAACTGGCGCACCGCCAGCCCCCGCACCCCTGCCGCCAGCGCGAGCGCGGGCACGGCGGCGATGCCGATCCCCTTCGCCACCAGCGACAGGATCGTTCCCAGTCCCTCGAACTCCCACGGCGTGGGCCGCGTGCCGCCCACGTCCACCAGGAGCCGGTCCACCGCCAGCCGGGACGGCTCCCCGTCGGGCGTCGCCATCCACGGCTCGTCCCGCAGCTCCCGCAGGTCCACCGGCACGTCGGGATCGGCGAGGCGGTGCTTGCGCGGCACCACCAGCACCAGAGGGTCGCGCAGCAGCGGGAACACCCGCAGGCTCTCGTTGTCGCGCACCCGCCCGTACCAGTCGTCCACGAGGGCGATGTCCACCTCGCCCGACTGCACCTCGCGCATGCCCCGGCCCGACCTGCTCTGCCCCAGCCGGAGCGCCAGCTCGGTGTGGCGGCGCAGCGAGCGGGCCAGCGCCGGGGCGAAGGCCACCGCGGCCGTCGGGAAGGCGGTGACCACGACCCGCCCCGCGGGTGTCCCCGCGTGGGCGGACAGGTCGGACTCCGCCTCCTCGACCATGGACAGGATGCGCTCCGCGTGCGCCACCAGCCGCCGCCCCGCGTCGGTCAGCTCGGCGCTGCGCGCGGTCCTGTCGATGAGAGCCGTGCCTGTCTCACGTTCGAGCGCGACGAGTTGCTGCGACACGGCCGAAGGACTGTACCCCAGCGAAGCCGCGGTCGCAGCGATACTTCCGCGACGAGCGAACTCGCAGATCAGGACCAAACGCCGCAATTCAAGCATCAGTCTTCCTTATGCCTACCCACGAAAAGCCTCGCTTGTACCGATGCCTTCATCCAACCACCCTGGGAACGTGACAAACATGACCGTGACGTTGTCCGCCACATTGGCGGCAAATGAGGACATCGACCGAAGACGGCGCGCCGGGGAACGAGTGCTCCACCTGGCCTTCGGCGAGGCAGGGCTGCCCGTCCACCCGGCGCTGCGCGACAGGCTGGCCGGCGCGGCCGAACGCAACGGCTACGGGCCCGTCGCGGGGGCGGCCGAGCTCAGGACGGCGGCGGCGGGCTACTGGACACGACGCGGGCTCCCCACCGACCCCCAGCTCGTCGTCTGCGGACCGGGCAGCAAGTCCCTCCTGTACGGCCTGCTCCTGGCGATCGGCGGAGACATCGTCCTGCCCATGCCCAGCTGGGTCAGCTACGCCGCACAGGCCGAGCTGGTCGGCTCCCGCCCCATCCTGGTGCCCGCACCGCCAGGAGGGGGCGGAGTGCCCGACCCCGACCTCGTGGCCGGCGAGGTGCGCCGGGCCAGGGCACAGGGCAGGACGGTCAACTCTCTGCTGGTGACGCTGCCCGACAACCCGACGGGCCGCCTGGCCGGCCCGGAGACCATCGCGCGCCTGGTGGAGATCGCCCGCGAGCTCGATCTGATGATCATCTCGGACGAGATCTACCGCGACGTCGTGCACGACCCCACCCTGCCGTACACCTCCCCTGCCGACCTCGCGCCCGAGCGCACGATCATCACCACCGGGCTGAGCAAGAGCCTGGCTCTGGGGGGCTGGCGGATCGGCGTGGCCAGGCTGCCCGCGGGCAGCCACGCGCTGCACAGGAGCCTGCTCGCGGTGGCCAGCGAGATCTGGTCGGCGCCCGCGGCCCCGGTGCAGGAGGCGGCGGCGTACGCCTTCGACGAGCCGCAGGAGCTGCTGGTCCGCATCGAGCTCGCCCGGCGGCTGCACGGCACGGTCGCCAGGGCCGTGCACGAGAGGTTCACCGAGATCGGGGCCGACGTGCCCGTCCCCCAGGGCGGCTTCTACCTCTATCCCGATCTGAGCCACCTCCGGCTCGGCGGCTCCGCCGAGATCACCAAGATCCTCTTGGAGGAACACGGCATCGGCGTCCTGCCCGGACACGCCTTCGGCGACGACCCGGCGGCGGCCAGGATGCGGGTCGCGGTGAGCCTCCTCTACGGCGAGACCGCCGAAGAGCGACTGACCGCTCTGAACAGCCCGAACCCCCTCCAACTCCCCTGGATCGCCGACAATCTGGACTATCTTTCGACGGGTCTGAATGAGCTGGCCTCGGCGCGGCTCGGAGCGGTGCGTTAACAGCGTCCCGCGTTCGTCCCGACACCATGTCACAGTTAGGCGAATCTTTCCCCAAGGGCGGGTTTACCATCCCTCAAAAGGGGCCGCTGACCTGCAGCAACACCCCGTCTGCAGAAAGCTGCAAAAGATCTTCCTAACTGCATGGTTACGCGCACCCCCGCTTCCCCTCATCATGTGCACATGCCCGCTCTTGTCACCTTGTCCGGGCGCTCCGTGCGCCTGGAACCTCTCAGCCTCGCGGCGATCGATGACCTCGTCGCCGCGGCGAGTGAAGACCGTTGCACTTACGCCTTCACTCGGGTCCCGGATGGCCGGGACGAGATGGTCTCCTATGTGGAGGCCGCCATGGCTGAGCAGGCGGAGGGCCGCTCCATGCCCTTCGCCATCCGGTGGCTGAACACCGACCGCGTGGTCGGTGCCACCCGTCTCATGCACCTGGAGTATTGGCAGGGCCCCATGCCCTGGCCACCGGGTACACGTGGTGTGGTGGGCGATATCCCGTCCGTGGCGGACATCGGTTACACCTGGCTGGCAGCCAGTGCCCAGGGCACAGGTGTCAACCGTGAGAGCAAGTTCCTGATGCTCTCGCACGCCTTCGAGACATGGAACGTCCACCGCATCACCCTCAAGGCAGATGTACGTAACACCAAGTCCCGGGCCGCCATCGAGGCCCTCGGCGCACACTTCGACGGGGTGCGGCGAGCGGATAGCCGAGGCGCCGACAACACGGTCCGAGATACCGCGTTCTACTCGATCCTGAGCTCCGAATGGCCGCTCGTACGCGAGCGGCTCGCCCTGCGGCTCGGACTGGTCGAGGCAGCCTGAGAACCTGTCCACCACGGCCCCGCCCCAAGAAAGTTCGGGCGGGGCCGTATTTTTTCCTGCCTACGAGTGCTCTACATGACACGCCCCCGCGGTGTGAGTCATGCCTAGCCGACCTTCAGCATCCAGGGGCGCGCTCAACACCGGATCAAAGACGGATCAACGGCACATTTAACGATCAGTCCGGAGTCTAGGTGACAAAGGACGTTGGATCTATCATTTGGTAACAAAACGTTCCATTGGCTGGGAGACATTCGGCATGGCTGGTCAGAGCGTCGAGGGCGGGCTGAGGTTCGCCGTGCTCGGTCCTGTCCGCGCCTGGCGTGATGGCCAGGAGCTCGATCTGGGCACTCCGCTGCAGCGTTCCATCCTGGGCATGCTGCTGCTGCGCGAGGGCCATGCGGTCACCCCCAACGAGATGATCGATGCGGTCTGGGGCGAGGAAGCGCCCCCGCGGGCCCTGGGCGCCCTGCGCACCTACGTTTCCCGGCTGCGTACGGTGCTGGAGCCGGACCGGCCCGCCCGTTCCCGCCCGGAGCTGCTGACGTCCATCGGGAGGGGCTACGCGCTGCGGCTGCCCGACGGCTCGCTCGACCTGATCCGCTTCGAACGCGGCGTCCAGGAATCCGAGAGTGCGCGCAAGGGCGGCCGGCTGCGCGAGGCCGCCGAAGGGCTGCGCGAGGCGCTGTCGCTGTTCGAGGGCGAGCCGCTGGCCGGGACCGTCGGCCCCTACTCCGAGCACCAGCGCGACCGGCTGGTCGAGCGCCGCATCAGCATCGTCGAGACGCTCATGGACGTGGACCTGGAGCTGGGCAACCACGCGAAGATCGTCTCCGAGCTGATCGCGCTGACCGCCGACCACCCGCTGCGCGAGAAGCTGCGCGCCCAGCTCATGCTGGCCTACTACCGGTGCGGGCGGCAGGGCGACGCCCTCAGCGTGTTCACCGAGACGCGCGAGGCCCTCATCGACGAGCTCGGCATCGAGCCGGGGCCGGAGCTGGCCGCGCTGCACCAGCGCATCCTGGCCGCCGACCCCACGCTGGCCGCCGCCGAGGTGCCCGCCGAGGACCCGGCGGAGGAGCCGGAGCAGCGGCAGGCCCCGCAGCTGCCGCGCCCCGCGCAGCTCCCCGCCGCCGTCAACGACTTCACCGGCCGCAAGGAGATCGCCGTACGGGTCCGCACGCTGCTGTCGGCCCAGTCGTCGGCGCAGTCGTCGGCCGAGGGCGTGCCCGTGGTGGCGGTCTCCGGCATCGGCGGCGTGGGCAAGACCGCGCTGGCCGTACACGTCGCACACCTGGCCGAGGACCTGTTCCCCGACGGCCAGCTCTATGCCGACCTGCGCGGCTACACCGACGAGGCGACCGTGCCCGAGTCGGCGCTCGGCGGGTTCCTGCGGGCGCTCGGCATCCCGCCGGACATCGTCCCGGACGGGCTGCCCGAACGCGCCGCGCTCTACCGGTCGATCCTCGCCGACCGCCGCATCCTCGTGCTGCTCGACAACGCCCGCGACGCCGAGCAGGTCAGCCAGCTGCTGCCGGGCTCGCCCGGGTGCGCGGCCATCGTGACGAGCCGCGGAAAGCTGGCCGACCTGCCCTCCGCACGGCTCATCGACCTCGACGTGATGGAGCCGGGCGAGGCGCTGTCGCTGTTCGCGTCGGTGGCCGGCGCCGAGCGCGTGTCGGCCGAGCACGGCGCGGCCATGGACGTGGTGGCCGCCTGCGGGTTCCTGCCGCTGGCGGTGCGCATCGTGGCCGCCAGGCTGGCCGCGCGACCCTCCTGGACGGTCGCCTCGCTCGTGCCCAGGCTGGCCGACGAGCAGCGCCGCCTCGACGAGCTGCGCGTGGGCAACCTGGCCGTCGAGGCCACGTTCTCGCTCGGGTACGGCCAGCTCGCACCGGCCCAGGCGCGTGCCTTCCGCCTGCTCTCGCTGTCCAAGGGGCCCGACATCTCCACGGGTGCGGCGGCCGCCGTGCTGTCGGTGAGCCAGTTCGAGGCGGAGTCCGTACTGGAGTCCCTGGTGGACGCGAGCCTGCTCGAGGCGCCCGCGCCAGGCCGCTACCGCTTCCACGACCTGCTCAAGCTGTTCGCCAGGCGCCAGCTGGACAAGACCGAGCGGCCCGAGGCCAAGGCGCTGGCGCTGCACCGGCTGCTCGGCTTCTACCTGGCCTCGGCCCAGTCCGCGCACAGCCTGGCCTACGAGGGCAGCATGATCCCGGCCAACATCGTGACGATCGGCGAGGGGCTGTCGTTCACCAGCGTGGACGAGGCCGTGGCCTGGCTGATCGCCGAGGGCGACTCGTTGTTCGCGGCCATCAACCAGGCCGCCGCGTCGGCCGTCGCCGGCGAGCAGCTGCTGCCCGCCGGCGACCTGCTGGTGGCGATGGAGCCGCTGCTGGAGGCGGGCACGCACACGCGCGAGTTCGCCCAGGGCACGCGCGCCGTGCTGAGCGCCGCGCAGCGGATCGGCGACCAGGGCAGCGAGCTGCGCAGCCGGTACGTGCTCGGCCGGGTGCTGTTCGCCGA
Organism: Nonomuraea sp. NPDC050451; assembly: GCF_044458585.1. Classification (NCBI taxonomy): domain Bacteria; kingdom Bacillati; phylum Actinomycetota; class Actinomycetes; order Streptosporangiales; family Streptosporangiaceae; genus Nonomuraea; species Nonomuraea sp. NPDC050451. The sequence goes on from NZ_JBITHZ010000019.1 coordinate 110,287, forward strand.
CAACCAGCTGAAGGCCGCAGAGGGCCACTTCAGGGTCGTCCACGAGCTGTCCGCGGCCCGCGGCGAGAAGATCGTCACCGGCGAGGTGCTGAACGCCCTGGCCGTCGTCGTCGGCAGGCAGCGCCGCCACATCGAGGCGCTGGAGCTGTTCGACGCGGCCATGCGGTTCTACCGCGCGAACGACGTGCCGGCCGGCGAGGCGCTGGTGCTCAGCTACTCGGCTCGCGACCACCTGGGGCTCGGCCGGCCCGCGGATGCGATCGCGGCGGCGGAGAAGGGCCTGGCCCTGTTCACCGAGATCGGCAGCGGCGCCGGGACCGCCCGCGCCCGCTACCACCTCGGCATCGTGCTGTCCCGGGTCGGCCGGCTCACCGAGGCCGTCCACCACCACGCCGAGTGCCTGGCCTTCTTCCGGGCCAGCAAGCAGCGCGTCTGGGAGCAGCGGGTCTGCTCCCGGCTGGCCGAGACGTTCATCGCCGCCGGACGCCATCCCGAGGCCGTGCGCCACGCGGAGCAGGCGCTGGTGGTCTCCCGCGAGATCGGCCACCCGTACGGCGAGGCACTGTCGCTCACGGTGCTCGGCAAGGCGCTGCGGGGTCTGGGCAGCACGACCAGGAGCCTGGAATGCCTACGGCAGGCGTTCGCGATCTTCTCCCGGCTCGGCGCCCCCGAGGCCGGGGACCTCAAGGCCCTGATCGAGGCCATCCCCGTCGAAGGGGCCGTCGTCGAGTCCTGAGTACAGCTCGTCGTCCAGACGTGTCATCCACACATGGTTGATCAAGGCTGTCCCTTCGATGAGAAACCTGCTGAATGGACTGCCGCTACGGTCTTGACCAGGCGCCGACAGTAGGGCGGCAGTCTGATGAGCAGGTTTCTTGTCGATCAGGCCGTGAATGTGTCCGTGATGCAGCCCGGCCGGTCATCTGTCGCCACCACGCGTCGCTAGGGGGCCCGGTTATCCGGATGCTCCGCGTTGTGGCTAGCCGCCTCACTCAAGACGACCGGCCGGACCTGACACGGCCCTCGAACCCCCCGGGGTCCGTGTCTTGGCCATGAGCCTCCACCCGAGCGCTCAACGTCCAATCAACGGGCGATTAAAGCAGGAAGTAGCCCTCCGCGATCAGCGGCCTGACCGCGTCGGAGTCGGGGATCTCGCCGTCGCCGACCAGCTCGGCGATCACGTTGAGCAGGGGGCCGAGCGCCAGCTCGCCGTCGCAGACGCCGGCCAGCGCGGCCTCCACCGTGCCGACCTCCCTGCTGCGGCGCAGGCCCTGCGTCTGGCGCAGCACGATGCGGATGGGGTCTTCCGCGCCCGGCAGGCCGACGCGCTCGTCGAGCAGGCCGTCTGCGGTGCGCAGGAGCGCCGTGTCCAGCTCCTTGGCGCGGTGCGCGGCGGCGATGGCGTCGAGCACGGAGTCGACGTAGTCGCCGACCGGGAGCGAGACCTGGTGGTCGAGGTGCTCGACGCGGACGACCGGGTCGAGCGTGCCGGAGTTGCGCATGGTGATCCAGCCGAACCCGATGCCCTCGACCTTCCGCTCGTCGAACCAGGCCAGCCAGCGGTCGTAGTGCTCGGCGTACGCCTTGGTGCCCTGCTCGGCGGCGTCCCTGAGCCAGAGCTCGACGTATTCGGCCGGGTCCTGGACGTCGCGCTGGACCACCCAGGCGTCGCAGCCGGTCTCGCGCAGCCAGCCGCCCACGCGGTCGTGCCAGTCCTCACCCTCGACGTGCAGCCAGTTGGCCAGGAAGTGGGCCTGGCCGCCGGGGTTGAGGTGGCCGGGCGTGCGGCGTACGAGGTCGCGGCAGAAGCCGTCGCCGCCGGCCTCGCGGTAGGTCAGCCCGCCCCCCGGGCCGATGACGAACGGGGGGTTGCTCACGATCAGGTCGAACAGCTCGTCCTCGACCGGCTCGAACATCGACCCCGTACGTGCCTCCACGCCGGAGATGCCGGACAGCTCCCAGCTCAGCCTGGCCAGCTCGACGGCCCGCGGGTTCACGTCGGTGGCCACGATGTGCTCGGCCCGCCCGGCCAGGTGCAGCACCTGCACGCCGCAGCCGGTGCCGAGGTCGAGCGCGCGCCCCACCGGGCGGCGGGTGGCGAGTTGGGCCAGGTTGGCCGAGGCGCCGCCGGCCCCGACCACGTGATCAGAACGCAGCGCCGGGTCGCCGGGGCGCACCTTGCGGTCGGAGACGAGGTAGCCGCCGGTCTCCCAGGGCTGCAGGTGCACGGTCGCGCTCACCTGGTCGCCGTCGGCCCTGACCAGCCCCGAGTCGAGGACCTCCGGGGCGAGGGACGCGGCGGGGACGGGAACGCCGAGCCAAAACAGCCTGATCAACGCCGCCGGCGGATCGAGGTCGGCGGTGGCGCGCAGGGCCGGCACCAGCTCCTCCCTGGCCAGAGCCGAGGCCGCCATGCTGCCCAGCCGCTCGCGTACGCCGTCGATCGTGTAGTCGGTCTCCAGGAGGTGATGGCGCAGTCGTTCCACAAGTCCATCCTTTCACCACGGACTCTCCCGCATGGCCCGATACCGCGCCGATGGCCGCTACCGCCCTCCGCTCTCGGCCCTAAAGCTCGTCGCTCTGAGCCGATGGTCGCACTCGCACGGGCTCCGCTGGTCACGCAAGCTACCGCCCTCCGCCCCAAGCTCGTCGCTCTGAGCCGATGGTCGCACTCGCACGGGCTCCGCTGGTCACGCAAGCTACCGCTCTCCGCCCCAAAGCTCGTCGCTCCGTGTGCTCATACTGTTACTTAGACACCCAAGCGTTCTGCAAGCGGCGGACAAGTGGTGAGCGGTATCTCTAGGGAAGTCGCCACGTCGCCCCGAGGAGCGGACCCATGCTGATCCCTTGCTTGGCCTGCGAGTCCCGGTTCGGACCTGACGAATACTTCCGCGCCTGCTCCGACTACAACCGCGGCATGGACCTGGTGTCCTGGACATGCCCGCGCTGCGGCAACCGCGACGACCTGCGGGTGCTGCCGGGCGAGCTGGGGTTCGGCTATCCGCATCGGGGCAGGTTCGACGTGCACGACCGGGTACGCGTGCCCGGCCTGCGCAGGCACCGCGGCGACCTGCGGCTGGACATCTCGCTCGACCGGGCGAGCTGGCGCGTCCACACCCGCCTCCGCCAGCCCGCGTGACGGCCCAGGCGGCCCGGGCGGCACGGGAGCCGGCGGCGGATCAGGCGAACGGCAGGGCAGGCATGCAGGCGTGGGCGGGCCGCTCTCCGCGCAGCAGCCGGGCGATGTCCTCCACCAGCGTCCCGGCCAGCTCCTCCCGGCTCTCGCCCGTGGCCTCGCCCAGACGGGGCGTCAGCACCACGTTCGGCAGGCGGGTCAGGGGGTGGGCCGGATCGAGCCACTCGCCCTCGAAATGGTCGAGCCCCGCGCCGCCCACCCGGCCCTGGCGCAGCGCGTCGACCAGCGCCGTCAGGTCGTGCAGCGCGCCGCGCGAGGTGTTGAGGTAGATCGAGCCCGGCCGCATCGCGCCGAACTCGGGGTAGCCGAAGAAGCCCCGCGTCTCACCGGTCAGCGGCATGTGCAGCGACACCACGTCCGCCTCGGACAGCAGGGCAGGCAGAGGGTGGGTGGCCTCGGGGACGAACGGATCGCAGGTGATCACCCGCATGCCCAGCCCCTCGCACCGCCAGCGCACGGCCCTGCCGACGCGGCCCAGACCCACGATGCCGAGCGTCCTGCCGGTCAGCCGCCTGCCGCGGTGGCGCTGGGCGGGCGGCACCTTGCCGACGCGCCCCTGGCGCACCTCCCGGTCCGCGGCCACGATGTTCCGGCTGACGGCGAACATCAGCGCCAGCGTGAGCTCGGCGACCGACTCGGGGTCACGGTCGGCCGCGTGCAGGACGGTCACCCCGCACCGGGCGGCCAGCGCCAGGTCCACGCTGGTGGTCGGGCCCATGACGGCCACCACGTCGAGGGGCAGGGCGAGCACCGACGTGCGAACCTGGTCGCCGTCGGTGATGAGCACGGTCGCGCCGGTCTCGATGACCAGGTCGGCGAGTTGCTCGTCGGTGAAGCCGAGGCTGGGACGCGCGGGAACCTCGGCCAGGTCGGCTACTTCGCCCAAGCGGGCGAGCGCGCTCTCCGGCAAAGCGGGCAGTGCCAGCGCCCGAGGTCGAGTCACAAGTGGACAATAACACCACAGACGGTGCCCGGATCATCGCTCCCCGCGCTGGCCAGGCCCCTTGCGGCGACCTGTCATTGCTGGCGGAGGCTCTGCCAGGCGGCGGTGCCCAGCCCCTTGATCTCCTCTTCCGTGGGCGTGTGGGCGCCCGCGAACCACAGGCGGCACATCTCCTGCGCGGGCCCCAGCCACAGCACGTAGCACATGGTCGGGTGGACGGGCTGGAGCAGGCCGTCCTTCATGTGCGGCCGCCACCAGTCGGAGACCTGGCGGAAGAACCCGCGCCGGGCCTCGGCCACCTCCGCGCCACCCGGCTCGTGCTTGCGCGGCGGCCGCTCGCTGACCAGCAGCCTGGCCCTCTCCGGGTGCTCGCCGGCCCACCGCATGTGGAGGGCCACGACGGCCTCGATGCCGTCGCGGGCCTCCTGGTGGCTGACCAACTCGGCGAGGAAGGCCTCCTGGTAGGAGGTCAGGATCTCCGCGTACAGCACGCCGAAGACGTGCTCTTTGCTGGCGAAGTGGTGGTAGAAGCTGCCGACGCTGACGCCGCTCTCCTCGCGGAGGCTGGCCAGCGTGGTGGCCGAGACCCCGTCCTGGCTGAAGCGGCGGAGGGCACCCTCGATGATGCGGGTACGGCCGTCGCGTCCGTTCTTGGCACTCTTCACGCTGTCAATGGTGTGCCAACAGAACCTTGTTCCGCAAATAGGCCGAGTGGATCGATCATAGCGGTCACCTCCACCGATCCGGAAGTCACCTTCATCTCGGCGTCGGGCCAGAGCCGTCGGATGAGCCTCAGGACGCGCCGGTTCTCCCCCAGCACGTCCATGCCCACGCTCCGCGCACCCCGTACGGAGGCCCTGAGCAGCAGCACGTCGATCAGCCTGGGCCCGATCCCCCGCCCCTGCCATTGGTCGGCCACGACCACGGCGACCTCCACGTCGGCGCAGCCGCCCTTGAAGCTCATGGCGTGGCCGACGATCTCGCCCCCTTCGGTGATCGCGACGAGCGCGTCGCGGCGCTCGTCCAGCGCGAGCAGCGTGCGCACCAGCGCCGTAGCGGGGGTGCTGACGCCGGTGAAGAAGCGGAGCGTCTGTGTGTGGAGCGACAGCCCCGCCAGGAAGCGTCTGATCCGTTCCTCGTCGTCCGGGCGCGCGGGGCGGATCTGGGTTCCCTGCATAGACTCAGCCTGCCTGTCGGCGCTGAGTCTGTCAAATGAACTCAGATATAATGCAGCAATGAACGTTCCCTTCCGGGTGAACAACTGCTCGATCGAGCGCACCCTGGACATCGTCGGGGAGAAGTGGACCTTCCTGGTGCTGCGCGAGGCGTTCAGCGGCGTACGGAGGTTCGCCGACATGCAGGCGATCACCGGTGCCCCCCGCCAGGTGCTCAGCGCCCGGCTCGCCCGGCTGGTCGACGAGGGCCTGCTGCGCAAGGAGCCCTACCGCGAGCCGGGCCAGCGGCAGCGCGACGAATACCGGCTCACGGACAAGGGCCGCGACCTCTATCCCCTCCTGGTCGCGCTCATGCACTGGGGCGACAAATACCTGGCGGACGAGGACGGGCCGGCGGTGCTGCTGACCCACCGCGACTGCGGGGCGCCCATCGAGCAGCATTTCCGGTGCGCGGACGGCCACGAGGTGAGCGGGCCGCGCGAGGTGACCCCGATGCCCGGGTCGGGGGCCCAGCTCAGAAGCGCATAGGCGCGTGAAGGGGCACCCCCTCCGGTGCCTAACCTTGAAGCGTGTACCGGTTCCTGCTGACGCCCCGATGGCTCGCGCTCCACGTGGTGGTGCTGCTGGTCATCCCCGCCTTCGTGTTCCTCGGCCGGTGGCAGTTCGGGCGCTTCGAGGAGCGGTCGGCCAACAGCGAGCGGGTCACGGCCAACATCGAGGCCGCGCCGGTGCCGCTGGAGCGGCTGGCGGCCCCGGGGCGGCAGGTCCGCCAGGACGACCGGTTCAGGAAGGTCACGGTCTCGGGCACGTACGACCCGTCCCACGCCCTCCTCGTACGCAGGCGGCCCCAGGAGGGGCAGAACGGCTTCTACGTCCTGACGCCCCTCGTCACCGGCAACGGCACGGCGGTGATCGTCAACAGGGGCTGGGTCAAGGCGGGCGCCACCGCCGACGCCATGCCCGAGGTGCCCGCTCCGCCCACAGGACAGGTAAATGTCACCGGACGGCTACGGCTCAGCGAGACCGAGGAGTCCAGCGGCATCCGGGACCGCTCCGGGCTGCCGGCCGGGCAGGTGCTGCTCATCGACGCCGACAAGATCGGCAAGGGGCTGCCGTACCGGCTGGTGGGCGGCTACGTGGAGCTGACCGAGCAGGCGCCCCGGCCCGCCGCGGCGCCGGCCCCGGTGCCCGAGCCTGACGTGGGCGCGGGAGGCGGCCTCAACCTGGCGTACGGGGTCCAGTGGTGGCTGTTCATCGGCATCGCCCTGGCCGGCTGGGTTCTGCTGATCCGGCGCGAGGTGGCCGAGCGGAAGTCCGGCGATTCACCCAAGGAGTCCGTCACCGCCGCCAATTAAGGTGTTGAGGGTGATCCGCCACATTGAGTTCGCCAACATCTTCAACTTCCGCGACGTAGGTGGATATGCCGCCCACGACGGGCGCACGGTCCAATGGCAGCGCCTCTACCGGGCCGACGCGCTCGGCTGGCTGGCCGGAGACGATCTCAAGACCTACCGCGGGCTGCGCGTGCGTACGGTCATCGACCTGCGGCACCCGTACGAGGTCGAGAAGGCGGGCCGCATCCCGGACGCCGAGGGGCAGAGCTACCACAACCTGCCCATCGAGGGGCGCCGCTGGGACGTCAAGGTCTACGACGAGGAGAGCGGGGTCGGGAGATACCTCGCCAACCGCTACTTGGAGGTGACCGAGGACGGCGTCGCGAACCTCAGGACGGCCCTGGAGACGATCGCGCGGGCCGAGAGCGCGCCCGTGGTGATCCACTGCGCGGCCGGAAAGGACCGCACCGGGGTACTCGCCGCGCTCGTCCTGTCACTGGTGGGCGTGGGCGAGGACGACATCGTGGCGGACTACGCGCTCACCGGGCTGGCCACCGACCGGTTCGTCGCCAGCTGGCGCAGCAGGCACCCCGACGCGCCCCTGTGGCCGGGGTTCGGCCTGGCGCCCGCCGAGGCGATGCGCCTCTTCCTCGACGACCTCACGGCGCGGCACGGCTCGATCGAGACGTATGTCACACAAGTCCTGAACATTTCCCCGGCCACCATTTCGGAATTACGTGACCACCTGCTGACTGAACCGGGCGCCGAGGGGTAGTGGCAGGCCGGGTCCCACCTGCTGCGTCCAGGTGAGGGGCCCATCCCTGGCCTGGGACCGCCCGCCAGCCCCCCTCCCGGCGGTCCCGGGTCGAAGATCTCGGATACCCAACGGATACGTCGCAGCTTGTTCGACGTTATCCCGCCGTCGTACGGTTACCTGCGTGACTACGCCGCTGCTCCCCGACCCTGACCCGAGGCGGCGCGACTACGTGATCATCTCCGCCGACGATCACCTGATCGAGCCTCCCGACCTGTTCGAAGGGCGGTTGCCGGAGAAATATGCCGATGTCGCGCCCAAGGTCGTGGAGACGGAGGCGGGTCACCAGGTCTGGCGCTACGGCGGGGCGACATACCCGTGCGCCGGCATCGACGTGGGCGCGGGGCTGCCCCGCGAGCAGCGCACGCTCGACCCCATCAGGTTCGAGAACATGCGCCCCGGCTGCCACGACATCGAGGCCCGCGTCCAGGACATGGACGTGGCGGGCATCTGGGCCGCGCTGTGCTTCCCCGGCATGCTGGCCGGGCAGTCCGGCATGCCGTTCGCCAGGACCCGCGACCAGGAACTCGGCCTGGCCCTGGTCAAGGCGTGGAACGACTGGCACATCGACGTCTGGGCCGGCACCTACCCCGAGCGCATCATCGGCCTGCAGCTCCCCTGGCTGCCCGACCCCGACGTGGCCGCCAAGGAGATCCGCGCCAACGCCGCCCGCGGCTTCAAGGCCGTCGTCTTCCCCGAGTTCCCGACCCGGCTGCGGCTGCCGTCGATCCACTCCGGCCACTGGGACCCGTTCTTCGCCGCCTGCGAGGAGACCGGCACGGTGGTCGCCCTGCACACGGGCGACTCGTCGTGGTCGCCCGTGCCCTCGCCCGACACGCCCATCGAGGCCATCACCACGCTGATGCCGACCAGCGCAATGTTCGCCTGCGCCGACTGGCTCTGGTCGGGAGTGCCGCTGCGCTTCCCCGCGCTGCGCATCCTCATCGTCGAGGGCGGCGTGGGCTGGCTGCCCATGCTGGCCGAGCGCGCCGACTACGCCCTCGACCACCCGGTCGCGGGCGAGGCGTCGTGGGAGGGCGGGCTCAAGCCCAGCGAGGTGCTGCGCCGCAACTTCTTCTTCGGCACGCTCGACGACCACGCGCTGTCCGGCGTGCGACTCGCGGTCGGGCTCGACCACGTGCTGCAGGAGAGCGGCTACCCGCACTCCGACTCGACCTGGCCCGACACGCAGAAGTCCGTGGCCCGCAATCTCGGAACGCTCCCGCCCGCCGACATCGCCAGGGTCGCCTACGGCAACGCGGCCCGCCTCTTCGGCCACCCGCTGCCCTCACGCGCCTGGCTGCGGATGGAGGAGATCTAGCCCTCTTCCTCGACCAGCCTGGCCTGGATGACGTGGCGCTCGTGCTCGACGTAGCGGCCGCTCTCGCCGAGCAGCGTGGCCGCGAGCCACAGGAACACGCCGAAGTCGTCGACCACGCCGATCATCACCAGGAAGTCGGGCACCACGTCGACCGGTGACAGGATGTAGACCACGCCGAGTCCGAGCATGGCGAGCTTGCTCTTGCCCATGCCCGCGTACTGTCCGCGCATGACCGCGCCGACCATCCGCGGGATCGCCCGGACCCTGGTCATCAGGCCGGGCGACCCCGGCTTGGTCACCTCGCGGTACGTCCGCCAAGCCGCCGCTGCCCGTGCTGCCTTCGCCATCATGAGGAACCCCCTACCCCCGGCTTCTCACGACATAACGCGTCGGGACCGCCACGAGTTCCTGACCTGCTCCAGGAGGGGTCAGCGCAGCGCCGCGTGCTCGAACGGCCTGGCCCGCTCGATCTGCGCGGCCACCCGGACGAGCAGGTCCTCCCTCCCGGCCGCCGCCACGAGCTGCACACCCACCGGCAGGCCGGCCTCGGTGCGGTGCAGGGGCAGCGAGATGGCCGGCTGCCCGGTCGCGTTGATCGGCGAGGTGTAGGCCACGGCGTGCGCCGTGCGGCCGAACGCGACGCTGAGGTCCTGCGGCGGGATCCAGCCCAGCGGGAACGGCGCGACGCCCAGCGAGGGCATCAGCAGCAGGTCGTGGCCCGCGCTCCACCAGGCGGCCATGCGGCGGCGGTAGCCGTCGATCCACTGCGTGGCCAGGATGTGGTCGGCCGCGCTGTGCGTGCGCGCCGCGCCGAGCATGGCGGCGTTCCGCGGCTCCAGTTCCTCCGGCCGCACGGGCTCGCCGCGCAGCTCGCCCAGGCTCTCCACGTGCGCGGCGAGGTTGTCGGCCACGATGGCGCCGAAGTGCTGGGCGAAGCCGGGCTCGGCGAGCGCCCTGGGGCCGCCGGGCGCCACGTCGTGACCGAGCGACTCCAGCAGCGCGGCGGCCCTGGTCACGGCCTCGGTCAGCGCGGGCACCTCGGGCACGGACCCGTTGGGATGCCGCGTGAGGAACCCGACCCGCAGCCGCCCCGGCTCCCTGCCGACCTCGTCGACCAGCGGCCCGGGCAGCGCTGGGGCGTCGTACGGGTCGCCGGGCCGCAGGCCGGACACGATGTCGAGCGCCGCCGCCGTGTCGCGCACGGTCCTGGTGACGAATCCCGGGCACGAGAACCCGCTCCACCCCTCCCCCATGGCCGGCCCCAGGCTCACGCGCCCACGCGTCGGCTTGAGCCCCACCAGGCCGCACAGGGACGCGGGGATGCGGATCGAGCCGCCGCCGTCGCTGGCGGTGGCCACCGCGACCATCCCGGCCGCCACCGCCGCCGCGGAGCCCCCGCTGGAGCCGCCCGCCGAGTAGGCCGGGTCGTACGGGTTACGCGTGGGCCCGAACGCCACCGGCTCCGTGGTGATCGTGCTGCCGAACTCGGGGGTGTTCGTCCGCCCGAGCAGGACGAAACCGGCCTCGCGCAGGCTCACGACGCCGTAGCCGTCCACGCCGGGCTCGACGCCGTCGCGTACGTTCGAGCCCCCGCTGTACGGTTCGCCCGACTCGCGCCACCCGAGGTCCTTCAGCAGAATCGGCACGCCGCGGAAGGGCGCCTCCTTGGGAATGGAGTCGATCTCCGCCAGCGCCCGCTCGAACCGGCGGTGGATGACCGCGTTCAGCTCGCCGTCGTGGGCCTCGATGCGGGCGATGGCGGCCTCGGCCAGCTCCCTCGCCGTCACCTCCCCGTCCCTGATCGCCTGCGCCTGACCGACCGCGTCCAGCCTGAGTACGTCGTCCATGCACACTCCTACGCTCGGGGAGCTACCTCTTGGGGGCCAGCTCGCGTACGGCCTGCTCTATGGAGATCTCACCACCCGGGATGGGCGCGAGGACGGGGGTGTCGAGGCCGTTGTCCACGTACTGCTGGATCCTGGCCCGGCAGGTGGCCGCGTCGCCGTGCACGATCAGGGCGTCGACCACCTCGTCGGGGATCGCCTTGAGCGCCGCCTGCCGGTCGCCGGCCTGCCACGCCTCGTGCATGGGCCGCAGCACCTCGCCCCGGCCCAGCCAGTCGTGGAAGGCGGCGTACACCGGGACGGTCAGGTATGTGGCCAGCATCCACCTGGCCATCTCGCGCACGCGGTCGGTGTCCTCACTGACGCAGACGAACAGGCGCGCGATCAGCTCGGTGCCCTCCCCGATCTCGGCGCGCACCTTGCGCACGTCGTCGGGCGAGAGCCAGTTGGTGATCGCCCCGTCGGCCTCCTCCGCAGCCAGGTGGAGCATCCTGGGCCGCAGCGCGGCCAGCACGATCTTCGGCGGGCGCTCGGGGGCCCGCTCCAGCTTGAACCCCTTGATCTCGAACGTCTCGTACGTCTCCGAGACCTTCTCCCCCGCCAGCGCCTTCTTCAGGAAGCGCAGTGTGTCGCGCGTGCGCGCGTACGGCTTGTCGAACCGCCCCGCGTTCCACCGCTCGACGATCGCCGGCGACGAGGCGCCGATGCCCAGCACGAACCGCTCAGGCGCCAGGTCGGCCAGCGTGGCCGCGGACATGGCCAGCAGCCCCGGGCCGCGCGTCGAGACGGGCACGATGGCGCTGCCCAGCCTGATCCCCGGCGCCCACTGCGCGGCCATCGCCAGCGGCACGAACCCGTCGGCCCCGTTGACCTCGGCGGACCACGCGTCGGTGTAGCCCAGCTCGGGCAGCTCCGCGATCAGCTCCTGCGACTTCGACAGCGGGCGATCGTAGAAGGGGATGGTCATGCCCCAGTTGTGACTCATTCACGGCCTCCAAGCGCCTCCGCAGCGGCCGCTCCACCCTACCAACCGACCGGTATGTTGTCCTAGGCTCGCAGCTCGTGGACCGCCGCGATGAAGTCCTTCGTGATCCCCCTCAACCCGGGCAGATGCGACAGCCCGACCAGCCGGTCCACCAGCGGCACCGTCACGTCGATCAGCCGGTACGTACGCGCGCAGCCCGGCGAGGTGTCGTGCACCCAGAACAGCACCATGCCCATGGACAGCAGCCAGAGCAGCTCCGGCAGCTCCTCACGCAGCTCGGCGTTCATGCGGTCGCGCGACCCCTCGACGACCTGGCGGTAGATCGCGATGGAGGCCTCACGGGCCGGGGACGACTGCTTGCTGAACGGGCTCAGCGGGTTGGTCGGCTCGGCCGCGTGCTTGAAGAACTTCACGGCGAACTCGTGGTAGGGCTCGGAAACGCGTACCCACTCGCGTAGCACCCCGCTCAGCCTGGCCGCGAACGACGTCTCGGTGGCCAGGAACTCCCTGCAGGCCTCCTCGTGCTCGGCCTGGGCGCGGTCGTAGTACGCCTGGATCAACGCCTCCTTGCTCTCGAAGTAGTAGTAGGCGTTGCCCACGGACACCCCGGCCTCGGCGGCGATGGCACGCATCGTGGTCGCGTCGAAACCGCGCTCCCTGAACAACCGCAATGCCGTCTCGACGATGACCTCTCGGGTGCTCTCCGATCCTCGGTTTCGGGCTTCGGACACGTTCGTCACTTTACGTCGTGATGGGGCGTCGAGCAGAAAACCCGCGCATCAGGCTGCTGTCCCTCTGTTGTGTCTGGTCAGGGCCATAGCAGCAGTCCAACCTAGCAGGTTTTCCAGTCCAAGGTCATGGAGCCGCACGGTGATCGCCGCCACAAGGCAAAGTTGCACCTGCGGCATGAGTTATCTCCTGTGAATGGTGGGATTGTCGTTTCAGGCGGAAGGGCTATTTCCGCGAAAAGGCATCGACATGTGGATACGTGGAACAGTGCGCCTCGCCGTAGTCGCACTCCTCGGCATTGAGATAACCATAATCGCGCTGTCCTCGGCCGCTTCAGCCGCTACCCACCCCGAAGGGTCGGCTGCGCCGGACAGCCAAAAATCGGCCGGTTCCGACGGCTCGGAGCACGAGGCCGGGCCGGACCCGGGCAAGGCCTGGGCGTTCGATCGGCTCATGGCGGCCGGTGAGGACATCGCCGCCACGCCGGGCTGGCCCTTCGGCGACTCGGACGCCGAAGCCGCCGAGGCCGCCGAACAGGAGGGGCCGGCGAACGAGCGGGCCGACGACTGGACGACGGCCCGCCTGCACGGGCCCGCGCAGCTGACGGTCATCGACCCGCCGGCGATGGCACCGCGATCTCCGGCCGCCAGGTCCGCGAAGAGCCGCGTACGTACCAGGGTGGCCCGGGTGCCCCGGGTACGGCCGCGCGCCGCGCTCAGGCGCGCTCAAGTCGATCTGACGCGTGTCCTGCCGCGCTTCGGGGCCATGCACATGTCCCACGCCCTGGCCACCGGCTGGCTGAGGAGCGGGGGCGTGCGGATGAAGTCGACCGGCAACTGCTCCAGCAAGCACGTGCACCACTGCACGTCGCTCGACTCGGTGCGGACCGGGACCATCGCGCGGATGATCGAGCTGAAGCGTGAGAGCGGCTGCCCGATCATGGTGACGGGTGGCACGGAAGCGGGCCACGCGCCCGGGCAGTACAGCCACGGCAACGGCTACAAAATCGACATTTCCCACAACAGCTGCATCGACCGGCACATCACGCGGAACTACGCGAAGTCCGGCGTGCGCAGCGACGGCGCCCGGCTCTACCGCGCCGGCTCAGGCACCGTCTTCGCCGACGAGAGCGACCACTGGGACATCCTCTTCCGGTGACAGAGCCGCCGTGAACCCCCCATGGCACCCTGGTGGCCGGGGCGGGACGCCGCGCGGGGAGCGCACGGCGTCACACCTTCCGGATGGGGTTACAGCTCGCCGGCGACCAGCTCGGCGATCTCCGCCGCGTTGAGCGCCGCGCCCTTGCGCAGGTTGTCACCGCACACGAACAGGTCGAGCGTGTTGGGGAAGTCGACTGCCTGACGGATGCGGCCCACGTAGGTCGGGTCGTTGCCCACCACGTCGAGAGGCGTCGGGTAGACCCCGTTGGCCGGGTCGTCCATGAGGACCACCGTCGGCGCCGCCTCCAGGACGCGGTGCGCGTCGGCGACCGTGATCTCGCGCTCGAACCGCGCGTGCACGGCCAGCGAGTGGGTCGTGATCACCGGCACGCGCACGCAGGTCGCGGAGACCTTGAGGTCGGGGATGCCGAGGATCTTGCGGGACTCGTTGCGGAGCTTGAGCTCCTCGGAGGCCCAGCCGCCGTCCTTGTAGGAGCCGGCCCACGGCACCACGTTGAACGCGATGGGCGCGGGGAACGGCGAGTCGTCGGGCAGCTTGTTGGCCAGCACCTTGCGTACGTCACCGGCCGCCTGGCCCACCGTGCGGTCGCCCGCCAGCGCCTCGACCTCGTCGTAGAGCCGCGCGGAACCCGCCACGCCGGCGCCCGACACCGCCTGGTAGGAGGCGACGACCAGCTCCGTGAGCGTGAACTCCGCGTGCAGCGCCCCCATGGCCGCCATCATCGACAGCGTCGTGCAGTTGGGGGTCGAGATGATGTTGCGCGGCCGGTTGCGGGCGTCGAGCGGGTTGACCTCGGGCACGACCAGCGGCACGTCCGGCTCCATCCGGAACGTCCCCGACTTGTCGATCACGATCGCGCCGCGCTCGGCCGCGATCGGCACCCACACCGCCGACACCTCGTCCGGCACATCGAAGATCGCGATGTCGACGCCGTCGAACACCTCGGGCGCGAGGGCCTGCACCACGACGTCCTCACCGCGCACCTGGAGCACCTTGCCCGCCGAACGCGGCGAGGCGACGAGACGGATCTCGCCCCAGATGTCCTCACGCGACGACACGATGTCGCGCATGACGGTGCCCACGGCGCCGGTGGCGCCGATCAAAGCGAGAGTCGGCCTGCTCATCGTCCACTACCTCCGTACACCACGGCTTCGACCTGGTCGGCGTCGAGCGAGAACGCGCGGTGGGCGGCCTGCACGGCCGCGTCGACGCCGTCCTGCCCGACGATCACTGAGATGCGGATCTCCGAGGTGGAGATCATCTCGATGTTGACCCCCGCGTCGGCGAGGGCCGCGAAGAACGTCGCCGTGACGCCGGGGTGCGAGCGCATGCCCGCGCCGATCAGCGACACCTTCCCGATCTGGTCGTCGAAGAGCAGCGACTCGTAACCGATCTGACCCTGGATCTTCTTCAGCGACGACAGCGCCGTCTGAGCGTCGGCCGTCGGCAGCGTGAAGGAGATGTCCGTGCGGCCCGTGGCCGCGGCGGAGACGTTCTGCACGATCATGTCGATGTTGATCTCGGCGTCGGCCAGCGTTTTGAAGATCGAGGCAGCCTCTCCGACCTTGTCGGGGACCCCGACAACAGTGATCTTGGCCTCGCTCCGGTCGTGCGCGACGCCGGAGATGATCGGCTGCTCCATCTCGGTTCCTTCGGTGTAAGGGTCGGAGACGACCCAGGTGCCTTCCTTGGTGCTGAAAGAGCTGCGTACGTGAATCGGCAGGTCGAACCGGCGAGCGTATTCGACGCAGCGCAGATGCAAGATCTTGGCGCCGCACGCGGCCATCTCCATCATCTCGTCGTACGAGATCCTGGGGATCTGCTGCGCCGCCGGCACGATGCGGGGGTCGGCGGTGAACACGCCGTCGACGTCGGTGTAGATCTCGCAGACGTCGGCCTGCAGGGCCGCCGCCAGCGCCACCGCCGTGGTGTCGGACCCGCCGCGGCCCAGCGTGGTGATGTCCTTGGTGTCCTGCGAGACGCCCTGGAACCCGGCCACGATCGCGATGTTGCCCTGGTCGATCGCCTCACGGATGCGGCTGGGCGTCACGTCGATGATGCGCGCCTTGCCGTGGGTCGAGTCGGTGATCACGCCGGCCTGCGAGCCGGTGAACGAACGGGCCTCGTGGCCGAGGTTGGCGATCGCCATCGCCAACAGGGCCATCGAGATGCGCTCGCCCGAGGTCAGCAGCATGTCGAGCTCGCGGCCCGGAGGCAGCGGCGACACCTGCTCGGCCAGGTCGAGCAGCTCGTCCGTCGTGTCGCCCATCGCGGAGACGATCACGACCACGTCGTTGCCGGCTTTTTTCGTCGCGACGATCCGCTGCGCGACCCGCTTGATGCAGGACGCGTCGGCGACGGACGAACCACCGTACTTTTGCACAACGAGCGCCACGAGAGTCTCCCGGTCTGGACTGTGAGCTGCCAGTCTACTGGCGGCCTCTCATGAACCCGCTGGGCCGTACCACTATCTGGACGATCAGACGGTCGTCTCCTCGGCGACGTCCAGGCGCGAGTGCGCGGCCAGGGCCTGAAGGGCACGCATCGCGGCGCCCGCGTGGTTGCCCCAGGTGTTGAAGTAGGAGTACTGCCACCACCAGAGCGCCTCGTGGGGCCGCCCGGCGTGGTAGTGGCGCAGGCCGTGGATGAGGTCGGCGGCGACCGCGGTCAGGTCGTCAGAGAGCCGGTAGGGCGTGACGCCGGTGTCCTTGTACGGGTCGAACACCTCGGCGTAGTCGTCGACCGGCCTCAGCCGCTCGGCCAGCGCGGTGCGGACGCCGTCGATGTCGGGGTCCTCGCTCATGGCCGGCTCGTAGTTGCCCGCGAGGATCACGTCGCGGTTGGCCCCGAGCTTGGCGCCGGCCAGACTGACCTGCGCGACCTCCACCAGCAGCAGCGACCAGATGGCGTCACCGCCCTCGCCGCCGGCGACCCTGGTCAGGCCGTCGACGTAGTCCTGTGCATGCCCGGAGATCTCTTCCGCCAGCGCACTCCACTGGTCAGACATCCAGCAGCCTCCGTCCTTCGAACGCGCGGCCCAAGGTCACCTCGTCGGCGTATTCGAGGTCACCGCCCACAGGCAGAC
This sequence comes from Nonomuraea sp. NPDC050451, assembly GCF_044458585.1. Taxonomy (NCBI): domain Bacteria; kingdom Bacillati; phylum Actinomycetota; class Actinomycetes; order Streptosporangiales; family Streptosporangiaceae; genus Nonomuraea; species Nonomuraea sp. NPDC050451. Next base: position 126,895 of record NZ_JBITHZ010000019.1, read on the forward strand.
CGCTGGCCAGTCGTGTCACTTTGATGCCCATCGGCTTGACCAGACGGGCGAGGTAGGTAGCCGTCGCCTCGCCCTCGAGGTTGGGATCGGTGGCGAGGATGAGCTCGGTGACCCGGCCATCCGCCAGACGCGTCATGAGCTCGCGGATGCGCAGATCGTCGGGGCCGATGCCGTCGATCGGGCTGATCGCGCCGCCGAGCACGTGGTACGTGCCACGGAACTCGCGCGTCTTCTCGATCGCGACGACGTCTTTCGACTCCTCCACCACACATATCACGTGGGTGTCGCGGCGCGGGTCACGACAGATCCGACACTCCTCTTCAGCGGCCACGTTTCCGCAGACCCGGCAGAAGCGGACCTTCTCCTTGACCTCCAGCAGCGCGTGCGCCAGCCGCTTGACGTCGGCAGGATCCGCCGACAGCAGGTGGAACGCGATCCGCTGCGCGCTCTTGGGACCGACGCCGGGCAGCAGGCCCAGCTCGTCGATCAGGTTCTGGACGACCCCCTCGTACATGCCTAGAACCCTGGCAACTGTCCGAGGCCGCCGCCACCCAGCCCCTGGGCCAGCGGGCCGAGCTTCTCCTGCTGCAGATCGGCCGCCGCGCGGACGGCGTCACGGACGGCGGCGATCACCAGGTCGGCGATCGTGTCCGCGGTGTCCTGCGCGTCCCCGGAGTCGATCACGCTCGGGTCGATCTTGAGCTCCAGCAGCTCACCCGAGCCGTTGACCACGGCCGTGACAAGGCCCCCGCCCGATGAGCCCTCGATCTGCGCGTCGTTGAGCTCCTGCTGGGCGCTCACAAGCTGCTGCTGCATGAGCTGGGCCTGCTCCAGCAGCTGCTGCAGGTTGACATCCCCTGGGTTCACCGTCGTGCGCTCCTCGTGGCTCCGGTTCTTGACTGCCACGAGCCTACGGGGTTTGGGCGTCGTCCTGTACTGGTGCAGCCCTACCTGGGATGTTTTTTGGCCGGATCTCGGCCCCCCTCCAGCGTCCGAGACCCGGCCACCACGTCGGCGGAGCGGCCGCACCACGCCGACGCGTTGCCACAGGAAGTTAACGACCCGAACGTTGCACACACGTTGCGTTCATTCAATCACCCTCTGCAATCCCCCCGAACGGGTTGCGCGGAACCGCCCGTAAGACGGATGCTCTTTGTTGACTACTTGGAGTGACCGATGAGTTACGCCCACCTTGATGCGTACTCGCGCCTGCTACGCGGAGCGCACGAAGCGGCGGCGGCCGGCCGCGTGTCGCCGGAGCTGCCCCGCCGCCTGATCACCGCCTCCTGGCAGCGGTCGCTGGACGCCGGGATCGACCCGGAGGGCAAGAGCGCGCCCCTGGTCTACGACGTCTCCCACATCAAAGACGTTCGCCAGGCGCACCCGTTGCGGCCGTTGCTGCCCCTCATCGCCCAGACGCTGTCCAGCCTGGCCGAGGAGGTCCTGATCGTCACCGATGGCGACGGACGGGTGCTGTGGCGAGAGGGCAACCACGCGATCATGCGCCGGGCAGACCAGATCGGTCTGGCCGACGGGCACCAGTGGGCCGAGGGCACGGTCGGCACCAACGGCATCGGCACCGCGCTCGAAGCGGGCCGGCCCGTGCACGTGTACTCGGAGGAGCACCTCATGCGGGTGCTGCACATCTGGTCCTGCAGCGCCGCCCCGATCACCGACCCGGACTCGGGCCAGATCGTCGGCTGCGTCGACGTCAGCGGCACCTCGCGCAGCCTGCACCCCGCGACGGTCGCGCTGGTCGCCGCCACGGCCAAGCTCACCGAGACCCAGCTCACGCTGGACATGCACGAACGCGACGAGCGCCTGCGCCGCCGCTTCGAGTCCCTGCGCGGGCGGCCCGGGGTCCTGCTGTCGGCCACCGGCCGCGTGATCTCCGGCGATCCGGCCGGCTCCCTGGGCGAGCGCATCCGGCTGTCCGGGCAGCGGGTGATACTCCAGGACGGTTCCGCCGCCGTGCTGGAGCCGTTCTCCGACGGCTTCCTCCTGCGTCTCACGTCGTCCGCGGCGCCTCCCACGCTCGCCCTGTCCTTCCTCGGCGAGGGGCAGCCCGTGGCCACGTTCGGCGAGCTCGACCGGCCGCTCTCGCTCCGGCACGCCGAGATCCTGGCCCTGCTCGCGCTGCATCCGCACGGGCTGACGGCCGAGCAGCTCTCGTTCCACCTCTACGGCGACGACGGCAATCCGGTGACCATCAGGGCGGAGATCCACCGGCTGCGGGCCCAGTTCGGGGAGGCCATCGCGGCCAAGCCGTACCGGCTGACCTGCCCGCTGGAGGCCGACTTCCTGGAGGTGCGCCGCCACCTGTCGGCCAACGACGCCCGCGCGCTGGCCCGCGCGTACCGGGGCCCGCTGCTGCTCCGCTCGGAGTCGCCGGAGATCCGCCGCGAACGGGACGAGCTGGAGGCGCAGGTACGCGTGTGCTTGCTGCGGCACGGGTCGCCGGACGAGCTGTGGACGTACGCGCAGACCTCCAGCGGCCGCGACGACTACGAGGTCCTGGAGCGCCTGGCCGCCCTTCCCCGGACCGACCCCCGCTCCGCAGCGGCCCGCTCCCGGCTCTACCCCTGACGCTGACGCTCAGGGGTGGTCTCAGGTGTGGTCGATCTCGCCGATCACCTGGGCGCCGAGCTCGCGTTCCAGCAGGGCCATGCCGGAGACCGCGTCCACATCGGCGTCGGCGTCGTTCAGGGGGTCGACGTCGTCCGACTCCGGGCCCTTGTTGCGGCCGGGGACGGTCTCCGGCCAGGCCGCGGCGCTGCCACGGGCGGCCGGAACGCGGGGACCCGCCTGGGCCGCGGCCCGCGCCGCCGACCTCGCGGCGGCCAGCCCGGCGCCGACCGCGGGGGCGGAGACGGTGTTCGTGGGATCGGGGGCGGGCGGTGAGCCAGGGCTGAGGTCGTCGGGGGCATCAGGCCAGGACTCGTCCGTGGTCTGACGTCCGGCGGACGCGGCCGCTGGGTGGCCGGGGCCGGCCTCCTGGGCGTCCCCGTCGTCTTGGGACCCGCTGCGGGAGGCCGTACGCCCCTGGGAAACGTGCGCACCCGCCCCACCATGAGCTCCCGCCCCGCCCTGGGCACCGGGCACGCCCTGGGCACCGGGCACGCCCTGGGCACCGGGCACGCCGTGGGCACCGGCGGGTCCGGGCGTGCCGGAGGGGCCGCCGTGCGGACCGGTCGAGCCGGAGGGGCCGGCATGGGGACCGGTCGAGCCGGAGGGGCCAGCATGGGGACCAGCCGAGCCGGAGGCGGCGGCGTGCGGGCCGGTCGAGCCGGGAGCCGCGCCGTGACCTCCCGCCGGGCCGCCATGCGACGGCGGGCGGGGAGCGCCCCGGGACGCGGAGCCGCCGCCGGGGGCCGGGGAGCCGCCGACGACCGCCTCGACACGCCATGTACCGCCGAGCACGTCGCCGAGCGCGCCGGCCACGACGGCGTCCTTGCCGCCGCCCGTGAAGTTCTTCATCGCGCCGACCTGGGTGAAGCCCAGCGTGACGACGTTGCCTTCCACGCCCACCACCTGGGCGTTGGTGCTCACGTTCGCCCAGACGACGATGCTGCGCTGCTTGAGCGAGGCCAGCACGGCGGCCCACTGCGCCTGTATGGCGCCCGCCCCACCCGCGGTGGGCGCGCCACCGCCGGTGGGCGCGCCGCTGGACTGTCCGCTGCCGCCACCGTTTCCCGTCTGGGGCATCGCTGGGGCCGCCTGGGTCACGGAAGGCGAGCCGGGACGAGCCGGCTCAGGCCAGTCGTCAGCCCCCGCCGCATCGGAACCGCCGGCGGACACCACACCCGCGCCCCCCACCGGGACGGACGCGCCTCCCGGACCGGAGCTCGACTGAGAAACAGGCACCGAACCAGGACCGGGCACGGAAGCCGTACCGGCCGGCCCGGAAACGGACGGCGCGGAAACAGGCGGAACAGCTGGAACGGAAACGGGCGGGGCAGCGACCCGGGCGGCGGCCATCTGAGCGACGGCACCACCACGCTCCAGTCGCTCGATGCGGGCGAGCAGCGCCTCCTCACCCTGCGCGGCACCCGGAAGCAGAACGCGGGCACACATCAGCTCCAGCAGCAGCCGAGGCGACGTGGCCCCGCGCATCTCGGTCAGACCGGCGTTGAAGACCTCGGCCGCTCGGGTGAGCTCTGCCGGCCCCATCGAGGCGGCCTGCTGAACCAGGCGCTCCAGCTCGTCGGCGGGCCGGTCGAGCAGCCCGCTCGACGCCGCCTCGGGGACGTTCGCCAGGATGACCAGGTCACGGAAGCGTTCGAGCAGGTCGGAGGCGAAGCGGCGGGGGTCGTGGCCGCCCTCGATCACCCGGTTGACCGCGTGGAACACCTGCCCGCCGTCACGCGCCGCGAACGCGTTGACGACCTCGTCGAGCAGGTCGCCGTCGGTGTAGCCGAGCAGGGAGACGGCTTTGGCGTACGTGATGCCGTCCTCCTCGGCCCCGGCGAGGAGCTGGTCGAGGATCGACAGCGAGTCACGCGCGGAGCCCGCGCCCGCCCGTACGACGAGGGGCAGCGCGGCGGGCTCGAAGGGCACGCTCTCGGAGGTGAGGATCTCCTCCAGCAGCCCGCGCAGCGTCGCGGGCGGCATCAGCCTGAACGGGTAGTGGTGGGTACGCGACTTGATCGTGCCGATGACCTTTTCCGGCTCGGTCGTCGCGAAGATGAACTTCAGGTGCGGCGGGGGCTCCTCGACGAGCTTGAGCAGCGCGTTGAAACCCTCCCGGGTCACCATGTGCGCCTCGTCGATGATGTAGATCTTGTAGCGCGCGGAGACGGGGGCGAAGAACGCCCGCTCACGCAGGTCACGCGCGTCGTCCACGCCACCGTGCGAGGCGGCGTCGATCTCGATGACGTCGAGGTGGCCAGGACCGGTCGGGGCGAGCGCGACACACGACTCGCAGACGCCGCACGGGTCAGGCGTAGGCCCCTGCTCGCAGTTGAGGGAGCGCGCCAGGATGCGCGCGCTGGAGGTCTTGCCACACCCGCGGGGGCCGCTGAACAGGTAGGCGTGGTTGATCCGCCCCGTACGCAACGCCTGCCGCAGCGGGTCTGTGACGTGCTCCTGACCCTTGACCTCGGCGAACGTCCCGGGCCGGTACTTGCGGTAAAGCGCAAGGCTCATGCGACCATCCCGCCTGCGAGGGGGTTCTCAACGAAGAGACCCCTCGCACACCCGCCAGAGCCCGCTTATCCTTGCTGCCTTCCGGCCCTGGGGAGGTTCACAGGATGACGCCGCGCGAGGGGTCCCTGCACAGTCTAGCCGGATGACGCAGTGCTTGCTCCACACCGGAAAAGGTGGTCTGCACACGCCCAGAAGTCCGGTAAGCTCGTCGGCGGAGGATTCGCCTAGTGGCCGAGGGCGCACGCTTGGAAAGCGTGTATAGGGCAACCTATCAGGGGTTCAAATCCCCTATCCTCCGCGCCTGGTTGAGGCAGTAAACGCAAAGGGGCCGACCCCATCCAAGTCGGCCCCTTTGCTATGTCAGGTCTCAGTTGACCCTTCCAGGACCTCTTGCTTGGCCACGGTCCGCCGGATCCAGTCCGTGACGTGCTGATACCACGCCGCCACGCCCGAGCCGGCCCACCTCCGATGATGGCCATGACAGTGCGCTCGGGAACGCAGCTCTGCCTGGTGCTTCCTGAGCAGATCCCCACCGCGCGCTGTTCCGCGGCAGTTCGTCAGCGGCCTGGAGCAGGAGGCGGATCTCCTCGGTCGTAGAGCTCGATTCCGGTATCCGTGAGCGCCGGAGCCTTCGCCCCTCGGGCACCGTGAAGCTTGACACCAACGTCCGGAAACGTGAGACCAAGATCGCTAGGCTGCGACGATGGACCGCATAACCGACGGGCCCGAAAACGGGCATCCTGCCTGGATTTCGACCGCAACCCAGCCTGTAGATCCGGCCCAGGTGAACGACTACGACGGCTTCGCCGAGGCGTACTCGGCGGAGACCGAGAACAACATCCTGAACGCGCACTGGGCGCGGCCCGCGATCACAACCCTCGCCGGAGACGTGGCCGGCCGCCGGATCCTGGACGCCGGCTGCGGCTCAGGCCCCCTGTCCGCCACACTCCGCGACCGCGGTGCCGTCGTCACCGGCATCGACGCCAGCGCCGGCATGCTGGCGATAGCCAGGCGGCGGATCGGTGAGGACGCGGACCTGCACGTGGTCGACGTGCGTGATCCGCTGCCGTTCGCCGACGGTGCGTTCGACGACGTGGTCGCGTCGCTGGTGCTGCACTACCTGGAGGACTGGGGGCCGACGCTGGCCGAGATGCGGCGAGTACTCAGGCCCGGCGGCCGGCTGATCGCGTCGGTGAACCACCCGTTCGTGGAGCATGTGGCCCAGGAGCCTCGGCACAACTATTTCGCGACCACCAGCTATACCGACAACTGGACGTTCGACGGACAATCCTTCCCGATGACCTTCTGGCGCAGGCCGTTGCACGCGATGACCGACGCCTTCACCACCGCCGGCTTCCGCCTTGCCGTCATCAGCGAGCCGCAGGTCGACCCGGCCGCCCGTGAGCTCTTCCCCGACGACTTCCAGGACTTTTCGAACAAACTCAGCTTCCTGTGCTTCGTCGCCGAGGTACCGCCGTCGACTGCGGGCTCGGACGGCTAGCCAGCCGAGCCGACTCGACCCGCCGAACGGGTCGTCTGCTCCGAGGAAACCTGGTCGGACTGACGGCCGTTCCTCAGTGGCCTTGAGCGGGCGCTCGGGAGGCGGCATGGTTCACGGCAGCAGGGCGGTTGCCATGCCAAGCAGGGCGCATATGCCGAGGATGCGGAGCATCGGCCATTTCAGGACGAAGGTCATGACGAGCGCGGCCCCGGTGATGGTCAGGGCGATCGGGCTGAGCGTGCTCGGTTCGGGGAGTCGGACGGTGAACGGTCCCCAGGCCCACGTGAAGGTGCGCTCGAACAAGGTGTGCTGGGCGAAGTAGAGCGCGAGATTGGCGATGACACCGACGACGGCGGCGGTGATGCCGGTCAGGGCGGCGGTGATGGCGGTGTTGTGGCGCAGCTTCTCGACGTAAGGCGCGCCGAGGAAGATGAACAGGAAGCAGGGCACGAAGGTGACCCAGGTGGTCAGCAGCGCGCCGAGCAGGGCGCCGGCCCATGGAGTGAGTACGCCGGGATCGCGATAAGCGCCGAGGAAGGCGACGAACTGGACCACCATGATGAGCGGGCCCGGGGTGGACTCGGCCAGGGCCAGGCCGCGGACCATCTCCCCTGGGCTGAGCCAGGCGTAGGTCTCCACGGCGCGCTGGGCCACGAAGGCGAGCACGGCGTACGCGCCACCGAAGGTGACCAGGGCGGTGCCGGAGAAGAACAGACCCTGGGTGGTGAAGACACTGTCGGTACCCAGGAAAAGGGCCACCGCCCCCACCGGCAGCCACCAGACGACCAGCCCGACGGCGAGGATCTTCCCGGCTGAACGCCGGCTCGCCCGGGCGTGGTGCAGGGCATCGTCCGGGATCAACGGTGCCGGTCCGCCGTCCCCGCCGTGCCCGTTGCCGGCTTTGAGCACGTGAGGGGCCAGTTTGTGCACGGCCCACCCGGCGAGCGCGGCGACGGCGACGACGACCGGGAACGGCACGCCGAACAAGGCGAGCGCGGAGAATGCGGCCATCGCGACCACCACGAAGACGGGATGGGTGAGCGAACGCTTGGCGACCCGGATGACGGCTTGGGCGACGATGGCCAGCACCGCGGGTGCGATCCCGACGAACAGGGCGGTCACCGCCGTGGTGTCCTGCCACAGGACGTAGACCGCCGACAGGACCAGCAACGCGAGCATGCCGGGCAGTACGAACAGGGTGCCGGCCACGAGCCCACCGCGGGTGCCGTTCAACAGCCATCCGACATAGATGGCCAGTTGCTGAGCCTCGGGGCCGGGCAGCAGCATGCAGTAGTTGAGCGCGTGGTTGAAGCGCTGCTGGCCGATCCAGCGTTTCTCCTCCACCAGGGTGCGTTGCATGACGGCGATCTGCCCGGCCGGGCCGCCGAAGGTCTGGAGGCTGATGCCGAACCAGGCTCGTACGGCCTGGCGGAAGGGGATCACGTCGCCGGACGTCGTGTCCTGGTCGACGGGCCTGGGGTTGTGCTCGGCGCGAGTCATCGGTGCTCCCGGGGGCTCAGGCGGGTGGGCGGCCGAGCAGCATGGCTCGTCGGTAGTACTCGTACAGGCCGTCGAACAGCGGGCCGGTCAGCTCCAGCACCCGCTCGTCGTCGCAGGTCATGGACAAGCCGCGCAGAATCACATCCAGCCCCGGCGCTTCGGGCGCGTCGAAGCGCTCGTCGTCGATGTCGGCCTCATGCACAAGTTCGGCGATCTTCCACAGCACTGGGTCGGCCAGGTCGTAATGCCGCAGGACGGTCTCGAAGCTGCAGTCGCCGCCGTGGTGCGACAGCTGCACGCCCCGCATGTCGAAGGCCGTGGCGTCGGCCGGGACCTCGCTGGGGTCGTTGACGAACAGGAACTCCGCATCGGCGTCGATATGGCGACGGATCAGCCACGCGCACGCGGCCCGGTCGATGTGTACGCCGGCTCGGGTGGCCCACTTCATCCGGCCCCTCCCGGCACGATCGCCTCGGCCAGATCGCGCACCGCCTGCTGTGCCGCCTCGCGTTCGGGGGGCGGGAAGTAGTCGCGGCGGCCGATCCTGCGCAGTTCGGCCTGCAACCGCTTGACCGCCCGGCTGCGCTCACCAGGACGCGCCGTGGCGGCGGCCTCGGCCTGCTCCGTTACCGCCCGGTACTCCGCTGCCCGCGCCTGCTGCATCTCCGCCGCGATGGCTCTCTCTTGCGCCAGGCTGGCGGCGGTGGCCAGCCAGAGGTTGGAGCTGCCGCCGACCTCACCGATCTCCTCGGCGATCCACTCCAACTGCTCGCGAGTACGGGCGTCGGCGGGCAGCGCGACCAGCCCGTCACCCAGCCGGGCCACGCCGAGCCGGTCAAGCTTGCGCCAGATCGTGATGCGCGGCGTCGAGGGCTGGCGCGGAATGCGGTACGCCAGCAGGACCCACTGCCCGGCCGTGCTCACCACCATGGCACTTGTCCCACGACCGCCTCCTGTTCTGAAACCATGGTTACTGTAACCATGGTTTCTCAACATAGGCAATGTCGAGTGGGCGGTGCCGTTCCGGGCCTTGCTCTCGTCCTGGGGCTTTATGTCAAGCCGGCCGCGCACCGCCCCGGACAAGGCACGGGACGGGCGCGGCCATGAAAGCTGTGGTCAGGTCAGCGCCTGGAAGGAGTAGTGCAGGCCGAATTGGGTTCGGTCGTAGGCGTGCACGAGCATGCCCTCCCCCTCGCAGGCGCGGTCACCGAAGACCACGATCGGGCCATCGGTCTCGTTGACCACGGCGTGGAACTCCGGGCCGAGGTCGTGGCATTCGCCGGGCCGTGGGTCCCCGATCCCCCACGCGGTCTCACCGGCGGTGAGGATTATCACGGCTCCCTCGGCGGCGGAGGCCGGGGTGGCGGTGAGCGCGAGGGTCGTGGCGGCCACGGCCAGCAGGGCGGGGATGGAACGCATGACGGATCCCTTCCATAGGAGACGACCCACCCAGCATGCGCGAAGAGTAGTTGATCTCATACTCACTGTAGGCAAAGGTCTTATAACCAGCGTCCGCCGACGTCCTTCCTTCGGGGCGGATGTGGATGAGCAGCGATGACTCTCTGATTTGCGGCCCTTTGCACGGAAGCGGGAGCAGCACGCCGCTCACCCCGAAGGCGACACCGACCGGGCCGCCGTGGGTGTCACGCCGGAGCAGGTTTCGTCGAGATTCCGTGCACGGCGCGGTTGACGGCACCGCGGTGCTGTCATGATCTCGGTGGCACCTCACCGAGGGGATCCGCGATGCCAACCCGCTCACTCGTGCTGCTGGCCGCCTCGCTCCTCACGGGGTGCCTCGCAGCTCTGGTGTACGTCCAGGACTCCGACCTGGTGCTCCTGAGCGAACACCTGAACCATCCGTTCGCGCTCGGTGTGCTGGCCTGCGTGCTGATGGCGTTGGCCGCCCTCGGGCTGCGGTGGAGGTGGCTACGTGCCGCGATCGTCATCCTTGCCGGGCTGGGTGCGAGTGTCGCGCTGTTCGTGGGGGCGGTCGCCGCTTCACTCACCGCTACAGAAGAGGCCGGCTTCGTCGACGGACCGGGCCCGTACAGGATCCGGCTGCAGCAGTCGACAGCGGGACTCGGGCCAGACACGACGATGCGGCTCAGCATCCGCAAGGACGACGGGCTTCGCAGCAGGGAGTGGCATCTCGGCTGCTTCAATGACGACGACCCCGATGACGCCTTCGACTCGGTCAGGTGGACAGGGCCCAGTTCGGTGGAGATCCGGGTGGTCGACGGGCGAACGTTCCCCGTAGCCCTGGACCCCGCCTCAGGCCGGCCCCAGACCACGGCCTCCCTCAACTGCTGACGCTGCTGCCTGATCTCCTCTTGCTTGCTCGAACGCAGCGTCCAGAGGTGGCTGTGCCCAACGAGCAAATCTATGGTTCCGTCCGTGGAGGGTCTGTTCGGCGGGGCTGCGCCGTACTACGCCAGGTACCGTCCCGGGTACGGTCAGGCGGCGATCGGGTACCTGGCGGAAACGCTCGGTGCGGGCAGCCGGGTGCTGGATCTCGGCTGCGGGCCCGGGACGATCGCGATTCCGCTGGCGCGACTGGTGACGGCGGTGCTCGCTGTGGATCCGGCGCGGGAAATGCTTGCCGAGGGCAGGCGGCTGGCTGACGGCGTCGCCAACATCGCCTGGTTGCGGGGCGACTCGACCGTTCTGCGGGGGTTGCCGCCGTTCGAGCAGGTGGTGATGGGCCGGTCGTTTCACTGGATGGATCGCAGGTCCGTGCTGGCGGAGCTGGACGAGTTGCTGCCGCCCGGCGGGGCGGTGGCTCTCGTCGGTCCGGCAAGGCAGCGGGGAGAGCCGTGGGAGCCGGACGCGCAACCGTGGCAGGTGGTCGAGAGGCGCGTATGCGGGGAATTCGGCCTCGACATCCACTCCGCGGCCAACTCCTTCCACGCCACCGGCGAGCACCACCACGACCTGCTGGCCGCCTCGCCCTTCAGCAGCGTGGAATGCCGGGTGTTCGGCCGGCGGCTGGTCTGGGATGTGGATGGGCTGATCGGGCTCCAGCTCTCCTACTCCTACAGCTCGCCCGCCAGGCTCGGCGAGCAACTGCCCGCCTTCGTCGGGACGCTGCGGCAGGCGCTGCTTGCCGACAACCCGGCCGGCCGGTGGGAACAGAACCTGGTGACCGAGGTGCTGGTCGCCAGAAGGCCCGGGCGCTGACCTTGGCGCGGCGCCCGTGCCAAGCACGTTGCCGAATGTGACGCCGTACAGGACCTGGCAGATCCCCAGCTGGGCCGCGCTCCTGCCTTTGTTCGCATTCGCGTCCGGTGGTACCGCGTGCACGTTCGTCGGACCGCCGTCAGCCCGGCCGTCAGGAACGCACCGCCGCTAGGCGGCCACCAGGGCCTTTGAACGGTCGGTGGCCATGTGGACGGCGAAGGCGCCGAGGATCGTGCCGGTGACGTAGCGCTGGACGCGGAGCCAGAGGGGGCGGCTGCCCAGGAAGGCGGCCAGGGCGCCGGCCGAGATGGCGATCAGGCCGTTGACCGTGGTGGCGACGACGATCTGGACCGAGCCGAGCGCCAGGCTCTGCAGCAGTACGTGGCCCATCGAGGGGTCGATGAACTGCGGGAGCAGCGACAGGTACAGGATGGCGATCTTGGGGTTGAGCAGGCAGGTCACCAGGCCCATGCCGAACAGCTTGCGCGGGGGTTCGGGCGTGAGCGTGCGCGGCTGGAAGGCCGAGGCGCCGCCCGGCTTGACGGCGTTCCAGGCCAGCCAGAGCAGGTACGCGGCGCCGGCGAGCTTGAGTGCCGTGTAGGCGGCCGGTACGTACGCGAAGACAGCCGTCAGCCCCAGGCACGTCGCGGTCAGGTAGAGGGTGAAGCCGAGGAAGACGCCGGTGAGGGAGATCAGGCCGGCCCGGCGGCCCTGGGTGATCGATCGGGAGACCAGATAGATCATGTTCGGCCCGGGCGTGAGAACCATGCCCAGCGACACCAGCGCGATTCCGATCAAGCCGCCCGTCATATCGGCAGATTAGCGGACATATCTAGTTGCATTCATCCCAGATTGTCGCGCTGCGTATTCGATCCGTTGCTGGGGAGTAGGGAGGCATGCAGTTCGACGACGACGCGCAACTCGATCCGTCGCAGGTCGAGGACGTACGGGCCTCGGGTCCGCAGCCGGGCTGGGGCGGGATGCCGGGCGGGTGCATGCTGCCCATCGGCGGGCGCGGCGGCTGCGGCGGCTGCCTGCTGTTCGTCCTGGCGGCGGTCGGGCTGTTCCTGTTCGGAATCATTCCCTCGCCGTTCAGCGGCCAGGGAGGCGGTCCGCAGGGAGGCGGGCGCCAGCCGAGCGCCCCGGCCACGCCCGTCCCGACCGGCAACCTGGCGGCGCGGTGCCGGACCGGCGCCGATGCCGACCAGTCCGAGGACTGCCGCATCGTCGGCACGGTCAACAGCATCCAGTCGTATTGGCGGCAGGCGTTCCAGGAGCGCGGGCGCACGTACAGGCCCGCCAGGACCGTGCTGTTCTCCCATGCGGCCAACACCGGCTGCGGCGCGGCAGACGCCGCCGTGGGCCCCTTCTACTGTCCCGTCGATCGCAAGGTCTACCTCGACCTGTCGTTCTTCAACACGCTCCAGCGCGACTTCGGCGCCGAGGGCGGTCCGTTCGCGCAGGCGTACGTGGTCGCCCACGAGTACGGCCACCACGTCCAGAACCTGCTCGGCACCATGAACAGGGTCGGCCCCGACAGCAGGCCGGGCGCAGGCAGTCCGTCGGTACGGCTGGAGCTGCAGGCCGACTGCTACGCGGGCGTCTGGGCGCACAACGCGGTCAAGACCGGCTTCTTCCGGGAGCCGTTCTCCCAGACGGACATCGACCAGGCGCTCAGCGCGGCCGCGGCGGTCGGGGACGACAGCATCCAGCGGCGCACGCAGGGCCGCGTGACCCCCGACGGCTTCACCCACGGCACGTCGCAGCAGCGGGAGCGATGGTTCACCGTCGGGTACGACAGCGGGGACCCCAAACGGTGCGACACCTTCTCCGCAGGTATTTGATACGGCCCTGTGGGGAAGCTGTCATGCGGGCGGCACCCCCAGAAGGGACGTCAGTATGGATTTCAGAGACGACGTCGAGCTCGACTCCTCGCAGGTGGAGGATGCCGGTGGCGGTTATTCGGGCGGCGGCGGTGGCGGTGGCGGCTTCCCCGGCGGCATGGTCATCGGCGGTGGCGGCATCGTCAGCCTGATCGTGCTCGTGCTGGTCTTCGTGCTGAACAACGTGGGCGGCGGCGACGAGCCCGCCCAGCAGCGCTCTCCGTCCAACCTGTCCCAGCAGTGCCGGACGGGCAAGGACGCCGACCAGTCGGAGCAGTGCCGGGTGGTGGGCGTGGTCAACAGCATCCAGGACTACTGGAAGCAGGAAATTTCGGGGTATCGACCGGCCAAGACCATCCTCTACTCCGGTCGCTTACGTACGGGCTGCGGCACGGCCAGCTCGGCGGTCGGCCCCTTCTACTGCCCCGGCGACCAGCGCGTCTACCTCGACCTGAGCTTCTTCGACCAGCTCCACAACCAGTTCGGCGCCAAGGGCGGCCCGTTCGCGCAGGCGTACGTGATCGCCCACGAGTACGGCCACCACGTCCAGAACCTGCTCGGCGCGCTCGACTCGGGCGGCTCCTCCGTCTCCACCGAACTCCAGGCGGACTGCTACGCGGGCGTCTGGGCGCACAACGCGGTCAAGACCGGCTTCTACGAGAAGCCGTTCACCCGGGCGGACATCTCCGAAGCCCTGGACGCCGCCGCGGCGGTCGGCGACGACAGAATCCAGCAACGCACCCAAGGCAGAATCGATCCTGAATCGTTCACGCACGGCAGCTCCGAGCAACGCGTCAACGCCTTCCAGCGCGGCTACGAAAAGGGCGCAGCGAGCGCCTGCGAACCGGGCGACCTGCGCTGACGCTCCCGGACAACGCAAGGAATCGGATTCTCTCCTAAAATCGGGGGGGTGATCTTCAAGCTTGTCGGCGACGGACGCCCTTATCCCGACCACGGTCTCTCGAATCGGGAGTGGGCGCAGATCCCTCCACGGCAGGTCCGGCTCGACTCGTTGATCACCACGAAGGCCGTACTGGACCTGCACTCGCTGCTCGCCGCCGACTCCACCTTCTACGGAGACCTTTTCCCGCACGTGGTGCAGTGGCAGGGCGAGCTCTATCTGGAGGACGGCCTGCACCGCGCGTTGCGCGCGGCCCTGCACCAAAGATCGATCCTGCACGCCAGGGTCCTTGAGCTGCCCAACTGAGAAAGGGAAAAGGGAGCCGCGGGATTCGCGGCTCCCTTTTTCCGTATGGGCGCGCACAGCCGGCGGCTGGGCCCCGGTTTTCTTCACAAATGATGTTGGAAAGCCCCCGCCTCATGACGAGGGGCCTCCGACCCGTAGGTCGGAGTCAGTGGCGGGTGTCGTAGGTCTCCCGTGCCGGCCGGCGGGCGTGCGCGCCGTTCGGAAGGCCCCGCCAGGACTGGATCTCAGAGGCCGATCTTGCCCACGCCGGCGCCGGCGGTGACCGTCGACTTCACCGAGCAGTTGCACTCCGGAGTGTAGGAGTACGGGATCGCGGCCACGCTGCTCGCGTTCCGCGACAGGGGCGTGCCCGAGTTGACCAGGTAGTTGTTGAGCAGCTTGATGTTGCCCTGCGGCGAGGAGCCCTCTTGGAGGGACGTGGGGCGGCTGACGTTCTCGAAGTAGTTGCGCTCGACGTAGACGCCGGCGTTGGTGGTGGAGGCAACGCCGTAGCTGCCGATGTTGGAGTAGTAGTTGTTGAGCACGTGCACCGGATTGCCGAAGCGGACGCGGGGGTGGCGCTGGTTGGTGCCGTCGAACCAGTTGTGCACGTAGGTCACGCGCAGGCGGCCGATGTCGCCGGTGTTGCTGTCGGACGATCCCAGGAGCGCGGTCTTGTCGTGGCCGTAGAAACGGTTCCAGGAGACGGTGACGAAGTCGGAGGCCAGCCGGATGTCCACGAGGCCGTCCGAGGCGTGGGTGAAGTTGTTGTGGTCGATCCAGATGTGGTGCGAGCCGTCCTGAACGTTGATGGCGTCGTCGCTGGAATTCTGGATGGTCAGGTTGCGGATGATGATGTTGCTGACGCCGCTCATGGTCAGCCCGCCACCGTTGAGACCGGAGCCGGATCCGACGCCGAGGATGCTCTTGTTGGAGGCCACCCGGTACATCCCGGAGGTGGAGATCATGCCGGAGATGCGGATCGTCTGGGTACTGCTGGAACTGAGCGCGCTGGCCAGCGCCGAGGCCGTGGAGACCGTGACAGTCGAGCCACCGGCGCCACCGGTCGTACCGCCGTTCATGCCGGCGAATCCGACAGGGCTGGACTCAGCGGCGAGGGCCGGTTCCGAGCTCACCAGGACGCTGACCACCAGAGCCAGTACGGCGGTGGCGGCGCTGAGACGTTGCATGACGACCTCCGTCGGGAAAACGCTTTCCATTCGGGTGCGTGAACCGTACGAAAGGGTTGGCAACACGTCAAGGAAGCGAGTTAGGCCACCGCCTCTGACCTGCTCCGCCGCCATGAAACAAGATGAAAGGTCGTTCGTCGGGCATTCTGAGCTTTCCCGCGGCAGGCCATACGTTGCGACAGCCTGGCGGGCACACTCCCAGCGGGCCGATCTTCAGTTGGGGGTCATGCTGGGGTTCTCGTGCTTTTCGGGGCCCGGCAATTGCTCGCACCGGCCACGCCCGTTGGGGCGGGCTCGAGCTCGGGCCGCTGGTCGATGCCGATGCCACCGCAGCGCTTGGGGGTGTTCCTTCCGGGTCGGAAGGGAAGAGACCGCCGCCACCGGGAAACCGCCTGCGTGATCATGGCTGAGGGCTGACGCCCCCCCAAATGCCCCCATGATCTTGGCAGACGAAGGGCCTCCGACCTGTTCGTACAGGTCGGAGGCCCTTCTTGTGGCGGTGGTGGTGGGATTTGAACCCGATCCGCCCACCTTCAGGGCCTGTGATGATTCACATCGTAGCTGGCCAGGGCGGACGTAGTCAGACGTAGCCGGACCCGGATAGACGGCGGCGGACGGATGGTCCCCCCAAATGGGGAGCAAGATGATCTTGATATGCGACCGCCTCAGAAACCATCGCACCTGACGACTACGGTCAACACTCCACGCCTTCTGAGAGCCTGCTGACAAAGGCTTAAGCGCCGGCGGGCATGGGGCGCCATAGAGAGCTGGTCCCAAGACGGCCGCACGATCGCCACCGGATCCCACGACGAGCTGCTGGCCGACGACGCCGGCTACCGTCGTCTGCCGGCCAGTCAGGAGGGGGCGTGGACTGACGGGCGCGGTGGCGGCGTACCGCATCCCGGTTGGCGCCCGGCTGGGAGCAGTAACGCTGCCGTGCGGTGCGTGAGGTGTCCGCAAAGATCGTCTCGCAACCGGAGGCAGCACACCGTCCGAGCCGGTCCATGCCCCGGCTGACGAGGTGCATCGCCGTGCCCACGGAGATCAGCGCGAACAGCACCGCGCCGAGCGGCTGCAGGTCGTCGCGATAGTGCAGGTGCCAACCATGAGCGTGGTCGGTCAGCCGGGGGTAGGCGGCCACCGGGCCAGCATCTCGTTGACCAGCTCGGCCTTCTCGCGCTCGCCCGTGGCGTCGACGACCTTCGTCCAGGCGTCGATGACGGCGAGGGTCTGGTCGAGATCCGACGGTTCGACGGGGCGTTCCAGCACAAGACCGGCCGTGCGGCAGCGGTCGGCGAGTTCATCGGCGCTCGCCGGTGAGCTCCACAGACCCAGCCGAGAACATCCCGAGCGAGTAAGGGCTCGGTTGTAATGCCGCAGGATCGAACGGATATGCCTCTCACCTGCTGTTATGCAGAGCTCTCAGGTTGATCGGCCAGACCCAGGCGCGGATGCGCGAGTTCCTGAAGCGCCTGGCCCCCAGTGTCAGCACAATGTACGCGTGCGCAAGCTGATCATCCTCCTGGCGGTTACGCTCGCCTCGGTGACCACGGTGGCGATGCTGGCTGCGGACTTCGTGGTGACAAAGGTCCCGTTGCTGCTCATGGGATACGCGGCCGGAGCGTCGGCGATCACGACGGGTCTTTGGGCGAGGGCGCGGTGGCCGGATAGCAGCGTCGGAACGATCCTGGCCTGGAGCGGGGTGATGTGGCTGGCGACCGGGATCAGCTACCAGGGCACGGCTGCGGCGCTCGTGGTGGGCGCCACGGCGTCGGCCATCCAGATAGGCCTGCTCGGGCACGTGATGGTGCTGCTTCCGCACGGTCGTGCGGAAGCACCCACCGTACGCGGAGTGCTGGCCTTCGGTTACTTGGTTCCGCTGCTGTCCGGTGTGGCCTGGGTCATGTACGGCAGGCTGCCCGGCGGCGGATGCGTTTGCCTGGGGCGAGCCCTCGGCTGGGACAGAGCCAGGCAGCCATTGGCCCTTCTCGCTCTGGTGTTCGTCGCCGGTTACACCGTCGCGCTGGTGGTGGCAGTGTGCATGCGCTGGGCCACGCTGCCACGACCGGAACGCGATCGGGCCGTCACGTTCTCCGGGCTGTTGCTCATGGTGCTGGTGATGGTGCACGAGGTGGGCAACCTGCTCCGGGCTGGAGGGCTCGGGGCGTACTTCCTGGGTGGACCGCTGGACAGCGTGATCGTGCTGGGCTTCATCGCCTGGCCACTGGGCTATCGCGTCGTACTGGGCCGCAGAGAGTCCTCTCGCCGCATGGCCGAGTTGATCGATGCCGGTGACGAGGCCAGGCGCCGCCTCGAGCGGGACCTTCACGACGGCGCTCAACAGCGGCTCGTCAACGCACGGCTGCTGCTGGGCCTGGCCCGCGACGAGCCGGAGCGACTCGACCAGGCCATCTCCGAACTCGGCCTGGCCCTGGACGAGCTGCGCAGCCTGGCACGGGGCGCTTTCCCCGCGGTGCTGGCCGAGGCGGGGCTGGGCGCCGCGCTCAGGTCCCTGGCCGAACGGGCCGTTCTACCCGTCCGTCTTCAGATCGACCTACCCGTACGGCTGGCGGCGCAGGTGGAGCGCACCGCGTATTTCGTGGCCGCGGAGACGCTGGCCAACGCCACTCGCCACGCGCGCGCATCAGTCGTGCGGATCAACGCCTTGCTGGACAGGGGCCAGTTGGTCGTGGAGGTGGCCGATGACGGGCGCGGTGGCGCCGTCCCCACAGGCGGCCTACGCGGCCTGGCCGATCGGGTGCAGGCGTGTGGAGGAGGTCTCGTGCTGCACAGCCCGCCCGGAGGTGGGACCACGGTGCGAGCGGTGTTACCCGCGCAGATGCCGCAGGACCGCCAGGACCCGCCGATTGTCGGCGACGTCGTCGGCTAGGCCGAGCTTGCCGAAGATCCCGCGTAAGTGGCCCTCCACGGTCTTGGGCGTCAGCCCGAGTCGGTCGGCGATGCCCTGGTTCGACCGTCCCTCTGCGACGAGCGCGAGCACCTCCCGCTCGCGAGGGCTGAGCCGGGTCAGCGGCCCGGGTGGACGGGGCCGGGAGACCAGCAGGGAGACCACGGCAGGGTCGAGCACGATCTGTCCCAACGCGATACGGCGCAGAGCGTCGGCCAACTCTTCTACGGCGCCGACCCGGTCTTTGAGCAAGTACCCGATCTTGTGAGGCGTCTGACCGAACAGGTCGACCGCGTGGTGGGCCTCAACGTGGTTGGACAGCAGGAGCACAGCGACGGAGGGATGCTCGCGGCGCAGCCGTACGGCGAGCTCGAGGCCCTCGACTGTGTAGGTCGGCGGCATGCGGATGTCCATGATGACCGCCTCGGGCGGGTCGGACTCGATCAACCGCGCCAGCGTACGGCCATCGCCCGCCAGACCGCTGACGACGAAGTTCGCACGTTCCAGCAGGACGCCCAGGCCCTCACGGAAGAGCTCCGAGTCGTCGGCGATCACCACGCGCACGGTCACACCGTAGTGGTTCGCGTCTTGCGCCGCGTTGGCCGGATGTGTCCTGCCCGCACGGCCAGGGCGAGCAGGATCAGCCCTGTCGTCGTACCGACCAGGATGAGGATGAGCCCGGACTCCAGGTCGCCCGGGTGGCCCACCCACAGTTCCGGACCGTTGACGTGGCCCCGCAGTAGCGGAGTCTCCTTGATGGTGCCAGCGCCCGACGAACTGGTTCCGAACACCGAATTTTGGACGAAGTTCCAGCCGATGTGCAGGCCGATGGGCAGCCACAGAGAGCGGGTCAGTAGGAAGCCGCCGCCGAGCACGAGCCCGCCGGCCACGGCGATGCCGACCAGGGTCATGGGCGAGGCGTTGCCGTTGGGGGCGTGGAGGAGACCGAAGAGCAGGGAACTGATCACGAGCGCCCACCAGGTGCCCACGGCCTGCTCCGGCAGCCGCAGTGCCACGCCGCGGAAGGCCCATTCCTCCCAGAAACCCACGCATAAGGCGGTCAGCGCCATGAGCGTGAGCGAGCCGAGATCCACCGTGGCCGTCGAGACCGTGTACCAGCCCTCCGCGGCCATGATGCCGAACGCCACCGCCTGAATCGCCCCGCCCACCGCGATTCCGGCGAACAGGTGGGGAACCGCATGCCTGGACGGCAGGCCAAGGCCTGCCATCGACGCGCCCTCCCAACGGCGCGCCAACGCAACAGTGGCCAGCGCCGCCACCGCTCCCGTCAGGCCCAGCAGGAGGCCGTTCGCCGGAGTGAGGTTATCGGGGCCTATCCGGAAGGCAGCGGCCACAGCCGCCTGAAGGATGAAGAAGATGGCCAGTACGCCGATCAGCAGGACGAACGCCTGCACCAGCGGATGCCTCAGAACATTGCGCATGACCGAACTCCGAAGGTTGGGGTTGGCCCAATACTCCGGCGCGATCTTCCTGCCGAACAAGATCCGTATTTTCCCTGAGGGATAACCCTCGGTGCGCCCGCGTCCATCGACCGGTGCCGGGGGAGGCTGCGCCGCGAGAGGAGGTGCAGGCCAATCGCCATGCGGCCCGAAGCACCGGCCCGGCCACGCGCAAGGCCGCCGCCCACCGCCGCCCTCACGACGTGGTCAGCCTGGGCGAACACGACGACGACCGGCCGGTGCAACGGGCTGCAAACCGAGGCCCATCGCGCCGCCACGCGCCTATTCATATCGTCTGCGATCTGATCCACGTGTTCGATTTATCTCTGGCGGAGCCCGCTGCCTGCGCACCACCGGTGATCCGGCACCGGACAACGTGTCGCCGGCTGGGCATTGGGGCTGCTGGTCGGCCACATCGACCCGGTGATCGCCGATCTCCAGGCTCAGGCCGCCTGCCTGCCCATCACTCGTTACCTGACCAGCGGGGACTTCCTCCGCTACGGCCGCGCGTAAAGCAGATCTGACCGATCGCCACCGGCGTCGTTGACGCCAAGCGGTGATGACACCCCCGATGCACATCGACGAACTGGTTGAGCACTGGACGATCCTGGATGAGGAACGCGATTTCATCGCTGAACGGCGCGGAGCCACTCGACCCGCCTAAGTTCTACGGCCGTTTCCCCGCGGCAGCTCGGGACTGCCGAACGAGGCGACCGAGCGACCTGCGGCCCTCGGACGGTGGTGAGGCTGCCCCTACCGCCGTCTGGGGGCGGCCGTCATGGTGTCCTCCACCGGGCACGGCCAGACTGATCAAGAAAGTTGGCCAAGCGCCCAATTGACTGGAGAATCCCCATGCGTGTTCAGGTGAACGGCACGTCGCTGTACGTGGACGTCGAAGGCGCCGCCCTGGAACCCGACGGCTACACGATGCGAGAGAAGCCGACCCTCCTGCTGCTGCACGGCGGCCCCGGCCACGATCACTCGATCTTCAAGCCCGCCTACGGTCAACTCGCCGACCTGGTCCAGATCGTCTACGTCGACCAGCGCGGCAACGGCCGCAGCCAGAACTCCGACCCGGACACCTGGAACCTCGACCAGTGGGGCGACGACGTGCGCGCCCTGTGCGACACGCTCGGCATCGTCAAGCCGATCGTCCTGGGCTGGTCCTGGGGCGGAGCCGTGGCCATGAGCTACGCCTCTCGCCACCCCGACCACCCGGCCAAGCTGATCCTGCAGAGCACCGTCGCCCGCTGGGATCTGGACCGAGTCGTCGAAGGCTTTCGCGCCGAGGCCGGCGAGGAGGCCGCCACGGCTGCCAAGGCGTTCCTCACCGAGGGGACCCCGGAGACGTTCGCCGCCTTCGGGCAGCTCTGCGCCCCCGCCTACAGCCCCGATCCGAACTTCCCGGCGGAATCCGACATCCAGGCCATGGCCCGTATCGTCCCGAACCCCGGGCTCACCATGAGCTTCATGTCCACCGTCCGGTTCGACCTGACCGCGCGCCTGGCCTCCATCCGGTGCCCGGCGCTCGTCGTGGCCGGCACTCGCGACCCCATCACGCCGCTGGCCACGGCGCGGGAGATCGTGGATGGCCTGCCCGGGGCACGTCTGGAGGTGTTCGAACGCTCCGGCCACTTCATTCCCGACACCGAGGGCGAGCGGTTCTTCTCCCTGCTGCGCTCCTTCATCACCGGCTGACCCGGCGCCATGACGTACCTGCCGGTCGGCGAGCGGCGGCGCGCCATCATCGCACATCGCCGACTTCGTTGGCAGGCGAGAATCGGTGCAAGCACCACACATACCCTTCAAGCACCACAGGCGAGGAGAGGGTCGTTGTTCCAGGCCGCTTTCAATGTCTTAGGTCCGATACGTGTGTGCTGGCCCGATGGTCAGTGGATGTTGTGGATGGTCTTGGCCGAATACGGGACCAGTTCCCCCTTGACCATGTGCTTGCGCCCCTGCATCCAGGTGACCCATGCCTGGTCGACGTCGGCTGTGTACCCGGTGACGGGCAGCCCGCCGAGCGGGCCCATCCTCCAGGGTCACGATGGCCGTGCGAACATGCCGATTGAACTGGCGTAGGTACCCGATGCGTTGGACTTCCTCGGCCGGGTGGCTGGTTCAGGTACCGGTCGATGACCTCGCCCAACGTGGGACCTCGGCGACGGTATGCGGGCTACTCCCGCCGTCCGCAGCCGCAGGGGCCGGCTCGGACTTGATCCACCGCTCGCCGATGCCTCTGCCCCTGCAGCGCTTGGGGTAGCCTGCCGGACGGTTATCGCCAGCGAGCTCGACAAGGTTCTTTGAAGCGCTTGGCGATGGTGTGTGAATCGCACGTTTCGGTGTCGCGTCCGTTCTCACGCTTGCCGTCGATATACCAGACGACGCGGTAGCTCACGCGTCCCTTCACGCCCTTGCGCGGTTCGATCGATGCCATTTTCTGGCGTTCCTTCCGGGTCGGAAGGTGAACGACCACCGCCACCGGAAACCGTCTGCGTGATCATGGCTGAGGCCTGATGCCCCCAAATGCCCCCATGATCTTGGCAGACGAAGGGCCTCCGACCTGTTCGTACAGGTCGGAGGCCCTTCTTGTGGCGGTGGTGGTGGGATTTGAACCCACGGATGAGTTGCCCCATCACACGCTTTCGAGGCGTGCGCCCTCGGCCACTAGGCGACACCACCGCGCATGAGCTTACCGGATCCGGCGAGTAGCGAAGAACCGCTTTAGTACCGACGAGCACTCGTCAGCCAGAACCCCCATGACGACCTCGGGCCGATGGTTGAGCCGGCGGTCGCGTACGACGTCCCAGAGCGAGCCCACGGCCCCGCCCTTCTCGTCCACGGCGCCGTACACGATCCGGTCGACCCTGGCCAGCACGGCGGCGCCCGCGCACATCGTGCAGGGCTCCAGGGTCACCACGAGGGTGCAGCCGCTCAGCCGCCACTGTCCGCGCCGCATGGCCGCCTGCCGGAGCGCGAGCACCTCGGCGTGGCCCGTCGGGTCGGCGGAGGACTCGCGGTCGTTGCCCGCCGCGGACAGGACCTCGCCGAGCGGGTCGAGCACCACCGCGCCCACGGGGATCTCTCCCCTGGACCCCGCCGTGACCGCCTCCGCCAGCGCCAGGCGCATGGCCTCCTCGTACGTCACGGCAGGAACCGGATCACCGGCCGGTCACCGCAGCCGGTCGAGCTCGTCCGCGAAGGCCAGCCGCTCGGCGATCACCGACAGGATGTCGGCCGGCAGCATGCCCTCCTCCATGCTCAGCTCCAGCAGTTCCTCGGAGCTGACCCCGAGGTCGCTGAGCAGTTCGAAGTCGCCGGCCGGACGCACGCCGAGGCCGTTGCCCTCCTTGTCGGGCACCACGCCGGCGAACTCGGCAAACAGCTCGCCGAGCGGGTCGGACAGGATCGCGTGCGCGTCCGACAGGAACACGCGCGGCTCCTCCTCGCCCCGGTAGCGGGCGATCGCGAACCACTCGTCCTCGACCTCGACGCAGAGCAGGGCCAGCTCGTCGCCGGAGAGACTCAGCGTCTCCGTGACCGCGTCACCGAGATCGTCGACGATCTCGGCCTCGCTCAGATCGATCTCGGCGCCGCTCCAGCCGTCCGAGGTCCTGACGAAAGCCGCAGAGAAGGTGTTGGACGCCATGTCCGAGCTCCAGGGGGTCAGCCGAAGACCGATTCGATGGCACGCTCGAACGGCTCGGAGAAGCCGAGCCGCGCGGCGATGCTGGACAGCACATCTTCGGGCAGCAGGTCTATGTCGCCGGAGAGGATGCCCAGCTCCATCTCGTCCAACCCGAGATCGGCGAAGATCGACAGATCTCCGGCGGGGAGCACGGTCTCCTCGTCCTGGAGGATCTCGTCGAGCTCCTCCTCGTCCGGCACGGGCACGTCGAGATAGTCGAGAACCTGGCGGGCCAGCGGGAAGTCCCAGGAGGCGGCGATGTCGGACAGGAACACGTCCACCCGCTCGCCCAGGACCCGCAGCGCCACGAAGAACTCGTCGCCCACGGCGACCAGGCCGATCGTCCCGCTCTCGCTCGGCTGCTGACGCAGGGCATGGATCAACCCCTGCAGGTCGGACGTGAGCACGACCGGCAGGAGCTCGGCGTCCCAGCACTCGTCCTCGCGGTAAACCACGATGGCGAAATCGAGAGCGTCGTCTTCGTCTGCCATCGCCATCCCCACCCGACCTCTGACACGACAGATACCACCAGCACCCAATCGTTCCAGACCTGCGCACGAGGCGTGTGCCTCTCGGACTAAATTGTGATCAAAACCAATGACCCGAGGGGCCGGCGGGGGTGGCCACGTTCGGAGGACCACCGCAGGTAGCGGGGTCCCCATGCACGTTCCCCAGCAGATAGCCTTGCCGTTTATGGAAACCCTCGTCGTCGACCATCCGCTCGTGGCCCACAAGCTCACCACGCTGCGCGATGTCCGCACCGACTCGCCGACCTTCCGCAGGCTCGCGGATGAGCTGGTGACGCTGCTCGCGTACGAGGCCACCCGCGACGTGCGGATCACCGACGTCACGGTCGAGACGCCCGTGGCCGCCGCCCACGGCGTGCGACTGGCCAAGCCGTACCCCCTCGTGGTCCCCATCCTGCGCGCCGGGCTCGGCATGCTCGACGGCATGACCAGGCTGCTGCCCACGGCCGAGGTCGGGTTCCTCGGCATGATCAGGAACGAGTCCACCCTCCTGGCCGAGACGTACGCCACGCGGCTGCCCGACGACCTGTCGGGGCGCCAGTGCTACGTCGTCGACCCGATGCTGGCCACCGGCGGCACGCTGGCGGCGGCCGTGCAGTTCCTGTTCGACCGGGGCGCGGTCGACGTCACGGCCATCTGCCTGCTGGCCGCACCCGAGGGCCTGGCGTACATGGACAAGGTGTTCGCCAACTCGGGCAAGCCCATCCGCGTGGTGACCGCCGCACTCGACGAGCGGCTCAACGAGAGCGGCTACATCGTGCCCGGCCTCGGCGACGCGGGCGACCGCCTCTACGGCGTGGTCTGACGCCACGACGTAGCTGAAAAGCGCCTTCACGTCACTCGCAGTCATCTCTTCGTTACATACTGTTGTTTCGTGGGTACGAAGAGACAGGAAGGCAACTTCCGCATGCGCGTGGAGGAGCACGATGAGCGATCACAGCGAGGCGGAGCCGGCTCCGTACGCGGAGGTGGAGACTGTGCTGTGCGACGAGTTCGCCGGTATCCACTCCGCGACCACCGTAACGCGCTGCGTTGAAGCAGCGCACTATGGCGCGCTGGAGGTCACCGGTTACGCCCATCCGAGCCTTGTCGAGCGCATCGCACGTAAGCATCTTCACGTCCTGGCCCTGGTGGCCAGCGAACGCGGCTAACCAAGATCGGAACTATCCCGCCAAGTCATCTTTACCCGGGCATCCGGGTGGGTAATGTATAGGGCGGGTGGAGTGGGTAAGGGCACGGAGGCGACGGTGCAGGTCAAAAAAGTCCTCACATACGGTGGTATCGCATTTGTCGCGTACTACCTGTTCGCGCGACCATCTGACGCCGCGGACGCGGTGAGAGGAGCGTTCGACACGGTGTTCAACGCGGCCGACTCGCTGGCTCAATTTGTGAACAGCCTCTCATGAGACTTGTGACCCACGGGGACTCTGCCCCGTCGTCGGTCAACCGATACCTCCTCCCCCAAGAACAACAGTTCATCATGGTCCGGCGGCACCCTGCGATCTTGCTGCGCCCGGTTGCCGAGGTGCTCGCCGGCCTGATCGTCGCGGGCTTGCTCAGCAAGTTCTTCGGAGGCAGCGATCAAGGCGGCACGGCGCTCGTCGTCGTGTGGTGGTTGTGGCTCCTGCTTCTGGTGCGTTTCGTGTGGAAAGTCGCGGAGTGGTCGGTCGATTACTTTGTGGTGACTTCGAAGCGCATGCTGCTGACAACGGGCTTGATCACCCGTAAGGTCGCGATGATGCCTTTGGGCAAGGTCACCGACATGAGCTTCCAAAGAAGTCTGCTTGGGCGCATGCTCGGTTACGGTGAGTTCATCCTCGAGTCAGCAGGTCAGGACCAGGCACTCTCGACGGTCGAGTACATTCCGTACCCCGAGACCCTGTACCTCGAGGTCTGCGGGATGCTTTTTCCCAGCAAGGACGAGAGCGACGATTAATCTCCTCGCGGGGAATTCTTCACTCGGGGATACCCGATTCGGCTACTTCATGCAATCATTGCGTGTTGTTGACCCTTCCCCGCCTTGAGAGATGAGATGCCGAGTCAGGGAACCATCGGTGACCGCGTCCGCGGATTGCGGCTGAACAGGCGGATGTCCCAGGCCCAACTGGCCGGACCCGACCTGTCTGACAGTTATGTCTCGCTCATTGAGTCGGGCAAGCGCACGCCGACTCCTGTCGTGGCCCGGCTGCTGGCCGAGCGACTGGGGTGCACGACCGAGTTCCTCCTTCACGGGATCGAACCTCGGCAGCGCATCGACACGGAGCTCGGCCTGCGCCACGCCGAGCTCGAGCTGCAGCATGGCGACCCGTCCGTCGCCGCCGACCGCTTCACGGAGATCGTGAAGGCGGCCGACGAGGAAAACGCCATGCTGACCGCTCACGCCCGGTTCGGCAGGGCGCGCGCGCTCGAGGCCCAGGGTCGCCTCGGCCAGGCGGTGGAGGCGTTCGAGCGCCTGCGCAGGGAGGCCGCGGCTCACCCCGAGCGGCTGGCCGACCTCCCGCTCACGATCGCACTGAGCCGCTGCTACCAGCGGGCGGGCGACCGCCTGCGGGCCCGCGACCTGGCCACCGCCGCCCTTGAGCAGGCCGAGCGGCTGTCCATCACGCAGGGCGAGATCGCCGTCGACCTGGCAGCCGCTCTGGTCGAGGCGCGCAGCGAGCGCGAGAGCGAGTCCCGCGAGCTGGGATACGTCAAGCGGGTGCTGGACCTGACCGGCGTTCCTGAAGTTGTGGACCGTTCCGGAGAGATCCAGGCGCTGTGGCACGCGAGCGCCGCCGCCGCTGCCGGCGAGGACTCGGCGCTGGCCGTGCGCCTCGCCGACGACGCCATCATGGCCGGCCGCCAGGCCCGGCTGTCGCTGCAGCTGGCCAGGACCGCCATGCACTGGTCCAGGCTGACCACGGTGCCGGTCGACGAGGCCGAGCGCCTCATCTCGGCCGCCTCCAAGGCGTTCGCCACGTTCCCCGGCACGGCACGCGAGCACGGCGAGAGCCTCATCGTGCACGCACGGGTCATCCTGCGGACCGGCGCCTCGGCGCGGGCGAGCGAGCTGGCGCACACGGCTCTGGGCCTGTCTCACGACCGCGCCGGCACCACGCCCGCCGAGGCCCACCTCGTGCTGGCCACCGTGGCGTTCGACGAGGGGGCCGACGCCTCCGCGCACCTGCGCGACGCCCACCAGGCGCTCGACACGCTCGACCGGCCGGTGTTCGGCTCCGACCGGCAGGCCGCCCGTTGCTGGCGTGAGCTGGGCGACCTCTACGGCAGGGCCGGGTCCAGAACACAGCAGACCGCCGCATATCGTAAAGCCCTCGAAGCCGCCGGAGTCCGTTCCGCCATGGCGGGGGTGACCGTCGACGCCACAGTTTCGCGCTGATCCTCCAGGAGCTCCAGATTTGGCGTTTTGAGTCTGGAATAATTAGGGTCTACCAGTCATTGACTCATAGGATGATTGGTTTCCCCGGAGGAGGCGGACTGTGAGTCTGCGTACGGCGCAGCGGGCTTCGCTCGTCGACCAGGTGATCGATCAGCTCAAGGAGCAGATCACCTCAGGGTCGTGGCCGATGAACGGCAAGATCCCGACCGAGACGGTGCTCGCCGAGCAGCTCGGGGTGGGCCGCAACACCGTTCGGGAGGCCGTACGCGCGCTCACGCACGCCGGGCTGCTCGAGTGCCGTCAGGGGGACGGCACTTACGTCCGCGCGACCAGCGAGCTGTCCGGCGCGATGCTGCGGCGGCTCAAGCAGGCCGAGCAGCTCGAGATCCTCGAGGTACGCCGTGCACTCGAAGTCGAGTCCGCGCGCCTGGCCGCCACCCGGCGCACGGATGACGACATCAAGCACATCGAGGCGGCCCTGGCCGAGCGGGACCGGGCCTGGGAGCTGGACGACCCCGACTACTTCGTCGAGGCCGATCTGGCCTTCCACATGGCCGTGGCGCACGCCACGCACAACCTGGTGCTGATCGACCTGTACGAGGACTTCTCGGCGGCCCTGCGCGCCAGCATCACGGCCGCGGGGACCTCGCTCGACAAGAGCTACATCCCGCACGACGCCATCGCCCGCGCCATCGCGGCGGGAGACGCGGCGGCGGCCGAGCGGGCAGGCCACGCCTGCATGGAACACATCCTCATCGCCCTCACCGAGTCCTGACCCCCTCCCCCGGGGGTGTGACAAAGGAGACAGCCGGCTCTGGAATGGCGCCTGATCGCTTCGGTGCTTTAGCGGAAGAGTGAAGCGAAAGGAAGAACGCCATGACCATCCTTGTCGCCTACGACGGCTCGGCCGACTCGCGTACCGCGATCGAGTTCGCGGCCAAGCATCTCGCCGCCGAGCCCACCGTCGTCGTCACGGTGTGGGAGCCGCTGCTCGTGCAGCTCAAGAAGTATCCGCTGGCGGCGGGCGTCCTCGACCAGAGCACCGAGGACGAGGGGCACGCCCAGGCGGAGCAGCATGCCAGGGAGGGGGCTGAGCTGGCCATCGCGGCCGGGCTCTCGGATGTCACCTATCGGGCGGTGGCTGACAACGAGTCGATCTGGAAGACGATTGTCGACGTGGCGGACGAGGTGGATGCCTCGGTGATCGTCACGGGGTCGCGGGGGCTGGCCGGGGTGCGGTCGGTGCTGTTGGGCAGTGTGTCCAACCACGTGCTGCATCACGCTCACCGGCCGACGCTCATCGTCCCGCCTTCCCAGCCCGCCCGCTGACAGCCGTCCCCTCAGCCGAAGTGCGCCACCGCACTTCGGCTGATGTCCTTTTGGGGGATTTAGAGGATTCGGCCGCGAGCCCTCGGGGTGAGGGCCAGGCCAGGCCGTCGAGCCGCTCAGGGGCGAGGGCCGGGCTCGGCCGTGGGGCCCTGAGGTCCCTCCGGGAGCGGGGGCTGGGGCCGCCCCTGGCCTCCCTCCAGGAGCGAGGGGCTGGGCCCGGGTCACGAGGGTCCTTTCGAACGGCGAGGGGCGGAGCCTGGCCGTGGGGGCGTCAGGAGGCTGTGGGGAGGGGTGTTTCCGTGAAGGAGGCGCAGCCCGAGGTGGTGGCGCAGGTCTGAGGTGGGGGGCAGAGGCGGGTGTCGATGCGGCGGGCGCCCGGGCCCTCGTCGCCGAGCCGGTCGTGGGGGTTGGCCACCGGGCAACGGTCGAGCGACAGGCAGCCGCACCCGATGCAGTCCGTGAGGTCGTCGCGCAGCCGTTGAAGCTGCTCGATCCGGTCGTCCAGTTCGCCGCGCCAGGCGGCCGACAGGCGGGCCCAGTCGTCCCGGTTGGGCGTGCGCTCGTCCGGCAGCTCGGCCAGGGCGTCCTTGATGGTCTTCAGGGGGATGCCGATGCGCTGGGCCAGCCTGATGAACGCGACCCTGCGCAGGCTGTCGCGGGTGTACCGGCGCTGGTTCCCCGCCGTACGGCGGCTCTTGATCAGGCCCTTGGCCTCGTAGAAGTGCAGGGCGGACACGGCGACCCCGCTGCGCTCGGCGAGCTCGCCGACGGTGAGCTCCTTGGTGTTCCAGGCGGCCTTCGTCATACCTGGAGATTACTTGAGGGTTCGCTCGAGCAGTGTCTCGAGGACCACGATTGTCTGCGTTCCCGTGACGCCGTCCACCCCGAACACCCGGCGCAGCACGTCCTGCAGCTCCACCGTCCCGGCCGTACGGACCTTGAGCAGCACCGACGCGGGACCCGCGATGACGTGCGCCTCCTCGATCTCCGGGATCGCCGCCAGCCGGTCGGCGCTGTCGCCCATCCAGGTGCTCCCGTCCACCAGCACGTACGCCGTCACCGCACGCCCGAGCGCCGCCTGGTCCACCTCGATCGTCGTGCGCCTGATCACCCCGCGCTCGCGCAGCTTGCGCACCCGCTCGTGCGCGGCCCCGCTGGACAGCCCCACCGCCTTGCCCAGCACCGCATACGACCGCGTCGCGTCCTCCTGCAGCAGGCCGATCAGCATTCTGTCGATATCATCCACAGCCGAATGCTATCCAGTGATATGCCCGGGATGGCGAACAGCATATTGTGGACCGCATGACGGACACGATCCCCACTGAGTTCGAGGTGCTCGACGAGCGGTTCGCCGCGGTAGGCGGAGACGACTATGTCGAACGCCTCCACACCGGCACCCGCTGGGCGGAGGGCCCTGTTTACTTCCCGGCCGGCCGGTTCCTGGTCTGGAGCGACATCCCCAACGAGCGGATGCTGCGCTGGGACGAGATGACGGGCGCGGTCGGCCTGTTCCGCCAGCCGTCCGGCTACACCAACGGCAACACCCTCGACCGCGAGGGCCGCCTGATCTCCTGCGAGCACGGCAACCGCCGCGTCACCCGCACCGAGCACGACGGCTCGATCACGGTCATCGCCGACCGCTGGGAGGGCAAGCGGCTCAACAGCCCCAACGACGTCGTGGTCCGCTCCGACGGGTCGATCTGGTTCACCGACCCGCCGTACGGGATCCTCAGCAACTACGAGGGTTACGCCGCCGAGCAGGAGATCGACGGCTGTCACGTCTACCGTGCCGACCCGGTGACGGGCGAGGTCCGGATCGTGGCCGACGACTTCGCCCGCCCCAACGGCCTGGCGTTCTCGCTCGACGAGAGCCGGATCTACATCGCCGACACGCGGATGAAGCACCTGCGCGTGTTCGACGTGCGCGAGGACGGCACGCTGGCGGGCGGCAAGGTCTTCGCGGAAGGGACGGAGCAGGACATCTTCGACGGACTCCGCCTCGACGACACGGGCCGCGTCTGGGCCGCGGCAGGCAGGGCGCTGCTCTGCTACGACCCCGACGGGACGCTGATCGGCCGGCTGAAGCTGCCGGAGCCCACGGCCAACCTGGTGTTCGGCGGGCTCAAGCGCAACCGGATGTTCATCACGGCCTCGTCCTCGCTCTACTCCCTGATGACCAACGTCACCGGCGCGCGCCCGGTCTGGGCCGGGCGCTAGCCTCACTCCCACCTGAACAGCCGTACGGCCAGCCCACCGAAGATCACCAGCCCGGCGGCCACCACCGCCAGATGGGCGGCCTGCGGCGCGTGGCCCGCCCAGGTGTCCTTGAGCGCCTGGGCGAACGGCCCCGCGACGGAGTAGTCGCTGATCGCCCGCAGCGCGTCCGGCATGATGTCGCGCGGCACCCACATGCCCCCCAGGAACATCAGCGGGAACATCACCGCGGACCCGATCCCCGGCGCGACCTTCGCGTTGGGCGCCAGCGCGGCGATCACCAGCCCGATGGCCTGCAACGCGGCGCTGCCGAGCAGGAAGACGAGGATGAACCCCACCCACTGCCGCGGCGCCGCCGACCCGAACACCAGCGACCCCGTCACGATCAGCAGGGCCGTGGTGACCGCCCCGACCGCCAGGTTGATCAGGAGCTGCACCCCCAGCAGCCGTGCCGGGTGCACGGGCGTGGTGGACATCCGCCTGAGCACCCCTTGCTCGCGGTACGCGGTCAGCACCGCGGGCACCACGCTGCAGGCCAGGGTCAGCAGCGAGAGCAGCGTCATCAGGCTCGGCATATGCGTGTCCACGGCCCGCTCCCCCGACGCCGCGCGCTGGGTCATGTCCGGGATGCTGAGTCCCAGCACGAGCAGGAGCGCGACCGGCAGCCCGATCGTGAAGATCAGGAACGGCCATTCGCGCAGGTGCAGCTTGATCTCCACGAGGAGCAGCTTCATGACAGCTTCCTTCCGGTGAGTGCGAGGAACGCGTCGTCGAGCGTGGTCTGCTCGATCCGCAGGTCTCCTGGAACGACCTGGTGCCGGGCCAGGACGAGCGTGACAGCCGGCGCGAGGTTGCCCGTGCCGCTCACCACGAGCTGGTCGCCGCTCCTCGTGACCTCCCGCACCTCCGGCAGGGCCCGCAGCACCGCGTCGTCGACGGGCCCCGACGGCCGGAACCTCAGCCGCTGCTCCCCGCCCACCTGCGCGATGAGCCCGGCAGGCGTGTCCGTGGCGACCACCTTGCCCGCGTCGATGAGCGCGAGCCGGTCGCAGAGCCGCTCGGCCTCCTCCATGAAGTGGGTGACCAGCACGATCGTCACGCCGGAGTCGCGTACCTGCTCGACCAGTTCCCAGGTGTTCCTGCGGGCCTGCGGGTCGAGGCCGGTGGTCAGCTCGTCCAGCACCGCCACGCGCGGCCTGCCGACCAGCGCCAGCGCGACCGAGAGCCGCTGGCGCTGCCCGCCGGAGAGCTTCTTGAACGCCGTGTCGCGTTTGGCGCCGAGGCCGACCCGTTCGAGCAGCTCGGACCAGTCGGCGGGGTCGGGGTAGAAGGAGGCGTACAGGTCCATGGCCTCCCACACCTTGATCTTGTCGGGCAGCGCCGCGCTCTGCAGCTGCATGCCCAGCACGCGCCGCAGCTCGCCCCTGTTGAGCTGCGGGTCCAGCCCGGCCACCCGTACGGTGCCGCCGTCGGGCACGCGCAGGCCGGCCACGCACTCCACGGTGGTGGTCTTGCCCGCGCCGTTCGGGCCGAGGATGCCGAAGATCTCACCCTCCGCGACCTCGAACGACACGTCGTCGACCGCCAGATGCTTCGGGTACTGCTTGCGCAGGTTCCTGACTTCGATGACCTTCATGCCGACGACGCTAGGAACACGGCCTTCGCCGGGGAATCCGGCTGGGTGTCGGGCAAGGGTGTACCTAGGTGCAATGGTCCGGCAGCGCCCGTTGGCCCAGACTGGGGGCATGCTGCTCCGAAGGTCCGGTCAGGTCGCGGCGCTGCTCGCACTCCTCCTCGTCGAGGTGCCGGCGATCGTGCTCAGCCTCACCATGCTGCTGCTGTCGTTCGGGGTGGGCATGGTGTTCCTGTATTCGCCGCAGGTCCAGCTGGTCAGGAGGCTGGCCGAGCTCAACCGGCGGCTGATGCGGAGCTGGACCGGCGTCCACATCGAGTCCCCGTACCTGCCCGAGCCCCCGCCTCCGGTGCCGCAGGCGGACGGCATGTACCGCTCCGACCGGACCCTCTACAAGACGCCGCGGATCCCCGCCTGGAACAACCGGTGGAAGTGGCTGACCTCCGACCCGGCGACCTGGCGCGACACGTTCTGGCTGGTGCTCGACCCGGTGGTGAAGGTGACACTGCTGCCGGTGTTCGTCGTGATCCCCGAGCGCGGCCTGCGGATCTACGCTCTCTGGAGCGACCTGATGCTCCGCGCGACCGTCGCCAGCCGCCTGGCGAGCCAGGTGAGCCACCTCAGGCGGACGCGTAACCTGGCCGCCGACTCGCAGGCGGCCGAGATGCGCAGGATCGAACGGGATCTGCACGACGGCACTCAGGCCCGGCTGGTGGCGATCGGCATGACGCTGGGCGCGGTCGAGGAGCTCGTCGACAAGGACCCCTCGGCGGCCAAGGCGCTGCTGTCGAAGGCCCGGGACGCCTCCTCCGAGACGCTGACCGAGCTGCGCAGGGTCATCCGCGGCATCCACCCTCCGGTGCTGGCCGAGCGCGGGCTGGCCGACGCCGTACGCGCGCTGGCCATGGACAGCCCGTTGCAGGTCACGGTGGACGTCGACCTGCCGCACCGGCCGGAGGCGCCGGTGGAGGCGGCGGTGTATTTCGCGGTCAGCGAGCTGCTCTCCAATGCCGCCCGGCACGGCGACGCGCGCGCGGCGACGGTGGACCTCAGCACCAACGGGCCCAATCTGCGCGCCACGGTCACCGACGACGGCATGGGCGGCGCCGATCCGGCCAAGGGCAGCGGCCTGTCCGGGATCGAGCGGCGGCTGGCCGCCTTCGACGGGGTGCTCGCCCTGAACAGCCCGCCGGGCGGCCCCACGACCGTGACGATGGAGCTGCCCCGGGTGCTGCCCGAGCACTGGGCGGGCAGCCTGCCCAAGCTGCCGCGCTGGAAGGCGTCCATCGTCGTCCTCCTCTGGGCCACGGCCTGGTGCCCGACGTTCCCCCAGGGAATCGTGGCGGGCATCTTCAAGGCGTTCGGCATCGAGGAGAAGACCTGGTTCCTCGCCCTGTACCTGCCCGAGCCCTGGCAGTGGCCGGTCATCTTCGGCATGATCACCCTGGGCCTGTGCATGCACATCCTGGCCATCTGGATACCCTCCAACCACAACCGCGACCTGTGGTTCGCCCGTGCCACGCCGATCAAACCCTGGTGCTGATGAAGAACCGCGTACTCATCGCCGAGGACCTCTACCTGCTCAGAGACGGGCTGGTGCACCTGCTCCAGGCCCACGGCTTCTCCGTCGTGGCGGCCGTGGAGAGCGGGCCCGAGCTGCTGCGGGGCCTGCTGGAGCTGCGGCCCGACGTCTCGATCGTGGACGTGCGGCTGCCGCCCACGTTCACGGACGAGGGGCTGCAGGCGGCGCTCGCGGCCAGAAAACAGGTGCCCGGGCTGCCCGTCCTCGTGCTGTCCCAGCACGTCGAGCAGCTCTACGCACGCGAGCTGCTGGCCGACGGCTCGGGTGCGATCGGCTATCTGCTCAAGGACCGGGTCTTCAACGCCGAGCAGTTCATCGACGCGGTACGCAGGGTCGCCGAGGGCGGCACGGCCATGGACCCCGAGGTCATCGCCAAGCTCCTGGCCAGCAACGCCAGGCACGAGCCGCTGGCCGCGCTCACGCCGCGCGAGCGGGAGGTGCTGGAGGCCATGGCGGAAGGGCGCTCCAACACGGCCATCTGCCAGCGGCTCTATCTGAGCGAGAGCGCCGTGGCCAAGCACACGGCCTCCATTTTCGCCAAGTTGGGGCTCGCGCCGTCGGACGACGACAACCGCCGCGTGCTCGCCGTACTTGCCTATCTCAACAGCCGCTAGGACCCTCCACCAGGGGTTGGTCATCCGGCGAGACTGCCCAGAGTTGTCGGTCGCACCGGCTATTTTCATAGAGGCACGGCGACGAAGGGGTGGTAGCAGGTGAAAATCCGGGTTAACCGCGATGTTCTGGCAGATGCGGTGGCGTGGGCTGCCCGAGTCCTGCCCACCCGGCCCGTGGTGCCCGTCCTGTCCGGGCTGCTGCTGGAGGCGAGCGACGAGCTGGTCCTGTCCGCGTTCGACTACGACGTCTCGGCCAGGGCCGCGATCGACGCCGACGTGGCCGAGGCGGGCAGCGTGCTGATCCCCGGGCGGCTGCTGGCCGAGATCAGCAGGAGCCTGCCCGCCGACGACGTGGAGATCGTCACCGAGGGCGCCGAGGCGGTGCTGACCTGCGGGAGCGCGGAGTTCGGGCTGATCACGATGCCGGTCGAGGACTTCCCGACCATGCCCACGATGCCGCCGAGCATCGGCGCCATCGGCGGCGGCGTGTTCGCCTCGGCGGTCGGCCAGGTCGCACCCGCCGCCAGCCGCGACGACACGCTGCCCATGCTCACCGGCATCAGGGTCGACATCGAGGGCGAGTCCGTGGCCATGGCGGCCACCGACCGCTACCGCATCGCCGCCCGCGACTTCACCTGGCGCCCGGTCAGCCCCGACGTCGCGGTCTCGGCCATGGTCCCGGCGAAGGTGCTGGTCGAGGTGGCCAAGTCGCTGCGCGGCGGCGAGGTGTCGATCGCGATGGGCGACGGGGTGGCGGGGTTCGAGAGCGTCGGGCGGAGCACGACGGTGCGGCTGCTCGACGAGCAGTTCATCGACTATCGCTCCCGGCTGACCTCCGACTGGTCGATCAGGGCCGACGTGGCGGTTGCGCCGTTCGTCAACGCCATCAAGCGCGTCGCCCTGGTGGCCGAGCGCAACACCGCGATCCGGCTGTCGTTCAGCCAGGGGCAGGTGCTCATCCAGGCGGGCGGCGGCGACATCGGGCGCGGCGCCGAGGTGGTCGACTGCGAGCTGCGCGGCGACGACATCCAGATCGCCTTCCAGTCGCAGTTCCTGCTCGACGGGCTGACCGGGATCGAGAGCGAGCTGGCCCGTATCAACATGGAGTCGCCCACCAGGCCCGCCCTGATCCAGGACGTGCCCGGCGACGCCGAGCCCGCTTTCCGCTATCTCGTCATGTCACTCCGCCAGGGCTGAGCCGCCGGTCTGGCGCTCGGCGACCAGCTTGAACACCCTTTTGAACTCCGTGTACGCCTCCTCGCCCACGGCCTTGGCGTGCTCCGCCTCCATGGTGGCGAGGATGGCGTCCGACTTGACCATGTGATCGCGGCCCCTCTCGGTGGGCACGATCAGCTTGGCCCGCCGGTCGGCCGGGTCCGGCTGCCGCTCCACGTAACCCAGCTCGACCAGCTCGTCCACCAGCGTGCCGATCACCTGCTTGTGCTGGCCCGACTGCGCGGCCAGGTCCGTGGCCCTGCTGCCCTCCTCGTCCAGGTATGCCAGCACCGCCCCATGCCGTGGCCTGAGCCCGGGATGCCCCTGCTGGGCCAGCGTCTCGAACAGCTGCCGCTGCAGGCTGAAAAGGGTCCTGCTGGACAGGATGCCGAGATCGGGCTCTTCCTGCTTGCGCCGGCTCCTGCGCACCGTCACACCCTCCATTTAGTCATAAAACTTGATTGTCACTGAATCTTACTATACCGTCGACGGCATGAGCATCTTGATCACGGGTGCCAACGGCACCGTTTCCAGCGCCGTCCTCCGTTCCCTGACCGGCACCGCGGACGTGCGGGTCCTCGTGCGTGACGCGGCCAAGGCGCCGTCCGGGGTGGAGGTCGCGGTCGGCGATCTGGACGACCCCGCCACGCTCGACCGGGCCTTCCAGGGCGTGGACACGTTGTGGCTGCTGACCGCCATGGGCCCGCAGGCGCCGCACGCCGGCATGAACGCCGTCTGGGCCGCCAGGAAGGTCGGGGTGAGCCACGTCGTACGCATGTCGGCCATCGGCGCGGCCCACGACGCGCCGACCCGCAACGGCCGCCTGCACGCCCTGTCGGACGTCGAGCTCGCGGCCTCGGGCCTCGGCTGGACCGTCATCCGCCCGGCCTTCTTCATGCAGAACCTTTTCGGCTCGGTCAACGGCGACACCTTGTACGGCGCGACCGGCGAGGGGCGGCTCGGCATGATCGACGTACGCGACATCGGCGACTTCGCCGCCGCGGTCCTGCGCGCTCCCGCACAGCACAAAGGCAGCACCTACACTCTCACGGGCCCGGCCAGCGTCTCACTGCGGGACGCGGCGGCCGCGCTGGGCGAGGTGTACGGCACTCCGATCGCCTACCAGCCGGTGACGCCGGACGACGCTCAACGGTCGATGCTGGACGCGGGGCTGTCCCCGTGGATCGCGGCGGTCACCAGGGAGTACCTGACGGCGTACTCGGAGGGGTGGGGTGACTACACGACGCCGGACTTCGAGAAGGTGATGGGCCGCCCGGCCCGGTCATTCGCCGCCTTCGCCCGCGACCACGCCGCCCAGCTCCGCCCGTGACCGTCCCCTCTGGGAGCAGAGCGGGACCGCCGCGGCCGCGCAGCCGACGCAGGAACGTCAGGCCACCTGCGACGAACCCACCGCCGCCTTGGACGACCGGGCTGGAGCACGGCGAGGCGCTCTGGTTACTTGGCGCGTGCTTCCAGGAGCCTCAGAAGATGTCTGTTACCAGGATGTTCGACTGGTGAGAAGATCGGGGGTGCTCCGAATAGCAAACGCAGTACTCGCGAGATTGCCGGAACCACTGCACGCACTTGCACTGAAGCACCGTGAACTGCTGAAGTTCGCGGTGGTGGGTGGAACAGCGTTCTTAGTGGACAACACGGTGTTCTATGGGCTGAAGCTCACCGTTCTGGAACCGAAGCCGGTGACCGCGAAGATCATTGCAGTGCTCGTGGCGACGATCGTGTCCTACGTGTTGAACCGCGAATGGTCGTTCCGGACCAGGGGCGGCCGCGAGCGCCGTCACGAGGCGGCGCTGTTCTTCCTGGTCAGTGGCGTCGGTCTGGTGCTCAGCTCCGCGCCGCTGTGGATCTCCCGGTACGTATTTCATCTGGAGAGCCCGGATGTGAGCCTGGTGACCCAGGAGATCGCCGACTTCATGAGCGCGCAGATCATCGGCACGCTGATCGCCATGGTCTTCCGCTTCTGGGCGCTCCGGAAGTGGGTCTTCCCCGACGAGAAGACCCAGTCCGGCAGCGTGCGGCTGGCTCCCGCTCCCGAGTCCACGGACGAGGCGGCTTGATGGCAGCCGGGTCCTGCAACGCCCGTGTAGGGATCGGCCGGAGATGAGCAAAACAACCGGCTGGTCGGCGTATTCGAGCATCACGCTGGGAGGGTGAGTCACAGTAGTTGAGCAGTTGAGCTTGATGTTGGTGATCCTTTCTGGCGGTGTCGGCCATGTTTCGGCCCTCCTCGTAGCCATTGGATTGGTGCGTCTTCTGCTCGTGGTGTCTTTGGCGGAGGACGTTCAAGTAGGTCGAGAGCTTGTTGGACGTTGCGGCTGAAGGCATGCCCGGCTTCTGTGAGGGTCAGGGTTCGTCTCTTGCCCTTGCGCTCGAAGAGCAGGGTGCCGGTTCGCCGTTCGAGCACGTTGAGTAGTTGGTGCAGGTTGGCGCTGGAGATGCCGAGGTTGGCCGCTGCTTGGCGAAGAGTGGCGTGTTGGGTCGCGGCCAGGAATCTTCGGGCCCGTTTGACGCTGCGCTCTCCTTGGAGCGCCGACCACACCTCTGGTGTGAAGGCGTGTGGACCACCGTAGGGAGTCAGTGGATGTCGGCTGTTATGCGAACCGCGTCCCCGAATGGGGATGCTCAGTTCACGAGCCAGTTCAGCCAGATGTCCGCTGGCGATTCCGAGTTCCTCGGCGATCTCCTTGAGCGTGCGCTGCTGATTCTCTAGTTGGTCACGCAACCATTCGGGGTCGATGGCGAACGCGCGGCGCCCCCCTGTCGGGAACGTGATGCCGTACTCGGCGGCGAGGCGTTTGATGGTTGTGTAGCTGCAGGCGAATCGGGTAGCCAGATCGCTGAGGCTGAGTCCTTGCTCGTGCCCGTGGCGGATCTGTTCGGCGTCCGGTAGGAGAGCGCGAGGGATTTTCTGGACTCGGCCTTGGGGAGTCGGCCCTTGCCCGGCTGCCTCGGGATGGCGCAGGGCAGCGACCCAGATGTGCTCGGCGGTGGTGGCGAGGGCTTGCGCGACGTTGGAAGGTCTGTGGCCCTCGCGGAGGAGTTTCCACATGGACGCGATGTCGAGGTCGTCGGGGTGAGGTCCCGGCCAGCGGAGTTCTGGGATCCAGGTGAAGGGAGGTTCCCAGCTGACGGGCTCGTGAATGTCTGCGGCGTCCAGAATGAGCCGGGCTTGCTCTTCCAAGTGCGTGGAGACGGCACCGGTGTTGCGCAGGGTCGCTTCTTCGTAGGTGCGTGCCTGCCGGTGATCTATTGCGGGGCTGGTGGGGGTTGGCCGGTATTGCGGATGGTGGCCGGTGAGTATCTCGGCCACGCGTAGACGGTAATGACGGAGCATTCCCGGTGAGGGAAGACGCAGCCCGGTGAGGTTGAAGTGCTCGCGTAGCAGGTCGAGATCGAGGTCGACTGTGGTAAACAATGCGCGCCGCCGGGCGTAGTCGATCGGACTTCCGTGGGTGTCCAGGCCTGCGGCGAGGTGGCATAGCGCGGCGAGAAAGGCGTGCCTGCTCTCCTCGGTCGTGATGTCCTGCAGTAGCCACGACAGAGTCTTGGCACCCGTCGATTTGACCTTGGTTCTGCCCAAGGCCGCGTTGATCTGCTCGACGCTGGCGTCGCTGCCGATGAGGACGAGGGCGGTGCTCAGCGCCGCCCGGAAGGGCAGGCACTGTCCTTCATGCGTCCCGGTATTCAGGCGAAGAGCCCAGCCGGGCCAAAACAGGGCGGGAACGTGAGATGCCCGGTGAAGGTGGGCGTGTTCGGTTGGTGCTCCT
Source organism: Nonomuraea sp. NPDC050451 (assembly GCF_044458585.1). Lineage (NCBI taxonomy): Bacteria > Bacillati > Actinomycetota > Actinomycetes > Streptosporangiales > Streptosporangiaceae > Nonomuraea > Nonomuraea sp. NPDC050451. The sequence goes on from NZ_JBITHZ010000019.1 coordinate 166,808, forward strand.
GGCGCTGGTCCGTCGATGCGGAAGCGCAGCCGGTCCATGGCCCGTGTGCGGGGTGCGGCAGCGAGCAGTATGGCCTGCTGAACCGTGGGCTCGGCGCTGGCCCAGCGTTTCAGGATCACGGCCGGATTGGCGTGTGTGCTGGCCCGGCTCTCATGCCGGGCCAGCCAGGTCGCGATGACCGGATCGAGGCCCGTGCCGTGCGCGGTCAGAGCATGGCAGGCGAGGGTGACCGCGAAGGCGATCGTGGGTGCGTGGTGGTCGCGCGGCCCGAAGCGCGTCGGCGGGCGTTCGAGCGGCCCGGCGAAATCGACACCCAGCTCGGCGAGGATGTCGAGGACCACGCCGGGAAGCTCTTCCGGCGTGCTGCGGTCGTAGGCGTTCAGGCAGGAACGCGCGATCGCATGCAGATTGTCCAACAAGGTGATCGGGTCGGTATTCGGCTGGCCGGTGGTGGCATCGCCGATGCTGGATTCCAGCAGGCGCGCCGCCGACAAGACCCGTCCGCCGGCGGGAAGTCGTCTGGAGGTGATCTGCGAGAGCTGCCGGCCGCACATCTTGGCGTCGTCGGCTGCCAGCGTGATGGGGAGATCTTCGGCGGGTCGCGGTGAGCGGCAGCGGTCGGGAGGTCCGCCGGATGGTCTTTGACCCGCCCAGGTGCCGCGAGGCCGTCGCCCGCATGAATCACACAGGTCTGCGAGAAGCCGCTGATGGACCAGGCAGGCGAACGTCCACGGCAACCTCCAGGTCAACATCCACCGTCCTGTTGTTTCACCCAGACAGTCGGGGCAAAAGCGCGAGCCGCTCAGATGCCGCCACCACCTCACCGGCCCGTGACGGCGCGCGGTGGGTGCCAGCGTCACCAGTGATCCGTTGAAACGACCCCAGGTCATCGCGTCCAGATCTGTGACTGGCACCCCGGTCAGCGCGCTGATCGCCGCGAAGTCGCTGGAATGGCTCGCCGCGGTCCACGGCCTGCTCGCCCATGCAGCGCGGGTCGGGGCGGGTACTCCTGCCAGTGCCAGAAGTTCGCCGACCTTGCACCGCAGGCGCCGGGCGTATGCCTCCAGCCAGCTGTCGATCGCCTCGCCGGGCAACGGCGGGACCCGGATGGGGACGGTGTCGAGGATCGGCGTCATGTCGTCGTCCCGGCCGGTTGTCCGGAAACGCTGCGTCGGCCACGGGGAGTTGTCGGGCGGCTGGACAGGCGGCCAGCCGCGATGGCCGCCTCCAGTTCCAGGCGAGCGCGTTCGGCTGCCGCGTCGTTCTTGGTCCTGGCGAGGATGTCGCCGGTCAGCCGTTCGGCACCTTCGGTGATGCTCTTGTGGCAGCTGCGCTTGATCAGCGTCATCAAAGACGCGAAGTGGCCGGTGGATCTGGCGAACAGCACGTCAGATAGATCATCGGCGATCATGCCGGGGTACTTGTCGGCGAGCACAACCGCTTTCTCGATCGTGAGTAGCAGGTTGCGCCAGGTCTGGCGGCCGGGCTCGTCGTCGATGGTGAACGGCGGGACTGCGAGCGGGGTCCATCGCCGGCTGTTTTGGGCGAGTTCCTCCTGTCCCGGGGCGAGACCCTCATCGAGCAGACCGCGCTGGTCGAGTCCCACCCCAACGTAGAGGAAGGTGACCGGGAAGTCGTTGGTCAACGCCTTGAAGTGGTTGGCGACGGCTCGCCCGTTCTTGCGCCTCATGTCCAGGAAGTGCACGTCGTCCACGATGATCAGGGTGCTGCCGCAGGAGATGATCGCGTCGGCGGCCTTGTGGCCGAGCTGGTTGGCGTTGCCCCTGTCGCAACCGGGCAAGTTGAAGAACCGGCAGAGCATCGAGTTGAAGTCGCGGCGGGTGGTCTCATCGGTCAGCTGGATGCGCACGACCGGGATGTGCTCGTGGCCCTCCAGGGTCTGTGCGCCGTAGAGGTCGACCTGGTGGCGCTGGTAGTCGCGGCCGAAGGCGTTGGCGATTGTGCTCTTGCCCAGCCCGGGGAAAGCGTCGATCACCGCGGGGAAGCGCGGCTTGTCGCCATCCTCTCGATTGCTGGCCAGGATGTTCCACAGATCTCGATGGACATCCAGCAACTGCGGGGTCCGGATAGGGCCGAGGTTGGCGTGCCAGACCGCACGGTACTCGTCGTACTCGGCCCTGGCCTGGGTGGACAGCGTGGCCAACCGGGTGCGGTCAAGCACTTCGGGACGCTCACGAACTGGGCTCTCGGCGTACTGACGCCAGCCGCGCTTGGTCGAGAGGCTGTAGCGCCGTTCCTGATTGCGCAGCTGGCCGCGACTCATGCGATGTCCATGGCGTCGGCGTAGAAGTCGTCATCGCCGCCATCGGCTTCCATCGGTTCACCGGGGAAACCTGCGTCGAGCTCGTCCTCGCTATCGTCGTCGCACTCCTGCGCAACCTCCGCCGGTTTCTCAGGTTCCCGGGCGCCCTCTCCTCGCGGGAGAGTGGAGGGAATCGAGGGCAGCGGCACGTCGGTTTCCTCGCCGAGCGCGTCAGCCGGCACCAGCCGCAGCCGCTGCTCCGACAGGCGGATGGCCATGCGCCGCTCGACAGGACTGCGGGTCAGTCCCGCGTCCCACTGCTCCAGGATCTCGATCAACGCGCGTTTGGTGTCGGGGAAGCGATGGCTGGCCAAGGCCAGGCGGCGCGCGTAGGCGAGCGCTTCGCCGCTGAACGGGCCTTGGCAGGCGTCGGCGTGTTCCCAGCGCAGCATGTGCCAGGCGCGAGAGGTCGGGTGTTGGAAGTAGAGGCGGCTGACATCGCCGCTGTCTACCCGAAACGGCCACTTGCCGCTATTGGGCCCCGTATACGGGCTGATCGTGTCCCCGAAGTCAGCAAGGACTCGGCCGTTGTAGCGCAGCCCGCCGTATTCGACACCGTAGTGCTGCACGGTGCGCCAGACGACCTTGAGGAAGTCGAAGGCCAGATCGGCACGGGCGGGGATCTGGAGATAACCGGCCCGGCTGACGCCATGCCCATACATATCCAGCGGAGACATCGGCAAGCCTGGCAACTCCGCAACGCACAACCCTTCATGGGCCTGCCGATGATAGACCGTCGCGATCCACTGCCGGATGATCGCTTCGAGTTCGTCGAGGAAGAAGAACGCCTGCTGCTCCACGTCCAGACCCCGGCTGTGGACATCGGGACCCTTGTAGCCGGGAAGTGCGACCAGCAGCCCTTCCCGCAGGGTCCGGAAGAACCGCTCCAGCGCGGCCTTGTCACTGCCTTGGAATGGCCTGGCCGGTTGCACCGAGATCCCCAGCCGCTGACATGCCGACAGCAACTGCTCGGACAGGTAGATCTTGCCGTGGTCCACCACGATCGTCTCGGCCGCGACCGACGGCAGCAACGCGACACCGTCGGCATCAACAAGCTTGTCGGCGTCGATCACGATTCCGCGCGGCAGACCGTGGTAGGACTGCGGGTAGGTGATGCCGTTGCGTACGGTGTCCGGCAGCGGGCGCACCGTCTCGAACAACACGCCCGCGGCGTCGACGGCCTTGGTGGACACCGGGGTCAGGCGCAGACCGGTGATGCACCGGTCGTAGAGATCCATCGCAATCGTCAACTCAGCCTTCACCCAGCGCAAGGTGAGGGGATCCATCGCGAACACGTCGAGTGGCGTGGTGTCCAGCAGGACGTACTCACCTGGCCTGGTCGCGCGCAGCCGACCGTAGGGCGCCGAGGGACGGCTGGCGATCGAACGCTTGGTCTTCGTGCCGCCGAACGCGTGGGTTCCCCGTGACAGCTCGCGCAACAGCTGCCGCGCCCGCGTCGTACTGGGATCGGCCACGACACCGGCGCCGTGCTCGTCATCGAGCCTCGCACGGATACGCAGCAACACGATGTTCTGAGTGGGGCGGCTGGCCTCGGTGTGCTCGCCCAGCACGGTGCGGGCCATGTCCAGCCAGAGCGGATCGACTCCACCGAGAAGATCACGCCGCCGCCCGCGGCGCTGATCGATCAGCGCTTCCGGACCGTCGCTTTCGAAGCTCGCGACCCACCGGCGGATCGTGGAAACTCCGACACCGAGTTCGGCCGCCTTGGCCTCATACCGCTCCAGCTTCCCCACACCTGGGGCGTAGGACTCGCGTGGTTCCCCAGGCAGCGCCAACACCTGGTGCCCGCGCCGGTAACCGGTGCGCACCTCTTGCACATGCCCGATCCGCGTGCGCAGGTCCGCCAGCTCGGCACCGACCAGGTTCGACAAGGTGATGCCGACTCCATCGAGCGGATCGGCTGCCCCCTTGACCATCAATCGGGCCTGAGGCGAGGCGAGTAGATGCCCGATGGAGACCTGTCGGATCGCGGTTCCGACCCGATCCGACAGCAGCACGCTCGGCGGTTCGATCTCCACGATCTCCCACGCCCGGCCGTCGTACTCGACGCTCAGACCGACCCGTAAGGCGACGCTCCATCCGGTCATGCGGCACCTCGCAAAACGCTGTCTTCGTCGACAACCCGCCCCATGTCAGTGGTCAGGCGATGTCGCCAAAGCAGCGACAACACCACCGGTTTGACCTGATCCGGAGCCAGGACTCCAGCCAGCCGGAAAGTGAGGGTGCGAACGGTGTCGCCGGGAACCAGCGCCGACAACACCTTCGATTCCGCCTCGGCGGAAACGAGCTCCGGACGGCGGGCGGCGGCCAGGAACCGCACGTTGGCCAGCAGCGTCTCCTGACCCTCACCGGTCCAGATCTCGTGCGCCCACCCGTGACCTTCAATCAGTTGCGCAGGCCAGGACAGCGCCTCCACGATCTTCGGGTCGGACAACTTCGACGTCGGCTTGACGTTGACCACGGTGACCGACCCATCCTCATACACGAGAAGGAAATCTGGGACATGTCGTCGCAGTCGGCCATCGACACGAGCGTGGATACGAAACGGCTGCGCGGCGATGGCGACTACCGTCGGGTCGAAGTCCGCCAGCAACAGCCGCGCCAACTCCAGGCGACTCTCGTAGACCACGTGCCCGCTGGTAGTCGCCGACCAGTACAAACCGGAGAAATGACGCTGGCCGCGGCGAGAACGCACGACGCGCCATGGCTTGCCCGCGAGCACCTGATCAGCGCGCAACATCGCCAGGGGCCGATGGACTTCCGTGCCGTCCTTGCAGCGCACCGAAGTGGTTGCCCCGGTCAGGGGGAAAGGACCACGATCATCAACAGACACGGGCTCCTCCAAAAGCTCGTCCCTGATCACCTCAGAGGACTCACTCAAACCAGCCGTAACAACAATCGTCGACCTGGCACTGCTCACTTGTCAGCGTTACTGCTCATTCGGTGCTCATGTATCGGGGTCATTGCTCATCCAAAACGGCCCCCTACAGCCCGACCTCAGTGCTGCGCCATGTCCACGAACCGGCTGTAGTGGCCCTGGAACGCCACCGTCACCGTGGCCGTGGGGCCGTTACGGTGCTTGGCCACGATCAGGTCGGCCTCACCCGCCCGCGGCGACTCCCGCTCGTAGGCGTCCTCGCGGTGCAGCAGGATGACCATGTCGGCGTCCTGCTCGATGGATCCGGACTCGCGCAGGTCGCTCACCGCGGGGCGCTTGTCGGTGCGCTGCTCCGGGCCACGGTTGAGCTGGGAGATCGCGATGACCGGCACCTCCAGCTCCTTGGCCAGCAGCTTGATCGCACGGGAGATCTCCGAGACCTCGTTCTGCCGGCTCTCGGTCTTCTTCGGCGAGCTCATCAGCTGGAGGTAGTCGATGACCACGAACCGCAGGTCGTTACGCTGCTTGAGCCGCCGGCACTTGGCCCGGATCTCCATCATCGACATGTTGGGCGAGTCGTCGATGAACAGCGGCGCCTCCGCCACCTCGCTCATCCGCCGGGCCAGGCGCGTCCAGTCGTCGTCGCCCATCATGCCCGAGCGCATGGCGTGGAGTGCGACCCGGGCCTCGGCGGACAGCAGTCGCATGGTGATCTCGTTGCGCGACATTTCCAGCGAGAAGATGACCGTGGTCATCCCATGCTTGATAGCCGCAGAACGGGCGAAATCCAGCCCTAGCGTACTTTTCCCGATGGCGGGGCGGGCGGCCACGACGATCATCTGACCCGGGTGGAGGCCGTTGGTGAGCTGGTCGAGGTCCTGGAAGCCGGTCGGCACGCCGACCATCTGGCCGCCGCGGCTGCCGATGGCCTCCAGCTCGTCGAGGGCGCCGGGCATGATGTCGGCCAGCGGCGCGTAGTCCTCCGAGGTGCGGCGCTCGGTGACCTTGTAGATCTCCGCCTGGGCGCGGTCGACGAGGTCGTCGACCTCTTCGTTCTGGCCGCCGTAGCCGAAGGAGACGATGCGGGTGCCGGCCTCGATGAGGCGGCGGAGGATGGCCTGCTCCCTGACGATCTTGGCGTAGTAGCCCGCGTTGGCCGCGGTGGGGACGACGGCCGTGAGGGTGTGGAGGTAGGCGGCCCCGCCCACCCTGGCCATCTCGCCGCGCTTCTGCAGCTCGTCGAAGACGGTGACCGCGTCGGCGGGCTCGCCCCGTCCGTAGAGGTCGGTGATGACTTCGTAGACCATCTGGTGGGCGGGCCGGTAGAAGTCGTCGGACCGCAGGATCTCGACGACGTCGGCGATGGCGTCCTTGGACAGCAGCATGCCGCCCAGGACGGACTGCTCCGCCTCGATGTTGTGTGGGGGGGTGCGCTCGAAGCCAGGGCCTGCACCCGTCTCGTCGTCAATGCTCACCGCGCCCCCTCAACACTTGCAGGCGGTCGCACCACCCCCACTTGTAGCCGACCGGTCTGACAGTTTCTCGGAGTCGCGAGCAGACGGCAACGCGACCTGTGGACAACCCTGTGGCCAAGCTGTGCACTACCGTGCCCAGGATGTGAAAGGCCTGTGGACAGCACCTGTGGATAACTCTTTCGGATATCCATCGAAGGGCCTCTGAACTGGGCGAACGGTATCCACCGGCTGTGGAGAAAAGAAAGTTTCGCCGACACGCCGTGTAATGGCCATAATGGACAAATGCTCATTACCCCCCGGGATCGGGAGATACTCCGGCTGGCCGTTCCGGCGTTCGGCGCGCTGGTGGCCGAGCCGCTCTTCCTTCTCGCCGACTACGCCATCGTGGGGCACGGGCTGGGCACCACGGCGGTGGGGGCCCTGGGCGTGGCGGGCACGGTCCTCGCGACCCTGGTGAACCTGTGCGTCTTCCTCGCGTACGGCACCACGGCCTCCGTGGCACGGCAGACCGGCGCCGGGAACCACGCGCGGGCCATGCGCAGCGGTGTGGACGGGATCTGGCTGGCCCTGGCGATCGGCGCGCTCCTGATCGCCGTGTGCTGGCCGCTGGCCCCCGCCATTGTGGAGTTGTTCGGGGCGGGCGAGGGACAGGGCGAGCAGGCCGTGACGTACCTGCGGATCAGCCTGCTCGGCGCGCCCGGCATGCTGGTCGTGCTGGCCGGGACGGGGGTGCTGCGCGGCCTGCAGGACACCGTCACGCCGCTGGCGGTCGCCATCGGCTCGTTCGTGCTGAACGCTGCCCTGAACGCCTGGTTCGTGCTGGGGCTGGGGTGGGGCATCGCCGGGTCGGCCTGGGGCACGGTGATCGCGCAGACCCTGGGCGCGGCCGTCTACCTCGCCGTCGTGGCGCGGGGCGCGCTGAGGCTGGGGACACCGCTCACGCCCGGTCTGGCAGGGGTCAAGGAGGCGGGCACGGCCGGGTTCGCGCTGCTCGTCCGTACCCTCTGCCTGCGGGTGGTGCTGCTCGCGGCCACCGTGATCGCCACCAGGATGGGCGAGGCGGAGCTGGCCGCGTACGCCATCGCCACCCAGGTGTGGACGCTGCTCGCGTTCGCGCTGGACGCCATCGCCATCGCCGGGCAGGCCATCACGGGACGCTCGCTCGGCGCGGGGGACGTCGTGTCCACCAGGGCCGCGACCAGGCGGATGGTGCAGTGGGGCATCTGGTCGGGCGTGCTGCTCGGCCTCCTGGTCGTGGCCGCCAGGCCACTGCTGCCCGGGCTGTTCGACACGGACCCGCAGGTCACCGAACTGCTGCTGGCGCTGATGTGGCCGGTGGCGGCGTTCCAGCCGGTGTGCGGGGTCGTGTTCGTGCTCGACGGCGTGCTGATCGGCGCGGGCGACCAGCGCTATCTGGCGTGGGCGGGGGTGTGGACGACGCTGGCGTACCTGCCCGCCGCCCTCCTCGCCTCCGGCTTCGGGGTCGTCGCCCTGTGGTGCGCGCTCGGGGTGTGGATGCTCGCCCGTCTGGTCAGCCTCGTACGCCGGGCCGTCGGCACCGCCTGGCTGGTGACCGGAGCGTAGGCGCTCTTACTTTGGGCACAGGCCCCGCTACCTGCAGTGATCTGCGGAAACACTGTGACCGTCCTGTGCTTGCTGTTGTCCGAGTGGTGAGACATTGTGGGCGCGTTCCCTGAGCGGGGTGTTCCTTGTCCACGATTCTGCGGCGACTGCCGCCCTCCGAGGCGACCGGATTGCGCACGGGCGCCCGCCACAGCCTGGCCGAGCTCTACCGTCCGGCCGACCTGGTGGTGCTCGGACTCGGTGTGATCATCGGCGCCGGCATCTTCTCCATCGCCGGGCAGCAGGCGGCCACCACGGCGGGCCCCGGCGTCATCCTGTCCTTCATGATCGCGGGCATCGCCTGCCTGCTCGCCTGCCTGTGCTACGCCGAGCTGTCGTCCACGATGCCGACCTCGGGGAGCGCCTACACCTTCACGTACGTCATCTTCGGCGAGGTCTGGGCGTGGATCATCGGCTGGGCGCTGATCCTGGAGCTGCAGTTCGCCGCCGCCGTCGTGGCCAGGGCGTGGGCGGCGATCACGGTCGGGGCGATCTCCAACTTCGGGGTACGCGTGCCGAACCAGGAGCTCGTCGGCGACGTCCTCGTGTTCGTGATCCTGGTGCTGCTCACCGGCATGGTGGCGCTCAGCGCGCGGATCGGGCTGCGGGCACTGTGGATCATGGTGGCGGCCAAGCTCCTGGCCATCGGGGCGGTCATCGTCGTCGGCCTGCCCCACATCGACGTGCGGAACTTCGGCGAGTTCCACGTGCCGTCCAAGATCCTGCCGAAGGCGCCCACGAACGTGCTGGAGATCCTGTTCGGGCAGAGCCACGCGTTCGGCTGGTTCGGGATCTTCGCGGCGGCCTCGGCCATCGCGTTCGCGTACATCGGGTTCGACATCGTGGCCACCTCCGCCGAGGAGACCGCGAACGCGCCCACCGCCGTGCCCAAGGGCATGATCCGCAGCCTGATCATCGCCACCGTCCTCTACATCGCGGTGGCGCTGGTCATGGTGGGCATGGTCCCGTACACGAAGATCTCCGAGGACGCGCCGCTGACCGGGGCGTTCAGGGCGGTCGGCGTGGACTGGATGGTGCACGTCATCGACGTGGGCGCGGTGCTCGGGCTGACGACGGTGATCCTGGTGCTGATCGTGGGGCAGACGCGGGTGCTGTTCTCGATGGCCCGTGACGGGCTGATCCCTCGCGGGCTGGCCACGGTCAGCCGGAAATATCACACTCCGACCCGGGTGACGCTGCTGATCGGGTTCGTGGCGATCGTGCTGGCCGAGTTCGTGCCGGTGCTCACGATGCAGGAGCTCGTGGTGATCGGGACGCTGTTCGCTTTCGCGTTCGTGGCGGCCGGGGTGATCGTGATGCGGCGGCGCATGCCGCACCTGGAGCGGGGGTTCAGGGTGCCGCTCTCGCCGCTGCTGCCCGGGCTGTCGCTGGTGGCCACGCTCTGGCTGATGGTGAACCTGCAGTTGCTCACCTGGGCGTGGTTCGCCCTGTGGATGGCCTTCGGCCTGCTGGTCTACCTCGTGTACGGCCGGCGCCACAGCCTGCTGGCCCGCCCGCGCACCCCGATCGAGCCGGCACGCGGACGCCACCGCCGCTAGAGCCGGCCCGACTCCAGCACGCTGCGCAGGAATTCCCTGGTACGGGGGTTCTCCGGCTCGGTGAAGATCTGCTCCGCGGGGCCCTTCTCCAGGAGCACGCCGCCGTCAAGGAAGCACACCGTGTCCGAAATATCGCGACAAAAGCTCATCTCGTGGGTCGTGAGGATCATCGTCATGCCCGACTCCTTGAGCTCCCTGATGACCCCCAGCACCTCCAGCACCAGCTCGGGGTCCAGCGCCGAGGTGACCTCGTCCAGCAGCATCAGCCTGGGCTGCGTGGCCAGCGCTCTGATGATGGCCACGCGCTGCTGCTGACCGCCGGAGAGCTGGTCGGGGTAGGCCCGCGCCTTGTCCGCCAGCCCGAACCTGGCCAGCAGGCCGTGCGCCTGCTCCTCGGCCTCCCTCTTGGCCACCTTGTGCACCTGGCGCGGCGCGAGCGTGACGTTGTCCAGCACGGTCATGTGCGGGAACAGGTTGAACGCCTGGAACACGATGCCCAGCCGCTTGCGCACGTCGTCCACGTTCACGCGCGGGTCGGTGATGTCCTCGCCGTCGAGGAGGATCACGCCGTCGTCCACGGTCTCCAGCAGGTTGACGCAGCGCAGGAGCGTGGACTTGCCCGAGCCGGAGGCCCCGATGAGGCTCACCACCTCGTGCGGGCGCACCTCCAGGTCGATGCCCCGCAGCACGCTGTGGCCGTGGAAGTTCTTCCACACCCCGTCAATGGTGAGAAGACTCATGTGCCCTCCTTCGTCGGGCGCATGAGCCTGACCGGGCTGTGTCTAATTGGTCGCTCGCTACGCTCGCTCATGCGCCACGCCTCCTGCGCGTGCGGGCCGCCAGGTGGTCGGTGAGCCTGGCCATGGGGATGGTGAGCAGGATGAACAGCAGCGCCGACGCCAGGTAGGGCGTGTAGTTGAACGTACTGGCCGCGTGGATCTGCGCCTGCCTGAGTGAATCGAGCGGCCCGATGGTGGCCACGAGCGCGGTGTCCTTCTGCAGCGAGGCGAAGTCGTTGAGCAGCGGCGGCACGACCCTGCGGGTGGCCTGCGGCAGCACCACGAACCGCATGGTCTTGACGTGGCTCAGCCCCAGCGAGCGGGCCGCCGCGATCTGGCTCGGGTGGATGGACTCGATGCCCGAGCGGAACACCTCGGCCACGTAGGCGCCGTACGAGAGCGTCAGCGCGATGATGGCCAGCGTCGCCAGGTCGGTCGGGATGCCCTGCAACCGGAGCGCGGGCAGCCCGAACCCGATCAGGTAGATCACCAGGATCGTCGGCACGCCGCGGAAGACGTCGGTGTAGAGGGTGGCCAGCGCCCGGATCGGGAAGAACGCGGGCTTCCTGATCCCCCTGGCCAGCGCCACCAGCAGCCCGACGACCAGGATCAGCAGCTCGGCGATGAGGAAGATCTTGATGTTGAGCAGGAAGCCGCTCAGCACGTCGGGCAGCGCCTTGGCGAACTGGCCGGAGTCGAAGAACGTCTCCTGCACCCGGGGCCAGCCGGGTGAGCTCGTGACGATCCAGACGACCAGCACGATGAAGACGATCGTCGAAACCGTCGCGATCGAGGCCGAGCGGCGGCCGTGCGACCGGCGTACCCGCTCCCGCTCGACCTGCCGCTCCGACTTGACCCATTCGCCCGCCGCGCCCTTGCCGGATCCGCTGAACTCGCTCATTGCAGCTCTGGCGCGCCCGCCGCCGAGCCGAGCCACTGCTGCTCGATCTTGGCCAGCTCGCCCTTCGACTTCAGCGCCTCAACGGCCTTGTCGACGCACGGCTTGAGCGCGCTGCCCTTCTCCATGACCAGCCCGAACTCCTCGGGCGTGCCACCCGTCGAGCTGAACTGCCCCACGATCTTGGACTTCTCGACCTGCGCGGCCGTCACGTAGAACGCCGTCGGCAGGTCGACGACCAGCGCGTCCACTTGCTTGTTCTTCAGCGCGTTGACGGCGTCGATCTGCTCGTTGTAGACGTTGGGGTCGTCGGCGGGCTTGATGACGTTCTTGACCGCGTCGAGCGAGGTCGTGCCCACCTGCACGCCGATCTTCGCGTTCTGCAGCTCGGCCAGGCTCTTCGCCCCGGCGAACTTGCTCCCGTCGATCGCCACGATGGCCTGCTTGACGGTGTAGTAGCCCTTGCTGAAGTCGACCGCCTTGGCCCTGTCGGGCGTGATGGACACCTGGTTGACGTCGAAGTCGAACTGCTTGACCCCAGGTGCGAACGCCGAGTCGAACTTGACCGTGCTCCACTGCACCTCGGTGCGGTCGAAGCCGAGCTCCCCCGCCACGGCGAAGGCCACCGCGCTCTCGAAGCCCTGCCCGTTGCTCGGGTCGTCGTCCTTGAACCAGGGCTCGTAGGCGGGCTTGTCGGTGCCGATGGTCAGCTTGCCCGCGTTGACCAGCTTGAGCTGGTCCTTGGTGCACGCGGTGGACGCGGACGCGACGGGGCTTGCCGAGCTCGACGTGTTGTCGACCGGCGCGCAGCCGACGAGCGCCACGGCCAGCGCGAGCAGCATGAGGGGACGGGCCATGGCCATGCCTCCAGGGGGAACACGCGAAAGAACTAAGGCATTCTACGCTGACCGAATAGGAAATTACGCCCGGCGGTGCCCCTGACCACGGAGTTGGCCAAGATGGGCTCGCGTGACGGCGGCCCGCCGGTGAAGGGTCAGCGGGCGTTTCCTGGAGGGCGCTCAGCCGGAGTACGGCGGGTGGGCTGCCCGTGCGCAGCCGTACAGTATGGGGTTTCTCACAGCGGCACGAAACGCGAAAGCCCCCTCCGGACGGAGGGGGCTTTCGCAGCAGGACTCAGCCCGCGACGACCTCGACATCCACCGAGGCCGAAACCTCGGGGTGGAGCTTGATGGTGACGCGGTGCGAGCCGACGCTCTTGATCGGGTTGACGATCTCGATGCGGCGGCGGTCGACGATCGGGCCACCGGCGGCCTTGACGGCGTCGGCGATGTCGCCCGTCGTGATCGAGCCGAACAGGCGGCCCGACTCGCCAGCGCGCGTGGTCAGGCGGACGCGCAGCGCGCCGATCTGACCGGCGACCTCCTTGGCGGTGCCGAGGTCGCGGATCTCGCGAGCGTCGCGAGCCTTCCTGATCGTCTCGATCTGCTTCTCGGCGCCCCGCGTCCAGCGCATGGCGTAGCCGCGCGGGATGAGGTAGTTACGGCCGTAGCCGTCCTTGACCTCGACGACGTCGCCAGGGGTGCCGAGGCCGGAGACCTCGTTGGTGAGGATGAGCTTCATATCGACAGGCCTCCTTAGCGCGCGGTGCTCGTGTAAGGCAGCAGGGCCACCTCACGCGCGTTCTTGATCGCGGTCGCCACGTCGCGCTGGTGCTGGGTGCAGTTGCCCGTCACCCGGCGGGCACGGATCTTGCCGCGGTCGGAGATGAACTTCCGCAGCAGCGCCGTGTCCTTGTAGTCGACGTAGGAGATCTTGTCGTGGCAGAACAGGCAAACCTTCTTCTTCGGCTTGCGCAGTGCCGGCTTAGCCATCGTGGTGCTCCTTTCAGAGCCCCGCCTTCCGGGCGGGAATGGACTCGGGCTTGTGGACAGGTTTTAGAAAGGCGGTTCGTCGCTGAAGTCGCCACCGCCGCCGCCGCCGAAGCCGCCGCCGCCCTGCTGGCCGCCGCCGCCGTAACCGCCGCCGCCGCCACCGCCGAAGCCGCCGCCACCCTGGGGCGGGGCGGGCGAGGCAGAGGCCCACGGGTCGTCGGCCGGGCCGCCGAAGCCGCCGCCACCGCCCCCACCCTGACGGGAGGTGCGGTTGACCTTGGCTGTGGCGTTACGCAGGGACGGGCCGACCTCGTCGACCTCGACCTCGTAAACGGTGCGCTTCTCGCCTTCCTTGGTCTCGTAGGACCGCTGCTTGAGCCGCCCCTGCACGATGACCCGCATGCCGCGCTGCAGGCTCTCGGCGGCGTTCTCCGCCGCCTGCCGCCACACGTTGCAGGTCAGGAAAAGGCTTTCGCCATCCTTCCACTCGTTGGTCTGACGATCCATGAACCGCGGAGTGGACGCGATGCGGAATCGAGCCACCGCTTGCCCCGTCGGGGTGAAGCGCAGCTCCGGGTCGTCGACCAGGTTGCCGACGATGGTGATTACGGTGTCGCCTGCTGCCATGGCTAGCGCTCGCCTTCCTGCACGCCTTCGCTTGGATTACGGCTCAGAGTACGGGGCTTCCCCGACAAAAACCGGGGGTTAGTGCACGTCCGGACGCAGGACCTTGGTGCGCAGGATGCCCTCGTTGAGGTTCATCTGCCGGTCGAGCTCCTTGACCGTCGCGGGCTCCGCGGACAGGTCGATGACGGCGTAGATGCCTTCGGACTTCTTGTCGATGTCGTAGGCGAGACGGCGACGGCCCCAGACGTCGACCTTCTCCACGGTGCCGCCGTCGTTGCGGACCACGGAGAGGAACTGGTCGAGGGACGGCGCGACAGTGCGCTCATCGAGCGAAGGGTCCAGGATGACCATTACTTCGTAACGACGCATGCGGACTCCAACCTCCTCTGGACTCTTGCGGTCACGACACTCTGCCGTGACAGGAGGACGCTGACGTCTGTGCCCGGGCGCCCCTTTCGGCGCCCCGGGGCGATGGTTCATCCATCACAACGCAGCTTGCCCAGGTTACCAGCAGCGGGAAGGTGGGAAGGCCTTTAGGAAACCTAGGGGGTGGTGGCCGTGCCACATGTGCTTCAGCCTTCCCAGAGGGAGCGGCTCAGGCTCACACTCAACAGCGACGGGCATGCGCACCCGGTGGAGAACGCCCTGGCGGTGGCGGCGCTCGTTTGCGGTCTCGTTGCCTTCGTCTCGACGTTCTGGGTCTCCGCGCACGCGATCTCCTCGTGGGCCGGCACGCTGGGCTTCGGGGTCGGGCTGTATTCCCAGTACATCTCGGCGACCACGCCGCAGCGCGCGATCAACATCGTCGGCATCGTGGGGTCGTTCGTGGGAGCCGCGCTGGGCATCGCCCACGGGGGTTTCCTCCCTCACTGAGCCTCACTGAGCTATGAGGAACGGCCCCGTCGCCCGGGGCCGTTCCGGCATGCCGCTCACCCACCGATGTGCAGGTCTATACCGAGCAGGACCAGGAACCAGAGGAACACCGCGAGCAGCGCTTCCGCGAGGTCCCTGAGCAGTCCGGGGGTGATGTAGTGGTAGACCCAGCCCACGTAGATCCCGATCACGACGTAAACCAATAAGATCAGCGCTCGTAAGCGCCAGCGTGTCATATCACTTCTCCTCGATTAGGGGGCGCAAGGCGACTTCCCGAGCGCGCGTCCGGCAAACCGATCGGCCCCGCGGTCGCGGCCCTCTCTCCGGCGTAAGCTCGGGAGTTATGGTGCGCATCGGAGCTCATGTCGATCAGGACGATCCCGCCGCCCACGCCGAGGCGGTGGGGGCCGAGGTGGTGCAGTTCTTCCTCGGCGACCCGCAGGGTTACGACAAGCCCGTGCTGCCCGCCAAACCGGTCGAGGGCGTCGACATCTACATCCACGCCCCCTACCTGGTCAACGTCGCCACCACGAACAACCGCATCAGGATCCCCAGCCGCAAGCTGCTGGAACAGCACCTCAAGGCCGCCGCCGGACTCGGCGCCAAGGGCCTGATCGTGCACGGCGGCCACGTCAACAAGAACGACGACCCGCAGGCCGGCTTCGACAACTGGCGCAAGGTGTTCGAGCGCATGGAGTGCCCCATCCCCGTGCTGATCGAGAACACCGCGGGCGGCGGCAACGCGATGGCGCGCAAGCTCGAGCGCATCGCCCGGCTGTGGGACGCGCTCGACGGGTTCGACGTGGGCTTCTGCCTCGACACCTGCCACGCCCACGCGGGCGGCGAGGAGCTGGTCGACCTGGTCGAGAGGGTCAAGGCCATCACCGGCCGGATCGACCTCGTCCACTGCAACGACTCGCGCGACGACTTCGACTCCGGCGCCGACCGCCACGCCAACCTGGGCAAGGGGAAGATCGACCCCGAGCTGATCCTGGCGGTCTGCCGCGCGGCCGACGCGCCGATCGTGGTGGAGACGCCCGCCGACGGTCAGGCGGACGACATCGCGTTCCTGCGCAAGAACCTCTAGGAAATACACACAGCCTGTGGATAACTTCCCTGGATTACCAAGACGAAGGAGTGGGTAGAGAGGTCACCCCGCCCACGCGCCACTCAGGAAGCGCTCCGCGTTGAGCAGCATGAGCGGCCCGAAGATCAGGGCGTACACGACCATCACCCACGGCCTCCTGGTCGCGACCTTCGCGACCAGGATCCACAGGGGGAACCACAGCAGCAGCGAGCGCGGGATCGACAGGTAGTACGCCGAGGTCATCAGCGCCGCCGCCTGCAGCCCCGTGTAGACGAGCTCGCTCCACCGGCGCAGCGCGAGCAGCCAGATCAGCACCCCCAGCGCCACGACCACCCCGATGATCTCCATCCGGAAGGCCACCGCGAAGTCGTCGGAGCCCATGGCCGAGCGCCAGGTCGTCTTCCACGCTTCCCACGGCCAGGCGAAGTCCCGCCCCCACCCGGCCTCCTGCGCGTGCTTCCACGCCAGCCAGTCGCCCGACCTGCTGTAGTGGTAGTACGAGTACGCCACCAGCGGCACGAAGGGCACGGCCAGCCACCCCGCCTGCCGCAAGCGCGGCCGGATCGGCTCGCGCCGGGTGAAGAACTCCACGACGAGCGCGATCGCGAGGAACAGCCCCGTGATCCGCACGCACGAGGCACCCGCGGCGAGCGACGCCGCTAAGGACCATTGCCCCTGCCGGGCGGCCAGCCAGGCCGGGATCGCGAAGGCCAGGAAGAGGGACTCGCTGTAGCCCGCCGCCAGGAACACCGCCATCGGGTAGAGCAGCAGCGCCAGCACCGCCATCCAGCCGGAGGCGCCTTCCAGCTCGGCCAGCCGGGCCAGCGCCACCACGGCCACCGCCCCGGCGGCGAGCGAGATCAGCAGCCCGGCCGCCGACCAGTCCGGCACGATGAGGTGCGCCACCCGCAGCAGCATCGGGAGGCCGGGGAAGAACGCGGGCAGCCCGTCGTCCACAGGCTTGCCGGGCTCGCCGTCGTAGCCGTACTGGGCGATGGTGATGAACAGCCCGGCATCCCACTTGCGCCACTTGTCGGCGTACGCGCCGAGGGCCGTCCCCAACAGCGTCACCACCAGCAGCCCCGCCCGCGAGCCGAACCAGAGCAGCAGCGCGTCCCGGTCGGCCGAGCGAGTGATCATCGAACGGCTGGTGTCAGAGTGAACCGGTCGTGGGCGTCGTCGAAGACGCCGCCGCCCTGGTCGTCGACGTCGGCCTGGCGCACCACGTCCTTGTCGGGACGGAGGATGTCCCGCACCACGAACGCCATCATGATCCCGATCGTGATGACCCGCCCCCAGACGGCGGTGAAGTACGTGTCGTCACCGATGCCCAGGTCGTTCCTGCTGAAGGGCGCCTGCGCGACCAGGTAGAGCCAGATGGCGACGAAGTACCAGATCTCGGCGAGCTGCCACAACACCAGCGGCTTCCAGTTGGGCCTGGCCAGCACGGCGAACGGCACGAGCCAGAGCACGAACTGCGGCGACCACACCTTGTTCGTCATCATGAACGCGGCCAGCGCCAGGAAGCAGATCTGCGCCAGCCTGGGCCGCCGCGGCGCGGCCAGCGCGAGCACGGCGATGCCCAGGCACATGATGGCCAGGGACGCCATGCCCAGCTTGCTGACGTCGCCGTCGCCCAGGACGGGCCACCCCTTGTTCTGGAAGAACAGCCACGGCGAGCCCCAGTCGACCCCGCGTTCCTGGGAGAAGACGTAGAACCTGCGCCAACCCTCCCACGCGAAGATCATGAACGGCGCGTTGACCACGATCCACGCGCCGGCCGTGGAACCCAGGGTGACCAGGAACGGCCGCCATCGCGCGGTGCGCAACGTGAGCAGGAACAGCGCCCCCAGGAACATCAGCGGATAGAACTTGGTCGCGATGGCCAGCCCCAGCAGCACCCCGGCCAGCACCTGCCGGCGCCGCGCCCAGGCCAGCAGCATGCCCATCGACAGCGCGCCGGCGACCAGGTCCCAGTTGATGTACGCGGCCAGCACGACGGCGGGCGAGATGGCGTACCAGAGCGCGTCCCACCGTCGCGTGGGCCCGGCCACCGCGGCCATCAGCAGGACGCCGACGACCAGGCAGATGCCGAGCAGGATGACCGTCAGGTCGTAGAACCTGACGGCCTGCGCGCCCACGTCGGCTCCGACCGCCCTGGCGAACCAGCTGATCACCTGCATGACCTCGCCCAGCACGACCGGGTATTCGACCTGCTTGTCGAACGGCACGTTGGCGAAGTAGGGGTTCTGGGTCGACAGTGCCCTGTCGAAGTACAGGGGGTAGATGTCGGTGTAGCAGAAGTTGGTGTACGTCGTGACCTGGTCGTTCCAGCCGCCGGTGCGGCAGGGCAGGCGCACGACGTACGCGAGGGTCGCCCCCAGGGCCGCGATCAGCCCCAGGGGAAGGTACGGAACGGCACGCGCCACGAAGGGGACGCGTACCTCCGTGCTCGTCACCGGTCCTCAGGCCTGGACATCGGCGCCCAGCCCGAAGGTCTCGGGTCGGGCGCCCGCCCGCCGCCGACCCCGTCACCGTCCGCGGTCTGCGGGACCCCCTGGTCACCGCCGTCGCCGTTGTCGCCGTTGTTCCCGTTGTTGCCGTTGCCGTTGTTGCCCGGGTCGTCGATGGTGACGTCGTCGTCGGGGGTGACATTGTCGTCACACGGGTTGACCAGGCAGTCCTGGTTGCCCTGGTCGTCGAAGGGGTTGTCCCCGCTGTCGAACGGGTTGTCGGGGGTCTTCGACACCGTGGGCTGCGGGCTCGGCACGATGTTCTCGGCCAGGCCGACCTCGGCCCTCTTGGGGAACTGCTCGATCGGCAGGCCCTCGTGGGCGAGCTGCATGAACTTCTGCCAGGTGAGCGTGGGCGGACCGGCACCCTCGAAGTTCAGGGAGACCTCGTAGGGCTTCGTGTAGGGGTTTTCGTTGCTGTACTTCGCGTGCGGCTTGCCGCCGGGAGTCACCGGGCAGTTGGAGTGAATGGGCTGAACGATCTTGCCCGACTTCGTCCTGCACTCCTCGCGGTAGAACCCGACCGCGGCGGAGATCTGCGGCGTGTAACCGACGAACCAGGCTTCCTTCTCGTCGTTGTTCGTGCCGGTCTTGCCGGCGGCCGGCCGGCTGCCCAGGCCCTTGCCCCGCGCGGTGCCGGTGCGCAGCACCTCCTGCATGGCCACCGTGGCGTCGGCGGCGACGCCCGGATCGACGACCCGCTTGGAGGCAAGCTGCTCGCCGTAGACGATCTGCTTGCCCAGCTTGACTTCCTGCACCACGTGGTACTTGGTGTACTTGCCGCCGTTGGCGAAGATCGAGTAGCCGGCGGCCTGCTCGACCGGCGTCACCAGGGCGCTGCCGATGGCGAACTGGTAGCTGTGCTGGTCGACGTCGTCTTCCATGCGCTGCGGGTTGAAGCCGGCCGACTCGACCAGGTTCTTCACGTCATCGAGCTGTCCTGGCAGCTTGAACGCCATCGACACGTACGCCGTGTTGACCGAGTCGGCAGTGGCCTTGACCACGTCGACGGCCTTGCCGACGTTGTGGCTGTTCTTGAAGCCGCCCGCGGCCTGGCCGGGAAGCTCCTTCGGCACCGTCTGGTTGCCCGGCACGTAGCTCTTGAGCGAGTAGCCGGCCTGCAGCCAGGCCGCCAGCACGTACGGCTTGAACGCGGACGCGGCCTGCTTCTTGGCGTCGAACGGCTCGTTGAACGGGTCGGTGATGTAGTTGGTGCCGCCGTAGAACGCCAGGATGCGGCCGTTCTTCGGGTTGACGGCGGCCAGCCCCGCGTGGAACTCCTTGCTCATGCTGGACATCGTGGACTTCACCGCGGTCTGCGCGGCCAGCATCAGCTTCTTGTCGAAGGTCGAGACGATGTGGTAGCCACCGCTCCTGACCGCGTCGGGGGTGAGGCCGCGCTGCTTCAGCTCCTCGAGGACCTGGACCACCATGTAGCCCCTGATGCCGCCGAGCTCGTTGACGTTGTCGTTCTTGCGGAGCTTGGGGAACTTCGCGGTCTGCGGGAGCTGGCCGTACTTGTCGGGCCACTGCTCGGCCATGTACTGGATGACGGTCTTCCAGCGGCTCTTGAGCGCGGCCGCGTCAGCATCCCAGTTGGGCTGCTGGATCCGCGCCGCCAGGTAGGCGCCCTGCTCGGGCGTCAGCTTCGCGGCGGTGGCCTTCTCCCCGAAATACGCCTTCGCGGCGGCCTGGACACCGTAGGCGCGGCCGAAGTTGACGGTGTTCAGGTAGTTTTCCAGGATCTGGTCCTTGGTCAGCTCCTCGTCGAGCTTGACCGCGACGAAGACCTCCATGACCTTGCGCTTGATGGACACTTCCTGGCTGAGGCCGTCGTAGTAGTTACGGGCCATCTGCTGGGTGATCGTCGAGGCGCCCTGCAGCTGCTGACCGGTCGCCGTCATCCAGACCGAGCGGAACATGCCGGAGATGGAGATGCCGGAGTCCTCGTAGAACGTCTTGTTCTCGATGGCCACCGCGGCGTCCCTGACCGTCAGGTCCATCTTCGAGATCGGGACGATCTCGCGCGGCGTGCCGAGCTTGGCGATCTCGGTCTTGCCGTCCCGGTAGTAGATGGTGCTCTGCTGCGCGAGCGCGTCGGACTTGGCCTGGTCGGCGGTCGGCACCGGCGTGTTGGCGTACGCGACCATGATCATGCCGAAGAGGCCGGCCGCGAGCACCACGAACCCGGCCACGAGGATCTTCCAGCTGGGCACGAACCTGCGCCAGCCGCCCTTGCCGCCGCCGCCCTTCTTGGTCGGCGGCCCGGGAGGTTCGGGTGGCCCGCCCTCGCCCTTCCTGCGCGAGCGCCGCGGCGCGTCGCTGACGATCGTCTCCTGGTTGCTCATCGCCCGCGCCTCCTGCCGGGCCCGCGAGCGCGGCCCCGGCTGGTCACCGCGCGTAGGCGGTCCGTCGCCACGCGTCGGAGGCCCGTCGCCGCGCGTGGGCGGGCCGTCACCGCGCCTGGGAGGCTCGTCGTACGGCTGCGCGGCCATGGCGCCGGTCTGCTCGTAAGCGGCTTCCGGACGACGCTGCGTCTGCGGCGACTGCGGCGGACCGCCCCAGCTCGACTCACCGGTTTGCGGAGGAGAACCCTGGGGCACAGAACGGGATGAGCTGGAGCGACGGCGCCTTCCTGGGCGGGCCGTCCCCTCATTCATGCTGTTACTCACACGTCCTCGCATCGTCGTCGGAAACATAAACGGCGGTTGGGCGTGCGGTTTCTCGCCGCCCTCGGTCTTCACACTTGGCTGACGAGGTCAGGCGGTCCGTTTCCGAGGACGTATGAAACCGTCAGGTGGTTCCAGGAACAACCTTGGCAGACCTCGACAACGTACACGCGGAACTCATCGTAATCATGAGCCAT
This sequence comes from Nonomuraea sp. NPDC050451, assembly GCF_044458585.1. Lineage (NCBI taxonomy): Bacteria > Bacillati > Actinomycetota > Actinomycetes > Streptosporangiales > Streptosporangiaceae > Nonomuraea > Nonomuraea sp. NPDC050451. Next base: position 188,162 of record NZ_JBITHZ010000019.1, read on the forward strand.
TGTGACGAGTTCCGATGTGACCTTTGCCTGTCCGGCATGCCTGCCGAGCGAATCGCCGTAGACGTAGGTCACATTGGTGACGTTCTCCCGTTCGCATACCGGGCAGAGGCGTTCGGTCGGCTCGCCGAAGTGGCGCGCCGCGCGAAGGAGGTAGGGCTGTGCGTCGCATACGTCGCCCCGCGAGGTGCGCCCCATGCGCAGGGAGCGGACCACCGCCCGTTTCGCAAGGCCGTAATCCACCACCCTTCGCTGTGACCACATGGGCGCCAGACTACGGCGTTTTGCGGCTCCGTCCCAACGACTTGGCAGATTCACAGATTGCCGCCATATAGCGACCCGACGTATCCTGAGGATGTATCGGCTCGATACATCGACACGAGAGGGGGCGGGTTCCGATGGCCGGCGGACAGGGCAGGGTCTTGGAACTGGCCGTGCTCGGGTCGCTGCACGAGACGCCACTACACGGCTATGAGCTGCGCAAACGGCTCAACGCCCTGCTGGGGATGTTCCGCGCGTTCTCCTACGGGTCGCTGTACCCCTGTCTGCGATCACTCCTGGCTCAGGGCCTCATCGCGGAGGAGCAGCCCGCTCCCACCACGATCGTCGGCGGCAGATCGAAGATCGTTTACAAGCTGACGGCCGAGGGCAAGGAACGGCTACAGGACATGCTGACGCAGGCCGGCCCCTCCGCTTGGGAGGACGAGAGCTTCGGCGTGCACTTCGCGTTCTTCCGCCATACCGAGGCGGAAGTGCGGCTGCGCATTCTCGAAGGCCGTCGTAGCCGGCTGGAGGAGCGGCTCGACGCGGTGCGCACGGCTCTGGCGCGCACCAGGGAGCGCCTCGACAGTTACACGCTCGAGCTGCAGCGGCATGGGCTCGAGTCGGTCGAGCGCGAGGTGCGCTGGCTCAACGAGCTGATCGCGACAGAGCGTCGGGCCTCGTCGGAAGAGGGGCCCGCAAGAGATACCACGTCAACTGATGAGTAAGGGAGCGAGTGCGATGGGTTCGGTTCGCGTGGCCATTGTCGGTGTCGGAAACTGCGCGTCGTCGCTGGTCCAGGGCGTCCACTACTACAAGGATGCCGACCCGGACATTCGGGTCCCGGGCCTCATGCACGTGAAGTTCGGCGAATATCACGTCGGTGACATCGAGTTCGTCGCGGCGTTCGACGTCGACGCCAAGAAGGTCGGTCGCGACCTGTCGGAGGCGATCGTCGCCAGCGAGAACAACACGATCAAGATCTGTGACGTGCCGCCCACGGGGGTGACCGTCCAGCGCGGCCATACCTTCGACGGGCTGGGTGAGTATTACCGGGAGATCATCGAGGAGTCCGACGAGACGCCCGTCGATGTCGTCCAGGTGCTCCGTGACAACCAGGTCGACGTCCTGGTCTCCTACCTGCCGGTGGGCTCGGAGGACGCCGACCGCTTCTACGCCCAGTGCGCCATCGACGCCGGCGTGGCGTTCGTGAACGCGCTGCCGGTCTTCATCGCCTCCGACCCGGTGTGGGCGGAGAAGTTCACCGAGGCCGGCGTGCCGATCGTCGGCGACGACATCAAGTCGCAGGTCGGCGCCACCATCACGCACCGCGTGCTGGCCAAGCTGTTCGAGGACCGCGGGGTGGAGCTGCTGCGCACGTACCAGCTCAACTTCGGCGGCAACATGGACTTCATGAACATGCTGGAGCGTAAGCGGCTCCAGTCCAAGAAGATCTCGAAGACGCAGTCGGTCACCTCGCAGATCCCGCACGAGATGGGCAAGGCCGACGTGCACATCGGGCCGTCGGACCACGTGCCGTGGCTGGACGACCGCAAGTGGGCCTACGTGCGGCTCGAGGGCCGCTCGTTCGGCGACACGCCGCTCAACCTCGAGTACAAGCTGGAGGTCTGGGACTCGCCGAACTCGGCGGGCATCATCATCGACGCGGTACGGGCCGCCAAGATCGCCCTCGACCGCGGGGTCGGGGGGCCGATCCTGTCGGCGTCCTCGTACTTCATGAAGTCGCCGCCGAAGCAGTTCTCGGACGACGAGGCTCGGGAGTACGTCGAGAAGTTCATCCGGGGCGAGGTCGAGCGCTGACCCCTGACCGGCGCCGCCGCACCCGTGGACACGGGTGCGGCGCCGTGCCGTCTTCACGTCTACAGGCGGGCCGCCGGGGGCAGCTCGGCGGGCGAGGCGGGATGCCAGGTCAGCGGGTCGGCGCCGAGGTCGGCCAGCAGCGGCACCTGCTCCTGGCACCAGGGCGAAACGGCCAGCAGCCCGTTGCGCACTCCCTCGGCGAACTCCTTCCACGGCATCCACATCGTCTCCCCCACCTCGGCGGGGTTGGGGACGACCGGCGAGGTCACGGTGACGCGGTAGACCGGGCAGAGCTCGTGCTCGACGATCCCGTTGGCCATGGCGGCGCGGTAGGAGAAGGCCGGCAGCATGAGGTCGACGCGGTCCACCGTGAGCCCCAGCTCGTAGGAGAGCCGGCGCTCGACGGCGCGGTCCACCGGCTCGCCCGGCAGCGGGTGGCCGCAGCAGCTGTTGGTCCAGACCCCCGGCCACGTGAGCTTGCTGTCCGCTCTCCTGGTCAGCAGCACCCGGCCTTCGTGGTCGAAGACATAGCTGGAGAACGCCAGGTGAAGGGGTGTCTCGCGACCGTGCACCACCAGCTTGGGCGCTGTGCCGAGTGCGTGGCCGTCGCGGTCGACCAGCACAACGTGTTCCTCAGTCGTCACGCTATGAAGCGTACGAGACACCGTGACCGTTCGGAACCCACGGCCCACCTGCCGCATCGCGACTCTCGCGCATCCTAGGCGATGGGTGGAGGGCTAGGCTGGCCGCGTGTCATTTGTGGCCGACCTACGCGTGGTCCTGCGGGGCGAGGATTTCCGGCGCTTGTTCGCCACCCGGCTGATCTCCCAGTTCTCCGACGGGATCTTCCAGTTCGGGGTGGCCGGGTTCGCCTTCTTCAGCCCCGAGAGCCAGACGACGGCGCTCGCGGTGGCCGCCGGGCTGGCCGTGCTGCTGCTGCCGTACAGCGTGCTCGGGCCTTTCGTGGGCGTGTTCATCGACCGCTGGTCACGGCGGCAGATCCTGGTGGTCGCGCCGATCGTGCGGGGTACGCTCCTGCTGGTCGCGGCGGCGCTGGTCGCCGCTGACGTGCCGGACCCGGTGTTCTACGGGGCGGCGCTGGCCGTGCTGGGCGTCAACAGGTTCTTCCTGGCCGCGCTCGGCGCCTCGCTGCCACACGTGGTGCCGGCCGACCGGCTGATGGCCGCCAACGCGGTCGTCCCCACGTCGGGCACCGTGGTCACGTTCGTGGGCGTAGGGCTCGGTTATCTGCTGCGCAAGGTGTTCGGCGCCGAGGACCACGGCGTGGCGCTGCTCCTGGTCGTCTCGGGCGTGGTGTTCGGCCTGAGCGCGCTGGTCGCGCGGACGATGGAGCGCGGCCTGCTCGGCCCGGTGTCCGACCCGAGCCGGCCGCAGGCGCGCGAGGCTCTGCGCAACGTGGTCGGCGGCCTCGCGGACGGCGCCAAGCACCTGGTCAAGCACCGCGTCGCGGCCTCCACCATGGGCGCGATGGCCGCCCACCGCTTCTTCTACGGCATGGCCACCGCGCTCGGCATCATCCTCTACCGCTACTACTTCTACAACGGCGACGCCGACGCCGCGCTGAGCGGGGTCAGCCTGGTCGTGGCGACCTCCGGCGTCGGCTACGCCATCGCCGTGGTCATCACCCCGTACGCCACCGAGCGGTTCACGATCGAGCGCTGGGTGCCGATCGCGCTGACCACGGCCGGGCTGCTGACCGCGGTGCTGGTGCTGCCGTTCCAGGAGTGGGGGCTGCCGGTGGCGGGGTTCGTGCTGGGCGTGGCCGGGCAGAGCGTCAAGATCTGCGCCGACACCACGGTCCAGCGCGACGTCGAGGACATCTACCTGGGCCGGGCGTTCTCGATCTACGACATGCTCTTCAACGGCATGTACGTCCTCGCCGCGGCCCTGTCGGCGGCCATCCTGCCCGCCGACGGCAAGTCCTACACGGCCGTCGTGATCATCGCCGTCGGCTATCCCCTGGCCGCGCTCGCGTACCGGATGATCACGCGCCCACGTCGTTCGACCTCGCCCACTCCAACAACGCCTCGGTAGCCGCTTCCTTGCCGATCACGCCCTTGTCGAGCCTGATCTCGAGCAGGAACTTGTAGGCCCGCCCCACCACCGGCCCCGGCCCGATGCCGAGGATCCGCTGGATCTCGTTGCCGTCGAGCTCGGGGCGGATCTTGGCCAGCTCCTCCTCGTCGGCGAGCTTGGCGATGCGCTCCTCGAGCTGGTCGTAGGTCCGCGACAGCGCAGCGGCCTTGCGCTTGTTGCGCGTGGTGCAGTCGGCCCTGGTCAGCTTGTGGAGCCGGTCCAGCAAGTGGCCGGCGTCGCGCACGTAACGGCGTACGGCGCTGTCGGTCCACTCCCCCGTGCCGTAGCCGTGGAAGCGCAGGTGCAGCTCCACCAGCCGCGCCACGTCCGACACCACGTCCTTGGGGAACTTCAGCTCCGCCATCCGCTTCTTGGTCATCTGCGCGCCGACCACCTCGTGGTGGTGGAACGACACCCGCCCGCCCGACTCGTGCCGGCGCGTCTTCGGCTTGCCGATGTCGTGCATGAGCGCGGCCCAGCGCAGGATCCGGTCGGCCTTGCCGTCCTCCTCCTGCGCGATGGCCTGGTCGAGCACGGTCAGCGTGTGCTCGTAGACGTCCTTGTGCCGGTGGTGCTCGTCGATCTCCAGCCGCAGCTTGGGCAGCTCCGGCAGCACGTGCGCGGCCAGCCCGGTCTCGACCAGCAGCCGCAGGCCCTCGCGCGGGTTGGCGCCGCAGACGAGCTTGTCGAGCTCCTCGCGGATGCGCTCGGCCGAGACGATCTCGATGCGCCCGGCCATCGCGGTCATCGCCGCCACGGCCCCATCGTCCACTTCGAACCCGAGCTGCGAGGCGAACCTGGCGGCCCGCAGCATGCGCAGCGGGTCGTCGCCGAAGGACCGCTCGGGGGTGCCCGGCGTGCGCAGCACCCTGGCCTTCAGGTCGTCGAGGCCGCCGTACGGGTCGACGAACTCGTGGCCGGGCAGCCGCACCGCCATCGCGTTGACCGCGAAGTCGCGCCGCTCCAGGTCCTCGTCGAGCGTCTCGCCGTACATGACCTCGGGCTTGCGCGACTTCGGGTCGTACGACTCGCTCCGGTACGTCGTGATCTCGATCAGCCAGCTGCCCTTGCGCAGGCCCACCGTGCCGAAGTCGATGCCGATGGTCCACACGGAGTCGGCCCAGTCCCTGACGAGCTCCAGCACCCGCTCGGGGCGGGCGTCGGTGGTCAGGTCGAGGTCGTTGCCGATGCGGCCGAGCAGCAGATCGCGTACGGGGCCGCCGACGAGGGCCAGCTCGTGGCCCTGCGCGGCGAACAGGCGGCCGAGCTCGTCGGCCACCGGGGCGATCTTGCGGAACAGGTCCGTCATGGCCCGCCGTTGGCTGTCAGTCAGAGTTGAGTCGGACAAGCGGGTAGGTCCTTCTGGGAGCATTCCGGAACATATCCCCCGAGCCACACCAGGTCCGGGTTACCGTCGGTCCAAGGACCGTCGGGGGCCAGGGAACGAGGCAAGGAGGACTATATGAAGGACGCCCTCGCGATCCACCGCTGGCTCCTCGCCCACCAGGTCCATCATGAGATCGTACGCCTTCCGCGTCCTATGACTTGCGCGGAAGATCTGCCTGAGGCGGTCTCCGCGGCGCCGAGCAGGTGCCTGATGGTCACAGTGCTCGAGGTCGCCACGAGGGTCGGCCGCGAGGTCGTCATCGCGGTCACCACCCCCGTGTCGGCGCCGCCACCGGTGGGAGCCGTCGGCGGAGTGCTGGGCGTACGCCGGGTGCGACCGGCCCCGGTCCACGTGGTCAACTCGGCCACCGACTACGCGAGCGGGCTGGTGTGCCCGCTGCTCCTGCCCGAGCCGCTGCCCAAGTTCATCGACGACCGGCTGCCGGCCGACTTCCTGGCCGACGACGGGCCGGTCTTCACCGCGACCGGCGAACGGCATACCGCCCTGACCCTGCGCGCACTCGACCTGATGGCACTTCTGCCAGGCAAGATGGTCGACCTCAGGGCGAAAGGATCACGTGAGGCGGTCGCGCGGCGGCACTGAGCCCGTACCATTGCGGGCGTGCGTCGTCGTACTCCAGCTCGGGCATTCGCGTGATCCGTAAGGCCACGCTGCTCGCCGCGCTGCTCGCCCTCACCGTGGTGGCGACCGCGCCCGGCGCGGCTGCCACGAAGTCCGCGAAGGCGAGCAGGCAGACCCTGGCCGTGTCGATCTCGTCGATCTCGCGCCAGGTGCCGACCGCGCAGACCGATGTGATCAAGTTCACCGGGACGCTCCGCAACGACAGCGGCGCGCCGCAGAGCGGCCTGCGCGTACGCCTGCGCTACACGCCGCAGAAGTTCCCCGACCGCGTCATCATGGCCGCCTACCAGAGCGACCAGAACCCCGCGACGCTGCCGGGCATCGGCTCCCAGAGCTCGTTCATGGACATCCCGGCGCTGGCCGCCGGCGCCCAGGCGCGATGGGAGTTCACCGCCACGCCCGTGCAGCTCGGCTACCGCTCGTTCGGGGTCTACCCGGTGGCCGTGGAGGTGCTCCAGAACGGCCTGCAGGTCATGACGCAGCGCACGTACCTCACCTACGCGCCGCCCACGGTGCCGAAGGTGCCACGCAACCAGCTGGCCATCGCCCTGCCCGTCATCGACCAGCCGCACCGCGGGACCGACGTCGACCCGAAGACCCGCGAGCCCCTGTTCGTGGACGACAAGCTGAGCCAGTCGATCACCGGCAAGGGGCGCCTGGCCGACCTGGCGCGCATCGCGCAGTCCGCGCCCAAGAGCGTCACCTGGTTCGTCGAGCCCTCGCTGCTCGACGACCTCGACGCGATGAAGAACAAGTACCGGGTCAAGGTCAAGAAGGACGAGACGCAGGAGAGGCCCGCCAACCCCGAGGCCGCGAGCTGGCTGACGGCCATGCGCACCGCGCTGGCCGCCTCTCCCGTGGTCGCGGTCCCGTACGCCGATCCCGACGTTGCCGCGCTCGCGCACCAGGGGCTGGACACGCAGACCGGCCGGGCGCTCGAGCTGGGCAGGCAGAAGGCCGCCGCGCTGCTCCAACGCGAGGTCAAGACCAACATCAACTGGCCTCCCGCGGGCATGCTCGACGCGGACGCGCTCGACCTGCTCTCGGTCAGCAAGGACAAGGTCGACACGGTCCTGCTCAACTCCACCAACCTGCCGCCGCAGCCGCCCGTGCCGTTCACTCCCGACGCCGCCGGCACGCTCGACTCGGTGAGCGGGCCCGTCACCTCGCTGGTCGCGGACGCCGAGCTGAGCAAGCTCTTCGAGCCCGCGGCGCCCACGTCCGTGCTGCTCAGCACGCAGCGTTTCATCGCCGAGACCGCCATGATCGCCGCGGAGGCCGGCCAGACCTCGCCCAGGTCCATCGTCATCGCCCCGTCGCGCCGGTGGGACCCCAACCCCACGCTCGTCAACGCGCTGATGAAGACCGCGAAAAAGCTGCCGTGGCTGGAGCTGACGGCGCTGGAGTCGATCAAGCCGACCAAGCTGTCGGTCCCGCGCGCCGGGCTGACCTACACCGACCAGGACCGCAAGGAAGAGCTGACCGCGAAATACCTCGACCCGGTCAAGGACGTCGCGTCGAAGGCGCAGCTCACCTCCCTGATCACGGAGGCGAAGACGCCGTCGAGCTTCGACGCGGCGGTCCTCCGGCTGACCTCCTCGGCCTGGCGCAACAGCACCCGTGCGGGCCGCGCGGTGACCAAGCTGGTCAGCGCGGCGGTGACGGAGCAGACCGAGAAGATCGAGATCACCGGGTCGGGCCCCAACCGGACGCGCACGCTTGCGGGCAGCAGCGGCCAGGTCCCGATCAGCGTCAAGAACGAGCTGGGCGTGCCGATCTCCCTCTACATCGACGTCACGTCCAACAACCCCGAGCTGTTGCAGGTCGACTTCCCGCAGGACAAGCCGATGACGATCGGCCCCCGGCAGAGCGGCATGGTCCAGGTGAAGATGAACGCCGCCCCCGGCACCAGCGGCGACGCGACGGTGACCGTGCAGCTCAAGACCTCCGACAACCAGCCGTACGGCAAGCCCCAGCGGCTGACCATCCGCACCACCGGCTACACCGGGATCGCCTCGGTGATCGTGGGCGCCGCCCTGACCGTGATGCTCGCCGCCGTGGTGATGCGAGTGCTGCGGCGCAGGTCGGAGCGGAAGCTCGCGCACGCGGCCAAGACCCGGGAGAATGAGATCGTATGAGCCGCATGCTTCGGGCCAGCGCCATCATGGCGGCGGGCACGATGGTGTCGAGGGTCACGGGGTTCGTGCGGACCATGGTGCTGGCCTACGCCATCGGCACGAGAGCGCTGGGCGACGCCTACAACGCGGCGTACGCGATCCCGTACAGCATCCTCGACCTGCTGCTGCTCGGCGTGCTGAGCAGCGTCGTGGTGCCGATGATCGTCCGGGCCCAGCAGCACGACGCCGACGGCGGCCGGGCGTACGAGCAGCGGCTGCTGACGATCTCCGCGGCGGCGCTGGTCGTGGTCGCGGTGGTGGCGGTGTTCGGCGCGCCGCTGCTGATCGACCTCTACACCGACTGGGCGCCGGGCAGCCCCAAGTTCGAGGTCGCGGTCATGCTGGCCCGCTTCATCCTGCCGCAGCTCGCCTTCTTCGGCGTGGGCGCGGTGGCGGGCGCCATCCTCAACACCCGCGACCGCTACGGCGCGCCCATGTGGGCGCCGGTGGTCAACAACCTGGTCGTCATCTGCGTGTTCCTGGCGTACGCCATGATGGGCGGCGAGCGCGACAACATCCAGCAGATCAGCACCGGCGAGATGGCGCTGCTCGGGCTGGGCACCACGGCGGGCATCGTGGCCCAGGCGGTCATCCTGATCGTGGCGCTCAAGCGGGTCGGGTTCGACTTCGTGCCCAGGTTCGACGTGCGCAACGCGCGGCTGGGCGAGATGGGCAGGGCGGGCGTCTGGACGATCGGCTACGTGATCGTCACCCAGCTCGGCTTCATGCTGACCACCAACCTGGCCAGCGCGGCGGGCGACGTGGTCGACGGGCACGGCATCAGCCCGTACACGCTGGCCTTCCAGCTCTTCCAGCTCCCGTACGGCGTCATCGGCGTCTCGGTGATCACCGCGATGCTGCCCAGGATGAGCCGGGCCGTCGGCGAGGGGCGCTTCCACGACGTGCGGAGCGAGTTCGGGTCGAGCGTGCGGCTGATCTGCTCGCTGATGGTGCCGGTGTCGCTGCTGCTCATGGTGCTCGGGCCGGCGATCACCGTGCCCATCTACGGCCACGGCGCCAACAGCGTCGCGGACGCCGTCTACATCGGCAACGTGCTGCAGGTCTACGGGCTCGCGCTGGTGCCGTTCGCGCTGTTCCAGCTGTTGCTGCGGGTCTTCTACAGCTTCGGCGACACCCGTACGCCGGTGTTCGTCGGCGCCGCCACCACGGCGGCCAACGCGGCGCTCATGCTGGTGTTCAACGCGTTGCTGCCGGCCCGGTACCTGGTGATGGGGCTGGCGCTCGCGTACGCCATCGCGTACGCGCTGGGCGCCGTCGGGGCGTGGTTGCTGGCCAGCCGCCGTGTCAGAGGGCTGGGTGGCTGGACGATCGGCATGGCACTGACCAGGATGTATCTGGCGGCTCTGCCCACCGCTGTGTTGGCGCTCGCGGCGGTTTGGGTAGTCACGGGGCTGTTTGCCGGGCTAGGGTTCGTCAATTCGCTGATCGTGCTCGCGGTCGGCGGGGGCCTCGGGTTGCTGCTCTATCTAGGCGTCGCGCACAGAATGCGCATCCCCGAGGTCAATTCCATCGTTGGGATGGTCGCTGGGCGGGTAGGCCGGTAAAGAACGCGGGCCGAATCCACTCGGCACTACCATGGAGCCCGACACGCGCGAATGGAAGCAGGAGGGGCGTGGGCGGATCCACCCGGCATAGCGTGCCTTCGTGGGACACCACCACGCAGGTGAGTCGAGTCATGAACACGCCCGATCGGCCAAGCGGAGTGAACCTGTGAGCACGTCGGCCGTCGAACCCGGCACCCGTCTGGCCGAGCGCTTCCGGCTCGAGGACCGCGTCAGCGAGTCCGACGGAGCCACGCTCTGGAAGGCCATCGATGAGATCCTCGCGCGTCCCGTGGCCGTCCACACCTTCGCGCCCGACTTCCCCCGCGTCCACGAGGTGGTCACGGCCGCCCGCGCCGCGAGCAGGCTGACCGACCCGCGCCTGACGCAGGTGTTCGACGCCGCGGAGGACGACAAGGCCGCCTACGTCGTCAGCGAGTGGGTCACCGGCGAGTCGCTGACCGACCTGCTCGCCTCCGGCCCGCTGGAGCCCGAACGCGCCGCGGGGCTGGTGGCCGAGGCCGCCGAGGCGCTCGCGCACGCCCATGAGGCGCAGCTCTACCACCTGTGCCTGCGCCCCGCCCACCTGGTGTGGACGACGGGCAACACGGTCAAGGTGCTCGGCGTGGCCGTCGACGCGGCCCTGTCCGGGCTCACCACCGACCAGCCTGCGCTCGACGACGCCGAGGGGCTGGGCCGGCTGCTGTACGCCGGGCTGACCGGCCACTGGCCGGGCGACGAGGAAGAGGGCGGCCTGCCCGCGGCCCCCATGACCGACGGCCACTTCTGCACGCCCCGCCAGGTCACCGCCGGCGTGCCGAGCTACCTCGACACGGTGACCGTGCGCGCGTGCCTGCCCGAGTCCCGCAGGGGCCAGGGCGCGCTGGCCAGCCCGTCCGACGTGGCCGAGGCGCTGTCCGGCGTGGCCAGGCCCATGCCGATCCCGATCGCCTACCCCTCGACCCCCGCGGTGGCCTCCGCCTCCCACACCGAGGGCCTGGACCTCGTCCACCGCCAGCAGCTCACCGTCCCGCCGAGCCCGCCCCCGCCGCCGCGCCGCCCCTCGGGCGGCGGCAGCACGCTCAACCGCGTGCTGATGACGCTGGTCGTGCTGCTCGTCATCGCGGCCGTCGGCGTCGGCGCCTGGACGATCGGCCGCAGCCTGGGCAGCCCGACCAAGCCCGAGGCGTCGGGCTCCAGCCCGAGCACCTCCACGTCCGCCTCGGCCGAGGCCCAGGTCGTCAAGCCGAAGAAGGCCCAGGGCTTCGACCCGCTCGGCGACAACAACGAGAAGCCCGAAATGGCCGACCTGGCCATCGACGGCAAGCCCGGCACCCTGTGGAAGACGGAGCGCTACACCAGCGCCGACCTGGGTAATCTCAAGAAGGGCGTCGGCCTGCTGCTCGACATGGGCAAGTCCATGCAGATCAGCGACGTGGTCGCTACGCTGTCCGATGCTCCCGGCGCGACCGTCGAGCTCAAGGTGGGCGACTCGCCCGATCTTTCCTCGCTGAAGACGGTGGCGACCGAGAAGAACGCCGCGGGCAAGACCACTCTTACCCCTGATCAACCGGCAACTGGACAGTACGTTTTGATCTGGTTTACCCGGGTTCCGATGGATGGGGGCGAGTTTCATGGCACCATCTATGAGGTAGTGGTGCACTCTCCCGGATCGGCATAACCAGGAATCCCTCTTGTGAACTCCCCACCCGAGACACCCTCAGCAGCGGAGCGGCCGGCGGTTACAGACGCCGAGCTGCTGACCGCGCACATCAACGGGGATCCACACGCCTTCAGCGAAATCGTCAAACGGCACCGCGACCGCATGTGGGCGGTCGCCCTGCGTACGCTCGGTGACCCCGACGAGGCCGCCGACGCCGTGCAGGATGCCTTCGTCTCCGCATATCGCAAGGCCTCCACGTTTCGCGGCGAGGCGGCCGTCACGACCTGGCTCCACCGGATCGTGGTCAACGCCTGCCTCGACAGGATGCGCCGTAAATCGGTCAGGCCCGTCGCCGACGACGAGCTGATCGAGGCCGCTGAACGCGAGACCCCCCTGCCTGACCAGACCGTCGAACGCGAAGTCTCCATGGAGGTTTCGGCCGCGTTGAAACTCCTGCCCAGCGACCAGCGGGCGGCTCTCGTCCTCGTCGACATGATGGGTTATTCGGTCGAAGACGCAGCTCAGGTGCTCCAGGTGCCGAGCGGCACGGTCAAGAGCCGGTGCGCTCGAGGGCGCGCGAAACTTGCCCCAATTCTTTCCCATCTGCGGAACCGATCGGACCTCAATCGCGTCTCATCCGCGAAGGGAGCAGAACTTCGTGACGGGTGATACGCACTACGATCTGGAAATCCTGGCCGAGCTGGCCGAGGGTCTCCTAGACGTCGACACGGCGCGCCGGGTCCGCGAGCATCTCGCGGTCTGTGACCCATGCGGGGAGCTACTGGCCGACCTGGCGGCGGTTCGCGAGGTGCTCGCGGCGACCCCCACACCGGCCATGCCGATGGGCGTCGCACTGCGCATCGACAAGGCCTTGGCCGCCGAGGCGGAGTCCCGGCGGGGAGGTGTCGGCCTCGTGGAGACTCCCGACTGGGACGAGCTCATGCGGGACGCCCCGTGGGAACGACCGGTCGAGGTGGCCGCTGAGGCGGCCCCCGAGCCGGTACGCCTGGGAGTCGTCTCCGACGACGGCACGATCGTCCCGGCCAGGCCCTCTCGCAGACGCCGGTGGGCGATGCCCGCGATCGCGGCCGCGGCGGCGGTCGCCGTGGTGGGCACCGCGGTGGCCTCGACCGGCCTGCTCGCGAGCGGCGGAGGCGGAGGCAGCGGCGTCGAGGTGATGGCCGGTGGCGTCACCGAGACCTCCGCGGTCCCCTCGTCCCCGGCCAAGGTCCCCACGATGGCCAGGTCCTACGGGCTGACCGACAGCGGTCACAACTACAGCGACCAGGACCTGCGCCAGCCGCTCGAAGGCATGTTCGGCTTCCAGCGCATGGTGGGCGGCGGCTCCGACGACGACGGCAAGGTCGACAAGTGCGTGAAGCGGGTCTCGAGCCGCTCCAGGCTGCCGGCGTACGCGGTCGACCAGGGCCAGTACAACGGCCAGGAGGCCCTGATCGTGGCCTCGTGGAAGGACAAGGCCAGCCAGAGGCTGCGCATCGACATCGTCGACCCGTTCAACTGCAAGAACCTGCGTAAGCCCACACTGGGCCGCTGGTAAAGGACCTACGCGTCAGAGCCCGCCTCGGCGGGCTCTTTCGCTTTGTGTGAGCGTTGTGTGTAGGGCAGGGAATCAGGGCGGCCTAGGATCTGTTGACGCCGGTGCAACAGCAGACGAGGAAGGCGTGGAGCGTTGAGCGACGTTCGTAACGTGATCATTATTGGATCCGGCCCAGCTGGCTACACCGCGGCCGTCTACTCCGCGCGCGCCGAGCTCAAGCCGCTGGTCTTCGAGGGCTCCGTGACAGCCGGTGGTGCCCTCATGAACACCACCGACGTGGAGAACTTCCCGGGTTTCCCCGACGGCATCATGGGCCCCGACCTCATGGACAACCTGCGCAAGCAGGCCGAGCGGTTCGGCGCCGAGCTGGTCACCGACGACGTGGTCGAGGTGGACCTGGAGGCGAACCCCAAGGTCGTCAAGACCCACACCGACACCTACTACGCCAAGTCGGTCATCCTGACGATGGGCTCCGGCTACCGCGAGCTCGGCCTGGAGAACGAGAAGCGCCTGTCCGGGCATGGCGTGTCCTGGTGTGCGACCTGTGACGGCTTCTTCTTCCGCAACAAGGACATCGTGGTCGTCGGCGGCGGCGACACGGCGATGGAGGAGGCCACGTTCCTCACCAGGTTCGGCCGCATGGTGACGGTGGTGCACCGCCGCGACGAGCTGCGCGCCAGCAAGATCATGCAGGAGCGGGCGCTCGCGAACGACAAGATCCGGTTCGTCTGGGACTCCGAGGTCGTCGACGTGCTCGGCGACACCCACGTCGAGGCCGTGCGGCTGCGTAACGTCAAGACCGGCGAGGAATGCGAGCTGGCCACCGACGCGTTGTTCATCGCGATCGGGCACGACCCGCGGACCGACCTGGTCAAGGGGCAGATCGACCTCGACGAGGACGGTTACATCAAGGTGGCCTCGCCGTCCACGGCGACCAACATCGACGGTGTGTTCGCCGCGGGAGACGTTGTCGACCACACCTACCGTCAGGCCATCACCGCCGCCGGCACCGGCTGCTCGGCCTCGCTCGACTCCGAGCGCTGGCTGGCGAACAACGAGAAGTGAGTAAGGAGCGCACCGTGAAGGCTGTCACCGACGCCTCTTTCGAAGCCGACGTCCTCAAGAGCGACAAGCCCGTGCTGGTCGATTTCTGGGCCGAGTGGTGCGGGCCGTGCCGTCAGGTCGCCCCCATCCTGCAGGAGATCGCCAACGAGCACGGCGACAAGCTGGAGATCGTCAAGCTCAACATTGACGAGAACCCCGACGTTCCGCGCCAGTACGGTGTGCTCCAGATCCCCACGATGAACGTCTACAAGAACGGCGAGGTCGTGAAGCAGATCATCGGCGCCAAGCCGAAGGCGATGCTGCTGCGCGAGCTCGACGGCATCATCTAGCCCGCTCTCCCGCGGCGCGCGCCCGGCCCCCCGCCTCTGGCGGGGGGCTTTCGCGTTCTCCTGGTCTTGTACGGCCCCGTGCGGCCGCTTGTACGGCCCTGTGCGGTCGTCAGACGGGACGTAGCGCCCGTTCCGGACTCATGGAGCCCAGGAGCCGCTCCAAAGCCACCTCGACGTCCTCACGCCACGAAACGGCGGTCTTGAGCTCCAGCCGAAGCCGCGGAAAACGCAAATGCGGACGAACCGTCTTAAACCCCACAGAAAGGAAGTATTCCGCCGGAACTACGCAACTAGGCTCTTCCCACTTGAGGTCGCCAAAAGCTTCAATGGCTTTCACGCCGCGCCTGGTCAGGTCTTTGGCCACGCCCTGGATCAGCATCCGCCCCAGCCCGCCACCCGAGAACTCCGGAATGATGTGCGCGGTCATCAGCAGCACGGCGTCGGCGCTGACCGGAGAGGTGGGGAAGGCCACGGACCGGGGGCTGTAGAGCGGCGGGCTGTAGAGCACGAACCCGGCAGGCACCCCGTCGACATAGGCGATTTTCCCGCAACTGCCCCACTCGAGCAGCGTGCCGGAGATCCAGGCCTCCTTCTCCAGCCCCGGATCCCCCGACCGGACCGCCCGCTCCCCGCTCATGGGGTCAAGCTCCCAGAACACGCACCGCCTGCAGCGATGGGGCAGATCTTCAAGATTGTCCAGGGTTATGTTGACCAGCCGGCGCGACAACTACGGCCCCCTGTCGTTGACCCGGAAAAGCGCGCGAAAACCGCGTCCACAGGTGGCATCGTAGCCCAGTGAAGATACCGCCAGCGGACACCACGACGGTCGAGCCCGTCACGGGCGACATGTCCGGTTAGCGTAATCTGGTATTTCAGTCCGATATGACACCTAGGAGGTGGGCCGTGACAGGAGAGCTGGATCACGGTCAGACACCCGCGACCCAAGGGTCGCGCATCGACGCTTACGTCGATCGGTACGCCGCGCGAGCTACCGGGATGGTCGCCTCCGAGATCCGAGCTCTTTTCGCCGTCGCGTCGAGGCCCGAGGTGGTCTCGCTCGCGGGCGGCATGCCGTACGTCACGGCTCTTCCCCTCGACATGGTCGGCGAGCTGGTCTCCGACCTCGTCACCAAGCGCGGCCCCGTCGCGCTGCAGTACGGTTCCGGCCAGGGCGACCCGCATCTGCGTGAGCAGATCTGCGAGGTCATGCGGCTGGAGGGGATCCACGCCGGGGCGGACGACGTGGTCGTCACCGTCGGTTCGCAACAGGCCCTCGACCTGATCACCCGGATCTTCATCGACCCGGGCGACGTGGTGCTCGCCGAGGGGCCCTCGTACGTGGGCGCGCTGGGTACGTTCGCCGCCTATCAGGCCAAGGTCGTGCACATCGCCATGGACGATCAGGGCATCGTGCCCGAATCCCTGGCCCAGACCATCTACGCGCTGGAGACGGCCGGGGCGCCCATCAAGTTCCTCTACACGATCCCGACCTTCCACAACCCGGGCGGTGTCACCCTGAACATCGCCCGGCGGCAGCAGGTGCTCGACATCTGCCAGCGGGCCGGGGTTCTGATCATCGAGGACAACCCGTACGGACTGCTCGGCTTCGACGGGGAGCCCATGCGCGCCCTGCGGGCCGACAACCCGGACGGCGTGGTCTACCTGGGGTCGTTCTCCAAGACGCTCGCCCCGGGCTTCCGCGTCGGCTGGGCGCTGGCGCCGCACGCCATCCGCGACAAACTCGTGCTGGCCATGGAGTCGGCTGTGCTGTCGCACTCCTCGTTCACCCAGCTCGCCGTGGGCCAGTACCTCACCACGCAGCCGTGGCGGGAGCAGATCAAAACGTTCAGGGAGCTCTACCGCGAGCGCCGCGACGCGCTCCTGGACGCGCTCGAATCCCTGATGCCGCCCGAGGTCACCTGGACCCGACCCGCGGGCGGCTTTTTCGTGTGGGCGACCCTTCCCGAGGGGCTCGACTCGAAGGCCATCCTGCCGCGGGCGGTGGCCGAGCGGGTGGCGTTCGTACCGGGGACCGGGTTCTTCTCGGACGGGAGCGGGGCACGGCACATGCGGCTCTCGTACTGCTTCCCTGAGCCGGACCGGATCCGGGAGGGGGTGCGGCGGCTGGCCGGCGTGATCGACCAGGAGATGCAGCTTCGGGACACGTTCGGCACCAGCTCGGCCCGCGACCACCAGGGCGTCGACACCCCCGGCCCCGACCTGGCCTAACCACCTTCCTTAACGGGGCCGGCCCAACCAGGTCAAACCACCATCACCACCGGGACTAACCCCAACCAGGCCTAACCACCATCACCACGGGGCTGACCGGGTCTAGCCGCCACCACCACTAGGGCCAGCCCCCGCCCTGACCTAACCGCCATCACCACGGGGGCCGGCGCTGCCTCACCGCCCGGCCGGCCCCCCGCATGCAACCGAGCCCTCTCACCAAGGCCCGGCCTCGTGGTGGCCAACCCCTCATCGCCATCAAGGGCTGCCCCGCCTCACCACTCCGTCAGCCCCACCTTTCATCCCACTGAGCTCCCCTCCCGACTCAGCCATCCCCTGCCCCACCCGCTCGCCCTCTTCAGACCCCAGCCATCCCCTGGCCCCGCCCACCCCGCTCGCCCTCTTCAGGCCCCAGCCATCTCCTGGCCCAGCCCACCCCGCTCTCTGGGCCTAGCCACTACGGCCGCACCCACAACCCAACAGAGCACCGCGCCCTTTTGGCATTCAGCTTCCCCCGCCACCGCAGCCCTGCGTCACCCGCCCCGTTTTCCGGGGCGCACCCATCCCGTGGACCCCACCCCGGCAAAACGCCACGCTTTTGCCCTTCGCCGAACCAGGTACCGCGGCCCTGCCCCACCCACCGTCTCCAGACACAGCCACCCCTTGGGCCCCACCCCAGCAAAATCCACGCCCCCTTGGCCTTCCCCCTTCCTGTCACCGCCCCCTGCCCTCGCGTCCACCAGCCCCCGATCGTGCGGACACCCGCGCCGCCATCCGCCTGGCCCCGCGCCCAACCGCGCGCCGCCACCAGCCCGGCCTTACGCCCACCCGTGAACTGCCACTCCCCGCCCTCGCACTCTCATGGACATCGCCGCAGCCTTAGCCCGGCTTCCCTCCCCGACCACCGTCCCCAGCCCCTCCCCCACCCGCGCCTTCCCGGAGCCCGTCCCACCACCGTCGGCCTCCGTCCCTTCCGGGCGCTCTCACCCCCGACCTGCCCCATTCATGCACCATCGCCGCCCACCCCAAAAACGGTGCTCTGGATCTGACCCCAAACCCTTCCCAAAGCACCGCCACCACCCAGCTCCCTAACGCACCCGACACCGACCGCCAGCCCGGGCCCCGCAAGACCCCTGTCCCGTAGCGGCGTCGGCGAGCATGCCGGGCGTGATCCAGTCGCGGCGTGATCCAGCCACAGCATGATTGGGGCGCAGCACCATCCGGGCGCAGCACCATCCGGGCGCGCCAAGTGCTGGTGGCGTGCCGGGCCTCGGCAGCTTGGCGGTACGGTTGGACAGCGGCGCGTGCGATCAGCGGAGGAGATGTAATGAGCGATCTGGGCCACGTGCTCGTGCTGGCCGGAGGTCTCTCCTATGAGCGAGAGGTGTCCCTGCGCTCCGGTCGCCGAGTCAGCGAGGTGCTGCGTGCGGCGGGCGTCGACGTGGAGGCCCGCGACACCGACGCGTCCCTCGTGCCCTCCATCCTCGCGGACCCGCCGGACGCGGTCTTCGTGACCCTCCACGGCGGCGCGGGCGAGGACGGCGCGATCCGTTCTGTCCTCGAGCTTCTCAACGTCCCGTACGTGGGCGCCGACCCGGACGCGTGCCGGGTGGCCTTCGACAAGCCCACGGCCAAGGCCGTCGTGCGCTCGGTCGGCCTGCAGACGCCGCAGTCCGTCACACTGCCGAAGGAGACGTTCCACGACCTCGGCGCCACGGTGGTGCTGGGGCGCATCATTGAGCGCCTCGGCCTGCCTCTCTTCGTCAAGCCCGCCCGGGGCGGCTCAGCGCTGGGCGCCTCGATCGTCCGCACGGCAGAGGAACTCCCCGCCGCGATGGTCGGCTGCTTCGCGTATGGCGACACGGCGCTGATCGAGCGGTACGTGGAGGGCGTGGAGGTGGCGGTCTCCGTCGTAGACCTCGGCAACGGCCCGGAAGCACTGCCCGCCGTGGAGATCGTCCCGGACGAGGGCGTCTACGACTACGCGGCTCGCTACACGGCCGGACACACCGAGTTCTTCGCCCCTGCCCGTCTCTCCGCCCAGGCTGCCGCAGCGTGCGCCGAGACCGCGGTGATCGCCCACACGGCCCTCGGCCTCCGCGACATCTCCCGTACGGACCTGATCGTCGACGCCGACGGCATCCCGCACTTCCTGGAAGTCAACGTGGCCCCAGGAATGACGGAGACTTCTCTCCTCCCGATGGCCGCCGAAGCCGCCGGCCAAGACCTGGGCGACCTCTGCCGCACCCTCCTCCAAAACGCCGCCACCCGCGCCCACTCCTGACCCCCACCTCCTCAACAGCCGACTCGTAAGCGCGCGCCTGCCCCATACTCCCAGGCGCGCCACCCCACTCGTAACTGCACCTGCGCTCCCATTCACCACGAGCGCCCCATCGTCCAACTCAGAAATCAGCTCGAGTCCGCGCCCGCCCCCCGCAGTCCTTCCGAAAGCCGAAGTCGAAGACCGGCGGAAGCGAGCGCCCAACGGCAAGCCAACTGGAGCACGAGCGACCACCCCGGAAGCAAGCGCCCAACGGCAAGCCAACTCGAGGACGGGCGACCCCGGCGGCGAACAACCAGCAACAACCACACTCGGAAACGAGCCCGGAGCAGCGCGACCAACGCACCGCAAGCACCCGACAGCACGCCGCCCAGCGAACGCTCAACACCACAGCCAACACACAGATGGCATGAGACACCCGCGGCAACCCGGCCGCGGACAACCGCCAGTACGACCGCCCCTTGGCGCGAACAATCTGCACCACAGCTAACGCAGAGACGGACATCACCGCAGCCGACGCACAGATGACATCCGGCACCACCGCCAACCCGGACGCGGGCAACCGCCAGCGCGACCCCCGGCGCGAACAGTCAGCACGGCAGCCAACCCAGAAACGGACATCCGACACCACAACCAACTCAGACGTGAGCGACCGGCTAGCACGACCACCCCCAGAAGACGAACGACCGTCACCACAGCCAACTCTGAGGTGACCATCCGACAGCATCGCCAGTTCCAGGGTCTGTGTCCGGCAGCGTGGCTGAGTCCTTTAGGCAGCACGCGACTCAGATCGGGTTTCCTTCCGAAAAGGGCAGCCGCGGCGCGACGCTATCCGAAGCGAAGCACCAAGCGCCGCCAACCCCACCTTCACGCCCTGAGCCATCGCGGACACCATGCAGGGGCAGAGCGCGCGCCTGCCGGCGCCTCCGATGTCTAAGCGACACCTCACTCATTCATCACCCGCCCACCGGCCCAGCACCCGTCCATTCAAGAACGCGCTGAACAACGAACGCGGGGACCAACCTCCACCGGATCCGCAACCCCTGCGGGACGGAACCGATAGACGGGATGCCCGAGCACCGGACAGAGGGCAGCTAAGTAGCCTTACCGTGTGCTGATCGATTCGATGTACCCCAAGAGCTTCGCCAGCGACAACCACGCTGGCGTGCACCCGACCATCCTCGAAGCCATCGCCTCAGCCAACCACGGAGACGCGCCCGCCTACGGCGGCGACAGTTGGACCTCGGCGTTCGAGGAAAAGGCCAAGGAAGTGTTCGGCGCGGGTGCCGAGGGCTTCCCGGTGCTCAACGGTGCGGGCGCCAACATGGTCGGGCTGGCCCTCATGCTCGGCCGCTATGACGCGATCCTCTGCGCCGACAGCGCCCACATCGCCACGCACGAAGCTGGAGCCTCGGAACGTCTCCTTGGCGTCAAGCTGATGACGATCTCCACCGAGGACGGCAAGCTCCGCCCGGAAGACATCAAGTCCCGCCTGGGCGGGATCGGCAACCCCCACGAGTCCCAACCCACGGTGGTCTCCATCTCCCAAGTCACGGAGCTCGGCACCTGCTACTCCCCCACCGAGATCGCCGCCGTGGCGGAGGCGGCACACGAGTCGGGTCTACGGCTCCATGTGGACGGCGCCAGACTCGCGAACGCCGCCGCCCACCTCGACTGCGACCTGAAGGCCATCACGATGGACGTCGGTGTGGACGTTTTCAGCTTCGGTGGCACCAAGAACGGCGCGCTGGCGGCCGAGGCGGTCGTCGTCCTCGACTCCTCACTCGCGTCCGCTGTGCCGTTCCTCCGCCGCCAGTCACTGCAACTCGCCTCGAAGATGCGCTTCATCTCGGCCCAGCTTTCAGCACTTCTGACGGACGACCTGTGGCGCGAGAACGCTTCTCATGCCAACAAGATGGCCGCCCGGCTGGCGGACGGCCTGACGGATGTGCCCGGCGTGTCGTTGGCGTACCCGGTCCAATCCAACGCCATCTTCGCCGTCATCCCGCCCGCCGTCGCGAAGACCCTCAGTGGACGCTATCTGTTCCACTACTGGGACGAGCGCGCCAGCATCGTCCGCTGGATGACCGCCTTCGACACGACGCCGGAGAACGTGGACGACTTCCTCGACGACCTCCGGAAGGCCGCCGCCGCGTAGTCTCGCGCCCACGCTGTCCGCTGTTTCACGTGAAACACGCCGCCCTCTCGACCTCGCGACGCAGTTCCATGTTTCACGTGAAACGCTCCCCAAGAACCACTCGACCCAAGAGCGTCGCCCACAAGACGACCTACCAAAGCAGATCTCTC
Source organism: Nonomuraea sp. NPDC050451 (assembly GCF_044458585.1). Classification (NCBI taxonomy): domain Bacteria; kingdom Bacillati; phylum Actinomycetota; class Actinomycetes; order Streptosporangiales; family Streptosporangiaceae; genus Nonomuraea; species Nonomuraea sp. NPDC050451. Next base: position 209,535 of record NZ_JBITHZ010000019.1, read on the forward strand.
GGCCAAGCACCTCGTTTCACGTGAAACATCGACCGTCCGGAGCCGGGGCTTGGCGTCGGTTTCACGTGAAACAGCGGCCCGAAGAACCGGCGGCGACGGTTCATGTGAGCCACCGAACCTGAACCGGAGGCGGCGGCCGTTCATCGTTCGCCACTGCCGCGACGCCTGCGCGGGAGGACGAAAGTGGCGGGAGCGATGGGCTGGCGACTACGGTCTCACGTGAAACATCGACCGTCCGGGAGCGGAGCTTGGCGTCGGTTTCACGTAACAGCGTCAGTCTTCGGACTCCCGCATCGCGCGGACAGCTTCCGGCGCCATGGTGCCGATGATTCGCTCAAGGTCGTCGATCGTGGCGAACTCAACGACGATGCGTCCCTTGCGGCGACCCAGATCCACCTTCACCTTGGTCTCGAAGTGGTCCGAGAGGCGGTCGGCGAGGTGGGTCAGACCGGGGGCGGTGGGCTTGGGTGCCTGGCGCTCGCGCGCGGGCTTCGTGGCGGCCTTGGCGCTGCCCATCGCGACGATCTCCTCAACCGCCCGGACCGACAGGAGCTCCGCCACGATTCGCTTGGCCAGTTCGATCTGCTCTTCAGCGCTGGGGAGGCCAAGGAGAGCTCGAGCGTGGCCGGCGCTGATGACCCCGGCGGCCACCTTCTGCTGAACCTCGGGAGGGAGGTTCAAGAGGCGGAGGGTGTTGGTGATGTGGGAGCGAGAGCGGCCGACCTTCTGCGCCAACTGATCGTGCGTCGCCTGAAAGTCGTCGAGGAGTTGCTGATAGGCGGCGGCCTCTTCAAGAGCGTTCAGCTGCTCGCGCTGAAGGTTCTCGATCAAGGCGTCCCGGAGGAGATCGGTGTCCTGCGTGTTGCGGACGATCGCCGGGACCGGGTCCAAGCCGACCTGCTGGCACGCCCGCCAGCGCCGCTCCCCCATGATCAGCTCGTACTGACCACCACCGACCGATCGGACCACGATCGGCTGGAGGAGACCGACCTCCCGGATGGACGCCGCCAACTCATCGAGGCGCTCTCCGTCGAAGATCTCACGCGGCTGGCGCGGGTTGGGGACGATCGCGTCCAGCGCGACCTCCTTGAAGTACGCTCCAGCGATCGGCCTTGGGCCGGTCTCCCCCGTTGAACCGTTCGACGGGGGAGACACCGTTCCCGTTCCGTCAACGATGGGACCGGTCGGGATGAGCGCCCCGAGCCCCTTGCCCAATCCCCGCCGCTGCTGACTCACTGCGTCTCCTCATCACCCGGCCGATTCCGGTCACTCCAGGAGAGGTTACCGTCGTGCGCGCGACGGGGCGCCCCCTCGCCACACACCACCCGGGTTCTATTTACACCGACACGATCACAAACCAACCCAACGACTGGCTTGAGCCCCTCTCACGCTCGAGCCAATCGCCCCCATCACACGATCCGACGCCACGACCGAGGGCCCCTCGCCGCGCCCGACCACCGTCCCGCTGCCCCGCCGCCTCGCCGTCCCGCTGCCCCGCCGCCTCGCCGTCCCGCTGCCCCGCCGCCTCGCCGTCCCGCTGCCCCGCCGCCTCGCCGTCCCGCTGCCCCGCGGTCTCCCCGCCTCGCCGTCCCGCTGCCCTGCCGTCCCGCTGCCCCGCCGCCTCGCCGTCCCGCTGCCCCGCCGTCCCGCCGTCCCGCTGCCCTGCCGTCCCGCTGCCCCGCCGCCTCGCCGTCCCGCTGCCCCGCCGCCTCGCCGTCCCGCTGCCCCGCCGCCTCGCCGTCCCGCTGCCCCGCCGTCCCGCCGTCCCGCCGCCCCGCCGTCTCGCCGCCTCGCCACGCCTCGCCGTCTCACCGCCTCACCGCCTCGCCGCTTCGGTGCTTTCGCCGTCCCACCGCCTTGCTGCTTCGCCGTCCCGCCGCCCGCCGCCTCGCTGCCTTGTCTCCTTGCCACAGCGCGGCATCGGGCCAGTGGGCATCTCCGCTCGACGTGAGGTTCCCACCGCATCGCCGCATCGTCATAACCTCGAGACGCCGAGGCGACTGTAGAACGACGGGATCGTGGGCCCCTTCGTCCGCGGGGCCGGGCGCTTAGAAGTCGCGGCTTCAGGGCGGCGGTGATCGGGGGGCGCCTTCTTCCATCCATGGCGCGCTTAGGTGCCGCTGGTTGACGCCAGTGGTGCTGGTGGTCGGCAGCCCGCTAGAAGAGCGGTCGTGGAGGGACGGACGCGTCGGCGCATCGTGAGGCGGCGAGGCAGCGAGGCGGTGGGGTAGCGGCGGGGCGGTGGGACGGGACTGCGGCACAGTGACCGCCGTCGCTGGCGGATGCATCGGCGGGATCATGGCGGCGCTGGACTCTGGACTGTGACGCGTGATCCGTGGGACAGCGAGCCTCGGACAGCCAGCGCGGTTGCGGGCTGGCGATGGGGAGTAACGGGCCGCTGTCCTACAACTGCGCCACCGTCTTGCCGCATTGGCATCTCGCGTCCCGACTGGCCCGCCTTTTGTCGTCCCGTCGCATCGCGGTCTTGCTGGATTGCTCGTCCTCTGGAGGCCTCTGTCTCCTTGCGCCGCTGGGACGCCGTGACGCTGCCTCACGGTGGCTCGCTGTGGGGGGAGCTTGCCGTTTGCGCTGATTTGTCGTCTCGGTGTGCCTGGGGAAGCGGTGCAGGCCGCCCTGCCTCCATGGCGGTCGTGCGAGGGCATGGTGGTATGGAGCTTGTCACCTGAAGTGTGTAAAGTCCTACTCTGAGTAACGAAGAGTGCTCTTTATCTGATTTACTTGATCCTTCCCGGATAAGCGATCTCGA